>NZ_CP098611.1:1265991-1582489 GCF_023983615.1 Phormidium yuhuli AB48 | reverse complement strand
TCTCCGGCCCTCTGTGCCCTCTTACTGGCCAATTGTCCCTTACCGGATGATGAGACTTGGATGGCCCGCAGCAGTCAACGGCTTTATCGTCCGCTGCTGTTGATGGTGCTCAATCACCCCGCCTGGATTCTTTTGGGGGCTGGGGCGGCGTTGGTGGCGGTGTTGGTGATTTTGCCGGGTTTGGGACGGGTGTTTTTGCCGGAGTTTCAGGAGCGATCGCTGGTGTTGTCTCTGGATTTGTTTCCGGGAAGTTCTCTGGCGGCGACGGATCGCACGGGGTTTGCGATCCAAACGGCTCTCAAGCAAGACCCCCGTTTTGAGACGATTCAGATGCGATCGGGCCGCAGTCCGGGAGATCCCCATATTGTGGGGTCTAATTTTGCCGAGTTGGATCTTGAGTTGAGTACGGCGGGGATGGAGAATCGGGAAGAGACTCTGGCCGCCTTACGCCAGGAGTTGGATCGGGTTCCTGGGGTGGCGGTGAATGTGGGGGGGTTTATTTCTCACCGGATGGATGAGGTGTTGTCGGGGGTTCGCAGTGCGATCGCCGTGAAGATTTTTGGTCCCGATTTGGCGGAGTTACGTCGCCTGGGAACGGAGGTGCGATCGCAGATGGCCTCGATTGAGGGGGTGGTGGATTTACAGTTAGCCCCGCAAGTGCCTATCCGTCAGGTGCATATTGAGTTTAATCGCTCGACGGCGGCTCGTTACGGTGTCACCATCGCCAGTCTCTCGCAAACGGTGGAAACCGCCCTCAATGGACGGGTGGTGTCCCAGGTGTTAGAGGAGCAACAACTTCTTGATGTTCTGGTTTGGCTTCCGCCTGAGGCCCGTAACAGCCTTGAGCAGATTCAGGATTTACGGATTGATACTCCCAATGGGGAACGGATTCCCTTGGCACAATTGGCTCAGGTGGAGTATAGAAGCGGTCCGAATTCGATTCGTCGTGAGGATGTCTCCCGTTTAATTGTGCTGTCGGCGAATGTGGCGGGACGGGATTTAGGGACGGTGATTGAGGAGATGCAAGACAGGATTGCCGCTGAGGTGAGTTTTCCGCCGGGCTATTTTATTCAATATGGGGGACAGTTTGAGTCGGAACAAGCGGCCCGGGAGAATTTGCTGTTGTTTGGGGGCTTGGCGATCGCGGTAATTGCGCTATTGATGTATGTGACGGTGCGATCGCTCCCGGCGACGGTGATGATTCTCTTAAATCTACCCTTGGCCCTGGTGGGTGGGATTCTTTCGGTGGCCCTGGGGGGTGGGATTCTTTCGGTGGCGTCCTTAGTTGGCTTTATTACTCTGTTTGGGGTCGCGACTCGTAATGGCCTGTTGTTGGTGGATAACTATAACCGCAAATTGGCACTAGGATTGCCCCTACACCGAGTCATTTTTCTGGGATCGACTGAGCGGTTAACGGCGATTCTCATGACGGCATTTACGTCAGCCTTGGGGATGTTACCGCTGGCCCTTGGGGTGGGCCCGGGACAGGAGATTCTACAACCGTTGGCGATCGTTGTCTTGGGAGGCTTATTTACCTCCACGGCCTTAACTCTATTGGTGTTACCGGCGTTATATGCCCAGTTTGGCCGGGGATTAGTCCCAAAACTTCCCCCTTCTCAGGACGCCAGCTCCCCCGTCCAGCTTGAGAAAACGGTGTCATGGTAACATCTCGTTTCGATTGCTCTCGGGGCATGAGTGTAGGGACGAACAATTTTCGCGACCGGGTGATACTGACGGGGGTCTCATGATTTTTTTATATTCAGTTTATATACTGGAAAGTAGGACTATAAAAAACCTTGTTTCGTCATGTTTAATTTAAAAACAACCTGTCTTATCATTTCTAGTTCTGTTTTGATGGCTGTTGCTGGCATTCCGTCAGCAGAAGCCGTAAACCATAACACGTCTGCCTTTAATTTAGTGCAATTAGCTCGTAATGGCTATTTACGAGACCAGGGAATTCCTCAGTTTAATCAACTTGCAGGTGATTATCGCAGTGGTCAGATTACAGCCGAAGACCTCATCCGCGCGGCGATCGCAGAGAATCGAATCTCTCCTGATGTTGCGGATGACCCAGGATATCTGGAAACCGTTGACCATTTCTTAAATGATCTAGATCGCTGATTTTTAGACCCAAAGGGGGATGATTAACGTTAATCGCCCCCGAAACTTGCGTAAAATAGTATGAGATACATCCCCCTATCTAGCTCTTGCTATCGGGTTACAATCCCATTGCATTTTTTGTTTTTTGCAATTTTGTCCACAAAGCTTCTATTTCTTTAAATGCCAAATCAGGAGGCAATTTACCACTGGTTTCTAAACAACTAATATAGCCGACCTTTTGGGCAAATTCTTGTAAATTTGCATCAAACAGCAAAACTTCAGGATGGTCGGGTGGAACGGTTCCGTGGTAAGGACGTTTGGTTGTTAAAAAATCGGCTCGATTCATCATAACCTCCTGTGGTTCCAATCTGTTTCAGAAACTTTCCCTAGTTCTCTTGCGGGCTAGGGTGGCATTGCTTATGTCCTATAAGCCCATACCAGGATGTCAACTGCCTAACAGGACATTTTGGGTTAACGTCTCTGGATTCGTGCTTCGCTTTAACTCTACCATAACCTGTTTTCTGAAATCGTGCTTTCAGATACGGTTAAATGAGCTGACGTTGCAATAAATCTAAATAATCGTCCTTTCTAGTCCGGGGAATGTAGAGAATTTAAGGAAGAGGGAGTGGGATAACATTTCAGTGGTTTTACTGATGGTGAAGACCGATATCAGTGGGGAAGATCGCGAAGTCGGGAGGATGGCGATCGCCCCTAAGTCCCTAACAAAACTCGATGCACAAGGGGAGGAATCCATGGGTTAGACTAGAGGGCAGATGTTGAGGAGAAGTCTATGAACCGTTCATTACGTCTAACCCCAGTTTTAGGAGCTGCGATCGCGGCGCTGATGGCTACAGCACCCCCAGCGGCGGCCCAAATTTCCGAGTCAGAAGTCACAGTCCCTGGCCTAGAAACCCGGCGACTGCGGACCTTGACGATTCCAGAAGCCTTTGAAGGAGCCTTTTTCGAGCATAGCCGCGACTTCTTCCGCAATCGTAGTCTCACCCATGAAATCGACTCCCTACTCTTCAACTTCCCCGAAAATAACATTGCGCGAGATGCACGGTTGGTGAACATCCTCCATCGGGATGTGATGCGTCAACAACTGACCAATGACCCCTTCATTCGGACTCCCGATCTCACGAACCCCTTCAATACGTCCGTCGAGACGATGAACCGGGATGGAGACATCACCCCCATTCGGGGGAGCGAGTTCTTCCTCGACTAATGGCGATTTATCAGAATGGGCGGTGCAGGAGTTGAACCCGCCTGAGGCGAATTATGAGTTCGCTGCCTAAACCGCTCGGCCAACCGCCCAAACAACTGACTGGAGACTCGCCTATCATCGCGACCCTCGACTTAATTCTAGCGCGATCGCCAACATTTCAGCTAGGGAGATGGTAAAATTCCGGGTCAGCCTCCGGCCTGGAAGTGTCTCCAACGATAGAATGGGGGCAAACCTGACTTAGGCTGACAGCGGACTCATCCAGTCGGGGCGCTCAGCCTACCCTATATCCTTAGATCTCAACCGGATTCACAACTATGAAATTTAACTGGACAGTCTTCTTAACCATCACCCTACTCCTGATGATGATGGGAGCCGGGGTCTTCAGTGCCATGTGGGGCTTTTCCCTGGGACGGGAAGCCCTAAAAGGGGTGACACAGCCGGAATTTCGACCGGGAAGTAACCTCAGCAACCGCTCCGAGAACGACTCCAATACGAACCATCCCCGCTTCCTCAGAGAAGAAGATATCTTGGAAGAGGTTGAAGCTCAAATTCAAAGTCACCAACCTGAGGTGACCCCCCATAGCGCCTAGAACCCTCCAGAACCCCACTTTGTCACAACCTAGAGGTACGAGTCCCCGACTGCTCTTCCGACTTGTGAGCGATCGCGTCAAACCCCGAATATCCAAACCCCACCACCGTTCCAGATGCTCTCGTCTGGGGGTGATCAGTTTATTAAGTTTCAGTCTTGTCCTCCTGATGGATGCCCCTTTAGCCGCACTCCCCCTCGGACTCGAAGCCAAAACCCTACAAGATATTGTCTTCAGCCTATTGTCTGTTCTAGGTTTGATTGCAATTAACGCCTTTTTCGTCACCGCCGAGTTTTCCATGGTCTCCGTGCGGCGATCGCGCATCAATCAACTGGTGGATGCGGGGGATCTCCCGGCCCGCAGCGTGCAAATCCTGCAACAAGATATCGATCTCCTCCTCTCCACCACCCAACTGGGGATTACTCTCTCCAGTTTAGCCCTCGGCTGGATCGGCGAGAAGACGATGGCCTCCCTCGTCGCTCTCCTGCTAACCGCACTCCCCCTCTCCCCTCCCGTCGCCACCGTCGTCACCCATAGCCTCTCCATCCCCCTGGCCTTTCTCCTGGTGGCGTACCTACAAATCGTCCTCGGGGAACTCTGTCCCAAATCCCTGGCCCTCCTCTACGCCGAACAACTGGCCCAACTCTTGGGGCCCCCCAGTTTGGCGATCGCCCGCTTCTTTAACCCCTTCCTCTGCATTCTCAATCAATCCACCCGCCTGTTATTACGACTGGTGGGGATTCGTGATGTCGACCGCCGCTTCTATAACCGCGTCACCCCAGAAGAACTACAACGTATCATCGCCCTGGAAGGAGAATCCACAGGCCTAGAAGCCGAAGAACGAGAACTCTTGAGTAACGTCTTTGAATTTGGCGATGTCTCCGCCGAAGAAGTGATGGTTCCTCGCACCCAAATCGCGGCCCTTCCTAGTGATGCAACCTTTAGCAGCTTCCTAGAAGAAGTGGCCCGTTCCGGTCATTCCCGCTATCCTATCATTGGCGAATCCCTCGACGACATCCGAGGAATCGTCCATCTCAAAGAACTGGCCGAACCCCTCGCGCGGGGTCAAATGTCCCTCGATACCCCCATTCAACCCTGGGTTCGTCCCGCTCGCTTTGTTCCCGAATGCACCCTCCTCGGCGAACTACTTCCCCTGCTACAACGGTGCGGTCAACCCATGGTGATGGTGGTGGATGACTTTGGCGGAACCGCCGGCCTCATCACCATGCAAGACATCATTGCTGAAATTGTCGGCGAAAGTCTCGAAAGTGAAGGAACGGAAGAGTTAGCCGTACAAATGGTGGATGAGCGTACCTTCATCGTCCAAGCACAAATGGATCTCGAAGAAGTCAATGAACTGCTGGATTTAAAGCTTCCCGTCATCGACGAGTACCAAACCCTGGGAGGCTTTCTCATTTATCAAATGCAGAAAATCCCCCAAATTGGCGAAGGCTTCGGCTTTGATGGTCTCCATTTAGAAGTAGTGGCCACTGACGGACCACGATTACATCAAATCCAGGTGCAGCGGCGGGATAACTCCCCTCCCCTAGACACCCAACTTTCCCCAATTTCCCTATCTGATACCCTCTCAAGCGAGGATCTCGATTTAGATACTCCCCTTGTTGATGAAGCCTTCCCCACTCGTAACACCCCAGATGGCGATCTCGATTCCCTCCTGGATGAAGAGAGTGATTCTCAATCGTTACCCTCATCCCGAAAACAGCAGCGGTAGAGATTCTTCCCCCTCGCTGCTGCAACGGAACCCCAACGCCGTTTAAATGCTGAGATATCCCATCTCTTTGAGGGTATCGAGGACTTTATTCACACTTTCCTCATGGGATTCCAAGTCAGTGCGACATTCAAGGGTTGGGTCTGTGGGGGGTTCGTAGGGGTCGCTAATACCGGTGAAATTAGCAATTTCTCCACTACGAGCCTTTTTATAAAGACCCTTCACATCTCGGTCTTCACAGACCGCTAGGGGTGCGTTGACAAAAACTTCTACAAAATCCCCAATACGAGCCTTGACTTCTTCCCGTACCGCTCGGTAGGGGGAAATTGCCGAAACTAAGACAATCACGCCATTGCGGGTCAGCAAATGAGAAACAAAGCCAATCCGACGGATGTTTTCATCTCGGTCCTCTTTGCTGAATCCCAGACCCTTGGTGAGATTTTGGCGGACAATATCCCCATCTAGGATTTCTAACTTGCAATCGAGCGATCGCAGCTTTTCCGCCACGGCTTGACTAATGGTCGTTTTACCGGCCCCACTGAGTCCGGTAAACCAAACGGTAACACCACGTTGTTGAGTCATTTTCGGTTATCTGTTTTACGGTTGTTCTGGGTCTCCTACTCCCGGCACTCCACGGCTGTTTAGGGAGGAAACCCATTCAAAATACCATGTTTAGGGAAAGGTGGGCCGGCAGTTAAGGAGATTGCCTCCGTAGACTTCTACAATCCATAGAACATCATAATCAGCCAAGGTGCCAACACCATCAAACTTAAGGTCAAGGGCGCACCAATTCGAGCAAAATCCGTGAATTTATAGCCTCCTGGCCCATAAACCATGGTATTAGTCTGATAGCCAATGGGACTCAAGTAACTATTGGAGGCAGCAAAGGTGACAGCGAACATAGCCGCAAAAGGATTAAGTTCTAAGGTTTGGGCGACTTCAACGGCGATAGGAAGCATCAAGACGACAGCCGCATTATTGGAGATAATCTCTGTAAATATCGAGGTAATTACAAAGAAGAAAACCAGCACCCAATACCCCGGAAGGTCTCCCCCAATGGAGACCAGATTTTCCGCAATCCAGGTCGTTGTTCCTGAGTTACGCATAGCAATGCCGAAGGGAATTAACCCTGCCAAGAGGAAAATAATATCCCAGCGAATTGCTCCATAAATTTCTCCAGGACGCAAGCATTTTGTCAGAACTAAGGCAATGACTCCAGCCCAAGCACTGACGACAATTGGCATGATATCAAAGGCAGACAGAGCAATAACACTTAAGCCGATAATCACAGAAATCCAAGCTTTATCTTCCCGTAACATCTCCACATCTCGCTGTTCTAAGACCAATAGCTCTCGGGTCGTTTGCAAACCAATAAAACTCTGTTTTGGCCCTTGTATCAATAACAAATCTCCAAAGCGCAAGGGGACTCGTCCTAGAGGACCTTTGACCAACTCAGAGCCTCGACGCACAGCCAAGACCGTGGCATTATACCGTTGACGAAACCGGATTTCTTTCAGAGTCGTACCGATTAAACGAGAGTTGGATAAAATCAAAACTTCGCCAATTTTCTCTTCTTCTGAAATCAAAACAGATTCTAAGGAATTTTGGTTGAATTTCACATCTGCAAATAACTCTAGACCTCGTTCCTCCCGAATCTTCAATAAATCCTCTCGACCACTGCGCACCACTAAGATATCTCCCGCCTGAAGAATCTTATCTGCTAAAGGTTGAGCGAATCTAACCTTATCTCGCAGAAGCTCTAACACATCCAAATCAAACTTACGCTGAATGCCACTATTATTCAAGGTTTCACCCACAAGACTTGACTGAGGGGTGATGACCAGCTCACTCACATAATCTTTTAACCCATAATTTTGGGCGAATGAGTCATTGTTCGTTTTGCGACTTGGGAGTAAATAAGGAGCGCAAATCGTTAAATAGGCTAGACCAAATAAAAAGATGCAGATACTGGCTTTAGAGAATTCGAAAATGGTAAAGGTTCGATAGCCCAACTGCTCCGATAGTCCACTCGCTAGAATATTGGTTGACGTGCCCACTAAGGTCATCATTCCACCCAAGATGGAAATATAGGAGAGGGGAATCAGGAGTTTAGAGGGCGATCGCTTTTGTTTGCGACACCAATCTTCAACAATGGGTAGAAAAATAGCCAGAACAGCCGTATTATTGATGAAGGCGGAAATGGGCCCAACTAGAACCCCTAAGGTAAAAATTTGACGATGGGAACTTTTGCCGCCCCATCGCACCAAGAAATCACGAATAATTTGGATGACCCCCGTTTTGGCGATGCCAGCACTGAGAATAAACATCGCCATTACGGTGACCGTTGCCGAGTTACTGAAGCCAGACATTCCTTCCTCAGGTGTCACCAAGCCACAAAGCATCAGTAAAACAGTCACGGATAAGGCGATAATATCCGGCGGTAAGAGTTCGCTTACAAAGCCGACTAATGCCAATACCAAGATAGCCAGGGTCAGAAAAATATCCATTTAGGAGTATCTTGAGAGGGTTAAGGACAACCTACCATTCTAGGTCAAGGTTTTGAAAACTAGGGGATTCTTTTGTTTTTACGACTGCCAAGGGCCACATCGGGATAAGTTGAAGTGTCAATCAACTAGAATCTGATAGAATGGAGAAAGCCGGATAACAAGACGACTGAGGACTAGCGCATGAAGCGTTTAAACAACCGTGCTTTGGGGATCCTACGAGTGGAGTTACAGGGAGATACCCAGGGAGATGTGGGGGAGCGCGTCATGCGTAAGTTGCTGCTTCAGGAACTTGAGGGCTTGGCACGCCAGGAGGGAACCCCTCTGACGGAGGTGCAACTGAAACGAATCATCCACAATCAGTATCCTCCCTTCAACAAGACGGTCATTGAGCGAGCCGCGAAGGCCAATCAGCCCTCCAAGGGACGAACTCTCGCCCTGACCCTCGGGGCGATTGTTGCCGGTGGCGCAGCACTGACGGGGTTTGTCTTTCTGGCCAATCTTCCCTATCCCATGATTCGCAAACCGATCGCCCAACATGCCCCTATGTTGTTGTTGCCCAGTTTCCTGAGTATGGACCATAACTACCGAGAAGCGATCGCCCTGGTAGAACAGTCCGATCAACTGGTCAACCAAGCCACTAGCGTCGCCGATTTAGAATTGGGGCAGGAAAAAGTGACCCAAGCCCAACATCATCTCGATCAGCTTCCCGTCTGGTTTCTTGGCTATTACCCAGAACGCTATTGCACCTTTTTTGGCTGTTCCTGGAAATTCACCCACGATGAGTTTGAGACGGCCCGCAAAAATATCGGACGCATGGATGTGGTCTTATTCCAAGAAAAGAACGCTCATCAGGAATTAGATGAGGTTTTAGAAGAACTCCAGACTGCGCGATCGCAGTACCGCCAAGCCACCACCCATCGAGGAGCGGAACAAGCCCTCCTCGACTGGCAAGATGCCATCGATCGCCTAGAACTCATCCCCCGCCAAACCCTAGCTGGAGAGTTAGCCCGAACCCACCTCAACGCCGCCAACCGAGATTTCCGAGAAGCCCGCCAAAGCCTCAACAACTAACCCCCTCCTATCGCCTCTTGCCCAAATGATGCGTTCCGGCAAGTTTGAGTCGATAGGCTTAGGTCAAACCCCCTACTGATGCCGGGACGCATCCTACCATCTTTTGCCTTCCCCTCCTGGGAGGAGCAGGGGTGGGTTATGCCTCTTGCCTCTTGCCTCTTGCCTCCCCTACAACTGCCCAATCATCTTATGAGTTTGGGGAACCACTCGCACCTGGCGAATCGTCCGTTTCATCATCGTTTGCCAAGCCAGAACCTGCTCAGGATCAGGGACAACCGCATCCCGGAACGAATCCTTACGCAAGGCCTCATTCGTAGCCCGCAAAACCCCATTGAGAGGGGTGACCGGTTGTAAGTATATGGGGGTTTCTGGGTTGACTCGGGAGACTAAATGGGCCACTCGTTCGAGTTCCTGGGCGGGGGTGCGATCGCAGACAATGGTTTTGACAAACACCGAAACTCCCGCCCTATGGCAGAGTTTCAAAAACTGCTCATGTTCCTCCCACCAAGTCTCACCACTGGTACTGGGTAACTTGACATCCATCCCCACTAAATCCAAATAGGGCAGAACCGGCTCAAGTTTATCAGGACGATGTCCGCCCGTCTCCAGATAAATAGGCAGCTGAGTCCGTCGGCGAATCTCGGGTAAAAATACTTCTAGGAACGGGGCGTGCAACAGGGGTTCCCCCCCAGTCAAACTGATACTGTCATGTAGCCCGGGTCGATTTTGCCGTTCCACCAACCCTGACAAGACCTCCACCGAGATGGGATTCTCGTAGCTGTCAAAGTCGCGTAATCCCGGTGTGCGCTCAATCTGGCATTGGGCGGGGGCGTGCCAGGTGTGGGCACTATCACAGTAGAGACAGCGCAAATCACAAAGGGCAAAGCGGATAAAGATCTGCCGCGTGCCAATGTTAGCCCCTTCTCCCTGAATTGCCGAAAAGACTTCAACAAGTCGTGCTGTTTGCGCCTTACTCATGGCCAAATCCCAAGTTATCTACGCGGCGGATTCCCCTACCAGAGGCGGTTACAACCGCCCCCCTAGGGTTTGATAGGCAGCCAAAATGGTCGCTTCGGTATCCTGCCAACTCAAACACTTGTCGGTGACGGACACCCCATAACGTAAGTCGTTTAAGTCCCCAGGGATGGTTTGGTTCCCTTCAAACAGATTGGACTCTAACATCATGCCCACAATGGAGGAGTTCCCCGCTTGGATTTGCTCCACTACATTTTGGAACACCCCAGCCTGACGGCGATGGTCTTTGTGGGAATTGCCATGACTACAGTCGACCACCAAGCGCGGCGGAAGACCAGCCGCTTTGAGTTCGGCTTCAACTCGGGCAATGGATTCGGCATTGTAGTTCACTTGACCGCCGCCCCCCCGCAGGATGATGTGGGCATAGTCGTTGCCGCTGGTTTTAAAAACGCTCACGGAGCCATTTTCGTCGATTCCCAGAAAACTATGGGGTTCCCGAGCCGCTTTCATGGCGTTGAGGGCGACTTCGATGCTGCCGTTGGTGCCATTTTTGAGTCCTACGGGCATGGAGAGTCCGCTGGCCATTTCTCGGTGAGTTTGGGATTCAATGGTGCGAGCGCCGATGGCGGACCAACTGAGAACATCGCTGATATATTGAGGCACGATGGGATCGAGGGCTTCGGTGGCGGTGGGTAAGCCGAGATCGGCAATATCAGCTAGCAGTTGACGGGCCAGAAGCAGTCCTTTTTCAATCTGGAAGGAGTCATCCATGTCGGGGTCGTTGATGAGTCCTTTCCAGCCGACGGTGGTGCGGGGTTTCTCGAAATAGACACGCATCACGAGCAGGAGTTTGTCTTGAACGCGATCGCTCAACTCCCGCAGCCGTTGGGCATAGTCTTTGGCAGCGTTGACATCATGGATAGAACAGGGGCCAACCACAACAAAGCTGCGAGAATCCCGACGATCGAGAATGGCCTCAAGCTGGCGACGGGATTGGGCGATGGTCTGTTGGGCGCGATCGCTCAGAGGCACTTGAGCCTTCATCTCGACGGGCGGTTGCAGAACCTGAGCGTTGGCAATATGAGTATTGAAGAGTTGTTCCGGCATGGTGTGCGGCAGGGTATGCGGCATGATGTGCTGTCTGAGTAAAGTCGGGAGCGCAGGTGCTCAAATGAAGCCCGAGTATCTATCTTAAACCAGTTCTTGGATCAAGGATATCTGCAAGTTCTGATAATTACTGGGGGGGTTGTGAAACTGGGATGTGATGGGCCGACTCTGAGGCTCGGGTGGCGGCGGCCTGGGAGCGTTCCATTAACTCCGTGACGGTGACAAATTCATAGCCTTGTTCTCGCAATTGCTTGATAATGACGGGTAAGGCGGCTACGGTGTGATGACGAGGACCGCCCCCATCATGGAGGAGAACGATCGCCCCTGGATGAATGCCATTGACCACGCGCTCGATAATGCCTTCACGGGGGAGAACGTAGTCGGAACTGTCCACAGACCACAGGGTGATGGCGTAGTTTTGGGCGGCGGCGTAGGGGGTGAGGGCATTGTTGAGAAAGCCGCCGGGAGGGCGGAACAGTTGGGTGCGAACGCGGGTGTATTGATAAATCAACTCTGCTGTTTGCTCGATTTCTTGATTGGCCAAGGCGTGACTTTTGACGAGGTAGGGATGGGACCAGGTATGATTGCCTAGGATATGACCGTCGGCCACAATGCGTTGTAAGAGTTCGGGATAGGTGGACAGAACTCGTCCTAGAACGAAAAAGCTAGCCCGGATATTCTGCTCGCGCAAGATATCGAGAATTGGGGCGGTGTAGGGTCCGGGGCCATCGTCGAAGGTTAGGGCAATGGCCCGATCACCGGGGGCCAGGGGCAGCGATCGCACAATTTGCCCCTGATAGGCGGCGGGAACGTGATGTTCAATATCAGGGGGAAGGCGATCGCGTTCGATTTGCTGTTTGGTATTGTGTTTCAGGCGTTCAATGCGGGCCAGGGAGATGTCGGTATGTTGGCTGACGGTCTGTTCGACGGGGGCCACCTCTAAGGGCAACAGTTTGGGAGCATAGGTCTGTGGACGTAATGCCTCTAAGCCATTAGCACCTAGGGCTAAGGTGAGCAACACCATCGCAATCTGACTCACCCGCTGAGGATTTGGCTGGGGGAACATCCAGCGGCTTAGGAAATCGGTAATGCCCTTCAACAGGTTCATGGTCTTGAAAACAGTTTTTCTAAAGTCTTGTAACGATTTCAGGGATTATCATGGTGTTCTATATCCCTTCACCCCGGTCATCTTTTATGATTGAGATAACGAGTTACAAGAGGTGTGAGGGGTGTTTCAGCGATTTGGGTCAGCTCAAGATGTTAAGAAATATTGCTATTGGCTTCTCCTCTCTCTCCCTGGTTTGCTGTTGGCCCTCGCTGCTGATTTGCCCTCCTCGGTTGTTTCGGTCCCTGGGGCGATCGCTCAGGAAGATTCAACGACTCAAACCACCTCGGCTGGGGATATTTACTTCTATGGAGAATCCGGTCAGCCTGAAGTTCTGGGTTCAGCTTATATGGTTTTAGAATCTCGCCAAAATCAAGTCGTCGGCGGATTCTTTATGTATCAGTCTTCTTTTGATTGTTTTTATGGGCAAATCACCAATCAAGCGTTACAGATCACCGTGATTCCCACCTATGAACATATCCGTTATTCCTATGCAGTGGAACGCTCAGATACAGCGATCGCCAGTCCCGAAGGTTTAGCGACCATGCCTGAGTTTGACGGGTTTTATCCCTTGAGTCACCCGGATGCCGTAGCTCGCCATGTTTTAGAAACCTGTCGCCATGAGTATGGGTCATTGGTTTGGCAGTAAACGGGAGAGGTAAAAAATCCCCTCTGGGGAGGGGATAAGGGTCACGTTCCCGACCAATTTGCTCCAAGTTAACGATTGAGTAAGTAGCGTTTTAAGAAGCTTTCTAAGGATTCCATTTGGATATCAAACACCGATTCAAGTCGGTGAATTTCCTCAGACGTACAGAAAAATTCATTCGCTAAGAGAATCCGTAAGGTTCCCAGCGATCGCTGCAAGTCAGGATTGAGGAAGCCCAAGGCTGAACGAACGCCATCGAGAACGCTTAAGGGGAGATTAATCACAAAGGGTTCTTTCTCAAACACCTGACTGAAAATTCTGGGAATATCCTCACGATTGAGGATTTCTGGGCCCCCTACTGCAAAAATCTGATTCTGGGCCGCCTCATAGTCCGGGGCTTGAATGGCAAGTTCGGCTAAATCATCGGGACTGAGAATTGAGGAGCGATTTTTGAGATCACCAATGGCAAAGTAGATACCCGTATCCCGGAAGCGTTCAGCTAGGGGTAAGAGATTTGAGGCAAAGCCAGAGGGACGCAGAATCGTATAATTCAAATCAGTTTTTTGTAAGGCATTTTCTACCTCTCGCTTCGCCTTAAAAACGGGAGAATCTTGGTAGCCGCGATCGGTCCCTAACACGGAGATGTAGACAAAATGGTCAACCCGGTTTTCCTGGCCAAAATCCATTAAATCAATGTTGGCTCGGTAGTCAATGGCTTGGGCTTGACCACTATCCGAGCCGTGGGCGCTGATAATGTAGCGAACATCCCGGCAGGCTTTGCGGATATCTCGCTCTTGGGCTAAGTCACCGATAAAAATTTCTGCGCCCCGTTGTTCGAGTTCCGCGTAATTGGAGGCGAGGCGCACGAAGGCCCGCACCGGCAAATCGCGATCGCGCAGCCGGCGTACAATGCGTTTGCCGACACTTCCGGTTGCACCAGTCACTAAATACATAAAGCAAATTCCAGTTAGACTGACAGATAAGAGTTGCTAGACAACAGGGGCCATCGTAACTATGATCGATCACCTGTGGGCGTTGCCCATGCTTCTTATTGTATTTGCCTTGGGCGCTTCAATTGGCAGCTTTGCCAATGTGGTCATTTATCGTCTACCCGCAGGCCAGTCCTTACTCCATCCTCCCTCTCGTTGTCCCCATTGTGGACATGGCTTAGGGAAAGGGGAAAATATCCCGGTGTTGGGGTGGTTGCGTTTGCGAGGACGCTGCGCCCATTGCCATAGTCCCATTTCCCCCCGCTATCCCATCGTTGAGGCGGTGACGGGACTGTTGTTTTTGGGGGTATTTTGGCGCTATGAGGTCTCGTTGACGACCGTGGGCTATTGGCTATTTTTAACAGGACTGTTGGTGTTGGCCCTGATTGATTGGGATACCATGACGCTCCCGAACCCTCTAACTCGTTTAGGGGTTCTCTCAGGGCTAGTCTATCAGACCCTACAAGGCTGGCAGGGGGATTCGGCTATTGAGGGGCTGATGCGAGGGATTTTTGGGGCGGTGTTGGGGATTTGGTTAATCGACGCCGTTCGCTTTTTAGGGTCTTTGGCTTGGGGAAAAGAAGCCATGGGGGCCGGTGATGGGAAATTACTGGCGGCCATTGGGGCCTGGTTGGGCCCGGGATTGATGGTGATTTCTGGGTTCGTTGGGGCCCTGTTGGGAGCCGTGATGGGTGGAGGGGCGATCGCCCTGGGAATTTTGGGGCGATCGCAACCTATGCCCTTTGGTCCTTTTCTCGCCCTGGGGGGGGCAATGGCCGCCATTTGGGGAACCCGTTGGCTGAATCTCTACCTAGAAATCTTTTTCCCCGCCGGGGTTCTTTAATCCTCCCTTGCCGGCTCGGGGCGAATCTCACCATTATAGGTCGCCTCTACCTCCCACGTGTTGGGATTAACAAGAACCACCGTCTCAATGCTGTAGTGACTGTCCTGGGGGGCCCGTCCGAAAAAGCGAAACTCAATTTCTCCGTTGTCCGTCAAGCGGTAGGGGGCGTCAGCAGAGGGTCCGTGCATGGAAGCCTCAGCGCGATAGCGTTGTAAGCCCCCATTGAGACGTTCAGCCAGTTGACGGGCTTGATTTTTAGCTCGGTTAACGTCGAAGGTGGACAGGGAAAACTCTTCTAAACGGGCATTGCGTTCCGCGAAACGGTCTTGGGCCTGAGCTGGGGTTGGATTGGCCACGGAGGCACTGACCAGGGTTAGCAGGAGCAGAGGTAAAATGGGCTTCATGGAAAATATCCTCCAGAGATTGAGGGTTAAATGGCCTGCATATCAGAGTATCCTGGGGAGAGAATTGGCTAAATGGGTCAATTCCAGATCTTGATCTGCCACAAGAAATCGCGTTTGAGTCCCGGAATTTGATAGGATGCGATCCATGACAGAGATCCCTAATCCATTTTAGTCCTGGCAACAGAGCGACCGTCAACCTAGTCCAATCCCCTGACCAGGTATCTGTTTGAGAGGGTTGACCTGTCGACGGCTCTGTCTGTCCGTCAAACCTCAGCCGCGAGATTGCTTTTAAAAATCCCAGAACTTCATGTCTCTATTTGATTGGTTTGCTGACCGACGCAAGTTAAATTCTATCGGTCAGAAGCAGCAGGAACGAGAAATCGCCGAGGGGCTTTGGACCAAGTGCGAGTCCTGTGGTGTTTTAACCTACACGAAAGACTTGGCGGCCAACCACATGGTGTGTCCTGAATGCGGTCATCATGGTCGCATTTTTAGTGATGAGCGTATTCAACAACTGATTGATGCTGGCACCTGGCAGGCTCTGAATCGCCAGTTGCGTCCCACGGACCCCTTAGGATTTTGCGATCGCAAGGCCTACCGCGATCGCCTCAGTGATTATCAACAAAAAACTCAACTCAACGATGCCGTGCAAACGGGTTTCGGTGACCTGGATGGGTTACCCATTGCCCTAGGGGTGATGGACTTCCGCTTTATGGGAGGCAGCATGGGGTCCGTGGTGGGGGAAACCTTAACCCGGCTGATTGAGCAGGGAACCGCCGCTGAACGTCCTGTGATTATTGTCTGCGCCTCTGGAGGGGCGAGGATGCAGGAGGGGATGTTGAGCCTGATGCAGATGGCGAAAATTTCCGGAGCCTTGCAGCGCCACCGACAAGCGCAATTGCTCTATATCCCCATTCTGACTCATCCCACCACTGGCGGCGTTACGGCCAGTTTTGCCATGTTAGGTGATATTATCCTGGCGGAGCCGAAAGCTACCATTGGTTTTGCGGGACGGCGGGTGATTGAACAAACTTTACGCCAGAAACTGCCGGAGGATTTTCAGTCGGCTGAAGATCTGCTCAGCCACGGGTTTGTCGATGCCATTGTGCCTCGTCCTCAACTCAAGGGACTGTTGGGGCAGTTAATTCGTTTGCATCATCCCTCCCTGAAACGGACTCATCATCAGGTTCCTCAGGGCCAGGAGAGTGATGCCGTGGCCCTAGAAATTTCTGGGTCAAATGAGCCATCCTAGGTCCGTAAAGATAACAAATCCTTAAAACAACCGCTCTAACGTCCCCAGACTCTGGCATGATATGTGTACTGACAAGAGATTAAAAGCTTGTCCCACATTCAAGCTTGGCTGAACATCAATAAAGTTTAGAGGAAAACAATGCTAAAAAGATTCTTTTGGCTTGCGATCGCGGTGGTCGTCTTAGTATGTAGCTTCGGCACGAACAGCGCCATGGCGTTGGAACTCGATGCTGAAACCCGCACCGTCACCTTGAACGAACAGGGGGAAACCGTCACCTTATCTCTGGAACAGGCCACCCGTGGCAAACGGCTCTTTGGTGATATTTGCGCCCAGTGCCATCCCGTTGGACTGACCAAGACCAACCCCAACGTCAATCTAAGTTCCGAGAGTTTGGCCTTAGCAACCCCTCGTCGGGATAATGTTGAGGCCCTGGTGGATTATATGAAAAACCCCACTACCTTTGATGGTGAGTTTGATATTTCCGAACTGCACCCGGCTACGTCGAGTTCAGACATTTTCCCTGAAATGAGAAATTTAACAGACGACGATTTGTTTAATATCGCGGGGCATATTCTGATTCAGCCCAAACTCCGGGGGACTCAATGGGGTGGCGGTAAGGTTTATAACTAAATCTTCCCATTCTACCGATGAACGGTGAGGTGACAATAGCGATGAATCCCCGGTTTGGCCGAGGTCTTCGTCGCTGTTGTCCTCTCCGGTCATTGGGATACTGCCAGAGCAATTTTTAAGGTTGAGAAAACCGGGCGTTCCTCTATTGCGATCGCCGGTTTTTGGCAATCTTGCTGTTTTTTAACACAAGGATAACTATGGCTTTTCAACGGAACGCCTTCCTGGACGCTTGGTTTAAACATACCCTGGCCGCGATCGCCCTCCTGGGAGTTCTCCTCTGGGGAAGCGCTCCAGCCCTAGCGAATGGAGTCAATGCTGATGTAGCGCGATATCTGACCCCCGACGGTCCGGCCCGGGTTAAACTGGACCCTCAGGGCAATCAAGCCAGTTATTCCGGTGAAGCTCTCACCCGAGGCCGGGACATCTTCATGGAAAACTGCGCCTACTGTCATGCCAACGGTTTGACCTTGCCCTTCCCCCAAATTTCCCTAACCCTGGAGGATTTAGCCGGGGCCACGCCAGCACGAGATAACATCGATGGCTTTGTCACCTATCTACGACAACCCATGACCTATGACGGCTCCGATTTCAGTGACTGGTGTCGGGAAGTTCCCGAGAGTTGGCTGGCTCGCCCACAACTCGAAGAACTGGCGGCCTTTACCCTCAGTGCGGCGGAGAAGGTCCCCGGCTGGGGAACGCTTCCCTCCAACCGCTAAGACTCCAATTTCCTTAAGACGGGTTTCGCGTCGAGGTGGGTACTTCTGGGTGTTCGGCTTCAGGATGTCCGAGATAGTCATCATAGAGGGCAGACTCGTAGCTCGACCGGGTTACTGGCTCTTCCTCCTCCTCTTCATAGGGAATCTCGACCACAATTTCCGCTCCATTGACCACGGACCCGAGGACACGCACTCGCTCCTCAGCCTCTTCTAGCATTTCTGCATATTCGTTGAGGAGGCCACCCCGAGTTATCCCAGGTCGAGCCACAATGAGCAGACCATCGGTAAAGGGTTCAAGGGCTAGGGTATCGTTACATCGACTCAGGGCCGGTGAATCCACAACAACGAAATCAAAGCGGGCCCGGGCTTGCATCAGCAACTGGCGTAGTTCACTGGATTCGATAACGGCGGAGACCTGTCGTTGAGGACCCGGACTGGGAATCACATATAGGTTCGGCACATCTGGAACCAGATGCGCATTGCGATTCATGCTGTCATAGTGCTTCAGGGGTTCCGTGAAACGTTGAGGATCGAGGCTGATTTTGAGGGACTCTGCCCGAGAGGGCGATCGCAGATCAGCTTCAACCAACAGGGTTCGTTTCCCCGCCCGAGCAGCAGCGATGGCTAGGTTATAGGCGGTCAATGACTTCCCTTCTTCAGCAGCCGGACTGGTGAGTAAAACAACCCGGGGTGGGGTTCCTTCAACTCGTTGCAAGGTGCTACGCAGGCTTTCGTAATGGTCCAAGTAGGGGGAATGGGGCGACAAGAGAACAGGGAACGGCTCTTCCTGAGCCAACGCAGCTGAATCGAAGTCCTCGATATAGGGAATCGTCCCCAACACCGACAAATCTCGGCCTTCTAGGGCCCCGCGCACTTCCTCCATGGTGTAGAAGCGTCCTTCGAGTGCCGATAAGCCAAAGATGAGGATGGCTCCCGCCGCTAAACCGGCTCCACCGCCGATGAGAACCAACAAAAAGATATTAGCAGCATCTTCCCGAATCTCCTGCACCTGGGGTTCCTGGGCAATACTGAGATTGCTGACGGTTTCTGTACGCGCTGACTCTGCATCAATGAGCCGAGCCTGTAACTGGTTAAACAGGGACTTATGAATGGCCACGACCTGACTGAGTCGTTCCCGTTCTAACTCTAAATTGGGTAGATTCTGAAACTCGGCCAGTAACTCATTCTCTAGCCGTTCCGTTTGTGCCAAGTTTTGTAGCAGCATCTCTCGCTGAGTTTGTAACCCCACCAACTGATTCGCCATTTCTTGCCGGGTGGGATCGAGGCTGCTTTGGGTGCGAACCCGGCGACTGTCATATAAGGGCTGACCAATCCCCTCTCCGCCAATCACCTCTCGGGCGCGGTTTTCTAGCAGGCGTTCTAACCCCGCTAATTGACGGCGTAACTCAACCACCTGCGGGTGATCTGGGCGTAAGGTTTGACCGAGAAGAGCCTGCTGACTTTCAATTTGGTGAATCTGTCCCCGCAGGTTATTAACGATGGGATCGCGACTCAGGGCTGATGAGGTATAGGCTTCATCCACCGTTAAGCCCAAACGAGCTTCTAGACTCTGCATCTGGGTGGTGACTTCTTCGATTTGTCGTTGCAGTTCGTCTTGTCGACTCTGAGTGCTACGGATATTACCGACTAACATACCGTCGCGACCCAGCACCAGGGCAGCACCCTCAATGCGATCAAATTGGACTAAACGCTCTTCGGCTTCTCGTAAGTCGGCCTCAACTTCTGGAATCCGCTCATTTAGGGCCGCAATCAACACATCCAGCCGGGAGGTATTGAGCATCCGGCTTTTTTCAACGGATGACTCCATCAAGAGCTGCACCACCTGTTTAGCTCGTTCCGGCGTGGAATCCATATAGGAAACCTCAAACAGCTGCGGTCCTTCAGTGCCAGGGGTTCGTAGCCGGGCTGAGCGAATCTGTCGAGGAGGAACGCCAACTTGTGCAGCAATGTTCTCAACGACTTGGTCATCAATCAGAAACTCTTGGTTGAGGGCTTGCTTACCCTGTTCTTGAATGTTAGGACCGGTTTGTGACACGGTCACCGGCTCCTGCTTTAAGCTCATGACCCCAGAGGCGTTATAGCTCGGCGGCGGAGGCTCTTCTAAACCCATGAGTCCGGAAACACCGACCGCAAGGGCAAAGACGGCAAATCCGGCAAACTTATATTTTCCAAACGCAATGACGTACCGTTTAACGATTGAGGGTGCCACAATTGATATACCTGGTTGAGTCCTGTCTCTAGTTTACGGGGTCAGCTGGAGTGGGGACGAGATGGGGGCTTAGTTTTGGTTATTATCACCCCCACTTGGGCCAAAGAGGTTTTCAGCGCTATTAGAGAGTTGATCAAAGAATAAGAGAAAGCCTAAGACGTCCCGGAATGGCTGGGTAAAGGTGTTTAAAAAGTTCCCCAACTGAGCAATGAGGTTCCGCCCCACCACAATAACATCTCGATCTTGGAGTAGGGGGTTTTCATCCATGTTACCCATGATAGCTTCCCGCACATCGTAATATTCTGTTACAGGCTCACCCAATTCTTCGTCAAAGCGAATGAGAGCCACACGACCTAGGCGAGCGGTATTAAGGGGTACGCCACCGATCGCATCAGCTAAACGGCTACCGGCGGGGAGATCTTGGCGACCGGCAGAGTTTCCTGGGCGGCTAACTAAGCGCACCACAATCCGCTGTTGCGAGATGCTGGTGCGAGTCATCAGTTCCACATCGTAGTTTTCTCGGTCTTCGGGGCGAATTTCGGGGACGATGATGACATCTCCATCTTCTAATCCCAATTGAGGTAGGGGTCGCCCTTCTAGGAGAGGGGTAAAGAGGTCTACTTCCCGTTCAATGGCGGTTCCGTCGGGAAGACGACGGCGAATCAGGATACGTCGTAGGTCGGCGGTGGTTTTGGTTCCTTGGGCGGCGACTAGGGCGCCGTCCACTTCTGGGGCAGGGCGGGAGGCGAAGTCATAGTAGCCGGGACGGACAACTTCGCCGGTGATGGTGACGGCGATGGGTCGGCTAGTGGTGGAGACGAGGGCGGTCCGTTGCAGGATGCTGCGATCGTAGTCGGAGTCAAATTCCCGGGGCCGGGTGGGCACTCGAATCACATCTCCATCCCGCAGACGCACATCGGGAATGGCTTGTCCGAGGATGAGGGGGGTATGTAGGTCAAAGGTTTGGGTGACTTGCTCCCCGTTGGAAAAACGTCGCTCGACGGTGACTTCACGTAGGTCCGCATCCAGGGTGACACCACCGGCGGTGAGTAGGGCTTGGACTAAGGGAGAGTTGGGTGCAATGGGGAAAAACCCCGGCCGTTCAACTTCACCGGTGACCGTGATTTGGGATTGCCGGGGTTGGGCGAGAATAACTTGGACTTCGGGGTCAACGACAAATTGATTGAGGGATGTTTCTAGAAGTTGGGCGGCTTCGTCCACGGTGAGTCCTTCCAGATTCACGGTTCCGAGGAGGGGGACAAAGATGGTTCCCTGAAAGGACAGTTGCGCTGTGGTACTGAGGTCTTGAAAGGGGGGCTGGACGACAATGGAAATGCCGTCACCAATACCAAGGCGGTATTCATCCCAAGCGACGCTATCAATGGGAACCTGCCGCTCGGGAGGACGGCTGGGATCCTGGAGGATGGCGGGGGGGAGTCGTTCTGAGGCGGGAAATCGGTCGAGGCGATCGCGCAGCCACCTCTCCAGATAGTCCATGGTTTGCCGATGTTCCCTTTGCCGCTGGGTCTCAAATTGCTGCCATTGTGGCGATAAACGGCTTGGGGTCTGAGTTGGCTCTACGATACGACGCTCCCCCTGCGTTTGGGCGATCGCCCTCTGGAGCGGCAGCAGCTGAATGGCAACTAGGACGGCACCGGAGAGGACGGCGGTACCTGAACGCCAGGGGGGAAGATGGAGAAAGGGGGAAGACATCGCGATTCAATTAGGACACATCAAACTGAACACTTTAAAACTTCAGATATGTTGACTAAGTTAGGTTCTATGGTTCAGAACGGTCTTAGTTCGTTTGAGACATAACTGAGTTAGGCAACTCAGGGGTTGAGGAGGAGGTTGAGGTCCCGTTGAAGGCTTGGTCGAGGAGAGCGCCATGGACCTGTTGGGCAAAGGATTCTAGGAAGGGCCGGACATCATCCACTGGGCTCAGATGCTCAATGGGGAGAATCAGAGACATGGCAACCCAGGGTAAGCGACGATTCTGGAGACGGGCTAGGCGATCGCGCCAGAACCAACGGACGAGGCTGGGATGGCCGCCGTTTTCCCAAGCATACCACTGGACAATGGCAAAGCTGCGTCGTTCGGTGCGACCCCGGAAATAGCGAGCTTGGACGTTAATGGCTGGACTGGATTGAGGAGTTACGCTGAAGTGCAGAGGTTGAGGTTGATCTTCAATCCACCGTTGCCCCTGGGCTCGTCCGAGTCCCCGCACGTCCATCCATTCCATTTGTGGTTGGGCGGAGGTTCCGCTTTGAACTCGCTGGGGACTCATCAGGAGGGTGGCGCGATCGCTGTGATCCTCTGGTGGCTCTGGAGCGTCCCAACTGAGGGTTTGCATGACCCAACGATTAGGTCCAAGCTGGATGTTCTGTACATCCACATTGGTCCAATTGTCTAAGCTCAGACCCTGTTCCCGCAGGATTTCCAAGGAGGCAAGGGGTGCATCGGGGATGGCGTCGATGGGTGGACGGCCTTGGAGGTATTTAGGAACTGCCGCAACAATGAGTAGGAGGAGACAGAGGGCGATCGTCGCTTTGGCAAACCAAGAGGAGCCCGGCCGGGATCGGGACGGGGTTGCCGTGGAAAGGGATTTATCTACAGTCATAATCGGTGAAATGTTCGGGCTGTCGGCCAGGGCGATCGCCCCCCTCCGTTATAGCAAGTTCTGAAGATAAACAACGAAAAAGACTAGAGGTTGCAGAACCCCTAGTCTCTTCGAGATTTTAAATGGGCAGAGAGAGACTCGAACTCTCACGGCCGAAGCCGCCACATTTTGAGTGTGGTGCGTCTACCAATTTCGCCATCCGCCCGTTGCGTTGGTTCCGCCAGTATAGCAGCTTTGACCAGATTTTAACAAGTCATAATAATTTTGGCTGCTAGACCAGCGATCAATTTCCCGGGCCCGCAACACGGGGACAGGATGACTCAGTTGTTCCGTTTGCAGTTGTTTGAGGGTTTCCCCGAGGGCATCATCTCCGATGGCATCATAGGAGCGGGCTTGCTCTAGGAAAGCATCTAAGTTGAGCTGGGGGGATAGGCTAGGGGAGCCTCCGGCCAGCTTCATCAGCACCGACATCACCGTGCGCGGATTTTGAGTGGCTAATAAGGCAGCGCGATCGCAGCTAAACTCGGCACAGCGCAGCCATTCCAACATTTGCGCCTGGAGACTCTGGGCCACAAGAGTTCCCCAATTAGGGACTTGACCCACAGCTAGGGTAATTAAATTGGCTAAGGTCAAATACACCCCATGCTCACATTTGAGGTGGCCCAATTCATGGGCAATCACCGCTTGAATTTCCTCTGGGGTTAACAGTTCGAGTAAGGAGGTATGCAGCACGACGAAGGCCTGCCGTCCTCGCATGGCAAAGGTATAGGCATTGGGCACTGGATGTTGACGGACATACAACTGGGGTGCTTCCACGTCTAACACCTCAGCCGCTTCGAGGAGCAACTGATGCAGATCGGGGAGTTGCTTGGGGCCAACCTGCACCCCAGACGCGATATTTTCCAAATAAAAGTATTGCTCTCCCAAGGCTCCAAGGAGATTACGAATTAGAACATCCAAGCCGGGGATCTGTTTTAGGGCGGTAGTCGCCCGCAAATCAAGAGGATGGCGGAACTGTTCTGATCTCAGCCCCACCAGGAGCGTTTTGGAGAAAGACATAATAACTCAACCTAGACAATAGATAGAACATGGCAAGGACCCCCATTCGCCATTATAGAGGCCTTACTGTTTAGGGTGAGAGCGATCGCCTGGGAGGAGAGGATGCCGCCCCATATAAATCCCCCCATGAGCCGGGGACTGACTCACGGGGGGGGAGGATAGGGCCAGGCGGTGTTAGACCGTTGCCTCGTTGCTAACTGGGACTCGTTCCACCCGCGCCCCCAGGGTTTGCAGTTTTCCGGCTAAGTTCTCATAGCCGCGATCGAGATGTCGTAACTCTTGCACGATGGTTTTGCCTTCGGCGGCCAGCCCGGCTAAGACTAGGGCAGCGGAGGCACGTAAATCGGTAGCGACCACCGGGGCCCCAGAGAGCAGGGGAACCCCGCGCACCACGGCAATATTGCCTTTGACGCGAATATCAGCACCCATCCGCTGTAGTTCAGCGACATGACGCAAGCGGTTTTCAAAGACGGTTTCGGTAATCACGCTGCTGCCCTGACTCAGGGTCAGCAGAGCCATAAATTGGGCCTGCATATCCGTGGGGAAACCGGGGAAGGGTTGGGTTTCGATATCAACGGCCTGAATGGGACCGGGGACAACGCGCAGGCGATCGGGTCCATCCATGACCACTTGGGTTCCGGCGCTGCGTAACTTAGCGATCGCGGCGGTGAGGTGTTCAGGAACCACTGGGGAGAGGCTAATCTCAGATTGGGTGATGGCCCCGGCCACGAGAAAGGTTCCGGCTTCGATGCGATCGGGAACGATGCTGTAGTCAGCGGTATGGAGTTTGGGAACACCGCTGATACGAATGGTTTTGCTGCCAGCCCCTTCAATTTTTGCGCCCATGGCACGGCAGAAGTTGGCTAAATCAATGACTTCAGGTTCTTGGGCGGCGTTATCGAGAATGGTCTCTCCTTCTGCTAGGGTGGCAGCCATCATTAGGGTTTCGGTGGCACCGACGCTGGGATAGTCCAGGTAGATTTTTGCTCCTTGGAGTCGTGTCCGGCCACCGGTGATGCAGGCCCGAACGACACCATGTTGAATTTGCACATCGGCGCCGAGGGCCTGTAGGCCACGAACATGGAGATCTACGGGACGAGCGCCGATGGCACAGCCACCCGGAAGGGGAACGTTGGCAATTCCCAGACGGGCCAGCAACGGACCGATGACGAAGAAGCTGGCTCGCAGTTGGCTCACCAGTTCATAGGGGGCTTGAGATTGACCGATATGGCTGGCGTCAATTTCCATGAGATCTCCATCCCGGTGGAGTTTAACTCCCAAAGCACTGACGATCTGGGCCATACGAGCAATGTCAACTAATCCAGGGACATTGCGGAGGCGGCAGGTTTCGGGACAGAGTAGAGACCCCGCGATGAGCGCTAAGGCGGCATTTTTGGCGCCACTGATGGTTACGTCTCCAGAGAGAGGCTGTCGTCCCCAGATGTGTAGAACGGACTCGTTAACCTCTGTGGCAGAGGTCGGCTCTAGAGTGGTGCTTGTCATAGGGGGTTGTGCAGTTTCGATACAGTGGGTGGGGGAAGTGGGGGAACGGAGTTCCTTAGGGTCAAAAGAACGATTAATGGGTCTGTCCTCCAGAACGACAGTCTCAGCTCGATCGAGATGAAAGTTTGGTTTCGATTTTACCCAAAACCTAGAAATTTACGTTTCAGTTCCCTAAATTGGTTCAAGAAAGCTGCAAATGTGAATCTAGGCTGGGTATGATACACCCTCAGGGGCGATCGCAAATGGATCGCTACCTAAATTTAGGCATTAGCGTTACACGATTTCAGGCTCTTTGTCAAATCAATGTCAACGATTTGACACATGTTTGACATGAGGAGTCTCTCAAGACCATGGGGAAGACGGCGGGGTTACCCGGCTAGGGCCTGGGGGTTGAAGTCTTCTTGTAGCAGTTGTTCGGCTCGTGAAGCCTCTAGGGGACGGGAGAACCAATAGCCTTGCCCGTAATTGCAACCGATGTTTTGTAGATATTGGAGTTGTTCTAGGTTTTCAATGCCCTCGGCAATGGTATGAATTTGTAAGTGTTGGGCGAGATTAACGATGGCAGGGGCGATGGGAGGCCGGCCATCGCTGTCAAAGAGCCGTTCAACAAAGGAGCGATCAAGTTTGATAATCTGAATCGGAAATCGATGTAGATAGTTGAGGGAACAATACCCTGTGCCAAAGTCATCAAGGCATAAGACCACGTGACGGTCTTGGATTTGCTTAAGAAGGACAATGGCACTGTCTACATCCTCCATCAGAGCGGTTTCCGTAATTTCTAGTTTTAGGGTCCCTCCGTCGAGTTGTGTGTCGGCCAGGAGATAGTCTAATTGGCTGATAAAGGCTTGAGAGAGTTGCCTCCCGGATAGATTGATGCTCATGGACAGGCGATCGCAACCCAGAATGGTCTTTTGCCACTGTCGCAGTTGATGGCCAGCGGTGCGTAATACCCAGGCCCCTAAGGCTTGGATGGAACCACTTTCCTCAGCAATGGGAATAAATTCTGAGGGTGAGATCGGCCCATATTGACTGTGTCGCCAACGGACTAGGGCTTCAAAACCAGTGATTTTCAGGGTGTCTAGGCAAACGATCGGTTGATAGACGACCTTTAACTCGTTGCGCTCGATCGCCCCCCTTAGGTCAGTTTCTAGCTGTAGTCGTCGGATCGTTTCACTGCGCATGGTCCGATCAAAGATCACATAGCCTTCAGTGGGTTTCTGCTTTTTCGCCCGATAGAGCGCAATATCAGCATCTTGTAATAAATCTTGAGGTTGGCGGTGGCCAGGATCGGCGGGAGCAATGCCAATGCTGACTTGGGTAAAGATGCGATGATTTTCAACGGGGAGGGGCTCTCGCAGGGACTGTTGGATCCGCTGGGCCAGTTGAACGGCCTCCTGTAAGTCTTGAAGGTTTTCCATAAGAATGGTGAACTCATCTCCCCCAAGACGAGCGAGGGTGTCACCGGGCCGCAAGCACAGTTCTAGGCGATGGGCAACTTCTAAGAGCAGGCGATCGCCGATGACATGGCCGAGACTATCATTAACGCCTTTAAAATTATCGAGATCCAAGAAGAGGACCACAAACTGATAGTCTTGATGACGGCGTGACCGCCGCAAACTGCGTTCAAGTTGTGAGAGGAACCAACCCCGATTCCATAATCCCGTCAGTTCATCGTGGGAGGCGTTATAGCGTAGTCGTTGTTCGGTGCGTTTGCGTTCGGTGATATCCACAACGGAGCCTTCATAGTGAAGCAAGGCCCCATTGTGATCTCGAACTGCTCGCACATCTTCAGAAATCCAAACCACCGAACCATCGCGACGATAGACTTCTGCCTCAAAGCCGGAAACAACATTTTGAGTTTGTAGCAGTCGTAGCAGTTTCGCGCGGCGACTCGAATCAACATAGAGTTGACGGTCGATATTATCGATTTTCTGAATGAGGTGTTCTGGAGACTCATAGCCCAGGATGATGGCTAAGGCCGGGTTGGCACTGAGATAATAGCCTTCAGGAGAAACTTGAAAAATGCCCTCGATCGCGTTTTCAAAAATACTACGATACTTGGCTTCGGCGGTGGCTAAGGCTTGGATGGTGTGTTGGCGATCGGTAATGTCATTGCCAATGCCCAGGATAAACTCACAGGCGCCACTGGGACATTGACGGACAGACTGACCATGCCACGCTACCCAAAGAATCTCACCATCTTTCGTCATCAGAGAGCTTTCAGCCTGAATCCTATCCAAGACATCAACGAGATCCTGGAAGAGTTCTCGTACACGGGAGCGATCGCAAGGGGGGACACAACAGGACAGATAATTTCGCCCCAATACCTCCTCTCGACGATACCCCAGGGCCCTAAGCATCGATTCGTTCATGCGCAAGACTTCCCCCTCCGGGGAAATGGCCACGACAAAAGCCGGATTGGCTTCGATGAGGGTGTGATTAAACAGCCGTTCACGATCTAGGGCAAACTCAACGGCACTGCGATCGCCCCTAGGATGACGTAACCATCGATAGAAACGGCGTAAACATAACAGTAGGGCCACTAGCACACCAGTCAAGGCAGCCAACATTGAAGGTAGCCAAAGGGCTAAATGAACTTGAGTACTGGCAAGGGATTCCAAGGGTTGTGAGTCTGACAGCTCCTGTTGTAGCAACCGGTGTCCATGCCACAGAGCTAGGACGAGGGGAAACGTCACGACTGCGACTCTTGCTGTGGCCAGCCTGAAACGATTTCGGTTGTAGTCTTCGGCTGTCATAACTGCTGAGCATGAAATCAAGTACCCGTCCCATTCCCGTCAGGTCATTGGCTGGTCGTGTCACTCCTAGGGTAAAACGGGCTCGACCGATTTGGATGTTGCTTCAGACACAAAACTCTGATCGGTGTTCAGGGTAGCCTAGAGAATTTTGCTTAGGGTGTCGCGGATTGCCCCTGGAGCTGAACGACTATATGAAAGGCTTGCCCTGAGGTCGGTGAGGCAGATGATCGGGAACAGGACTGGGGTTCTTCGTAGTGTACCACCATTTTTTGGCAAGCGATTGAGGGGTAAGTCCCCATGGGAACTTTTTGAGATTATTCAACGACTTGGTATCATGTCCGAGGTTTTGGGGCTGTGGCTCAGATGGATAGAGCAAGCGCCTCCTAAGCGCTAGGTCGCGGGTTCGAATCCCGCCAGTCCCGTTCAGCAGAAGAATTCAGCCTTCCCCAACTGAGCGAGCTGGGGAAAGGATTGCTATACACTGGAAGTCTCTCCCCTATTAGCGGCTCTGGTTATGGTTCGCACCTTTGATTTGATTGTTTTTGGTGATGAAGTTCCCGGTGTTTTGGCTCTGGTGACGGCGGCGCGTGAGGTTCGTCAGCGGACGGGGGCTTGGCCGCGATCGCTCCTGATGCTTAAAGGACCTGCCACAGACCCGATTGGAGGCCATCTCGTGCGGGGGAAACTTTCCTATTTGGATCGCAGTGGTATCCCCCTTGATCTGCGGCAACGTCATGGCTTAAAAACATTTGGTGACCCTCCCGCTATTTATCAAGAGTTTCTCACTCGCGCTCAGGTGGATTTGATTGCCCTAGACCCTCACCGGGGAAATCAGGCTTTGCGCGGGATGCTTGGGGAGGTGGGGGCCCTAATGACGGGACAGGTGGAGATTGCCGAGGTGTTAAAAACTGGATCTCGCATCAGTGGCTTGCGTTTGACGCGAGGTGAGACGTTTTTAGCTCAACAGTTTATTGATGCTACAGTCAATGCTGAACTGGCCCAAAAGGCGGGGGTGAAGAAGTTACAAGGCTTTGCCACCTTCGGACTTCCCGAGGCGGAGTTACCCGTTACCCTCTGTTTTGAAACGGAGGGGGTGACGGTGGCCAAGGTGCGGGAGGTGGAAAATTACTATCTTCATCATCTCCTCGATAGTCAAAGTCCCCTGGGGCAAGAATGGTTAAAACGAGCCTCTGGGGGAGATGTGGACATTGCCCAGTTTTTGCGGGCTTCCTTGACCAATGCCCAGGGGCAACCCTTACGACTCTACAGCGATCGCGATTTTATTGATGTGCGATCGCGGGCCCTGAGTATTGGTTATCATGCTCGCCGCAATAAACCCTTTTCTCTCAAGAACAGCGGCTTTCTCCTGGACAATGGCAATGTGGCGATTCTGCCGGGAAACCGTCTCTCCTGGAATTCCCTATTATGGTTCGTCACCGGCGCCGAAGCCGAAGCTCTGGCCCGCAATCAGGCTCGGCCGACAGAGGCTATTTTAGGGGAGTTTGAACAGGTGCGCCGTTGGTTTATGGAGACCTTTGGCGCCTCGGAGGTGCGGCCGGCGGCAGAACTGTATATTCGTCATGCGGGCAATATCGCCGGGGCCGTGAGTCCCCTCAGTGGCGCTCAGATGCTCGATGGCGCAGTTCCGGCAGCAGAGGCTTTAGGGACGTTTGGCTATCATTTTGATGTGCGCGGCGGTATTGAAGGTCTGGGTGAAAGGGCCCGGGCTAAGGGCTACAACAGTGTTAGTATTCAGGCTAAGCCGCTGTTTAATGTGGGGATTCGTCAGGCCCAGGTAAAAGCTGTGCCCAATTTGGCTGTGGTGAGTCCGGCTTCAGATTTTCCCGGTTATGCCTCCTCTGCGGGACGGATTGTGGAATATAACGTGGGGGTGGCACAAGGGTTGGGCATTGCGGCGGCGATCGCCTTAGATCAGGGCCGACAACTCTCGGAAATCAGCAATGCAGAGGTGCGCCAGGTGTTGGCACAACGGGGACGGCTCTCAAAAGTCTATGGGATTCGTCAGACGGATGCGGCTCAGTATTTGGCTGAGTTTGAGAGGGTCTTAGCTCCCATTCCTGGGGAACCTGAGCCCACGGGAGAATTACGGGATATTGCGGGCCATTGGGCGCAACGGTTTATTGAGGCCTTGTTTGAACGGGAGATTATTGCTGGGGTGGGCCATCGTCGCTTTATGCCCGATGAGCCGTTGACGCGGGCGGCCTTTGCGGCGATTTTAGCCAAGGCCTTCGATGTACCCGTGGTACGCGACCCTCAGGTGTTTTTGGATGTCTCGCCGGGTTTTTGGGGCTATCAGGCGATTCGTAAGGCCAATGAGATGGGGTTTATTGCAGGGTTCCCCAATGGCAGTTTTCGCCCGCAGGAGTCGGTGACTCGGACTCAGGCTTGGGTGGCGATTGTTAATGGCTTGAATTTGGCGCCTGGGGCGGATGTGGGGCTGTTGTCGTTTTATGGCGATCGCAATCAAATCCCCACGTATGCTCAGACGGCGGTGGCCCGGGCCACTCAGGCTCAGTTAGTGGCTAATTACCCCAATCGTCGCCAGTTGCAACCTCAAGCCTCGATGACGCGGGCGGAGATGGCGGTGACGGTGTATCAGGGGTTGGTGGCGTTGGGGCAACTGCCTGAGATTGAGTCTCCTTATCTGATTACGGCCGGGACGTTGGCGGCGCCTCCTTTTACGGATTTAGATGGCCATTGGACGGCGGAGTTTGTCACGGCGTTGACGGCGAAGGGCTTGATTAGTGGTTATCCGGACCAAACCTTTCGCCCTGATGCACCGCTGTCTCGGGCAGCGTTTGCGACGTTGTTGGCGAAGGCCTTTGAGCCAGAGCCGGTTCGCGAGGCGATCGCGTTTCGGGATGTGTCGCCGGGTTTTTGGGCAGCCAAGGCGATTCAGCAGGTGGCTCGGGGTGGGTTTATGTCTGGGGTTGGGGGCGATCGCTTTGCGCCCAATCTCAATCTACAACGGCTCTCGGTTTGGCTGGCGTTGGTGAATGGGCAGAATTTGGGAGAGGCGGATGTCTCGAAGTTAGAGCCGTTCGCTGACAAGGGGGAGATTCCCACGGCGGCAAAACCGGCGGTGGCCATGGCCCTGAAGCGAGGGTTACTGGTGAATTATCCTGATGGCGATCGGCTGACGCCTAATCGGGATGCGACTCGTGGGGAAGTGGCGGTAATTCTCTATCAGGCGTTACGAGATGCGGGGTTAGCGGATTTACCGGTGATTGAGTCTCCCTATCTCATTCCGTCCCCGTGAACGAATTGTTAACGAAGGTTGATTAGGAACTCGGGTTGGCCAAAATTAACGCTTTAATGGAGATAGTAATTCTCCCGAAGCTATGGATACCCATTTACATCAACCCAACCCACAGCGAGAGGCTGTGGAGAAGAAGAGCATGGATGAGATGCTTCTGACCTTAGACCATTTGTTTGAGCGGGAAGAAGCCACTGCCAAAATTGTTTTGGCAGCGCTCTATGATATGGGAGCAGAAAATATCTACTATCGCCAACTTCGCAGCCGCATACTTCGGGGTGCATTTCGACCGGTCACGAAGATTTCTAAACCTGTTTTTCTATTTTTTGGCTTGCGCTGGTTTAAGGCAAACTGTCCCTTTTTAATTGCTGATTGGCTTCGCTCCTTGGTGGAGTTTGAGAAGCAAATGAAAGCGAACGAGTCAGAGGTGATGCCCGTTGAGGCAACTTCACTATCGAATAATGGCCAACCCAGGGAAAAGGTGGTCTTTGTTGAACGAGGACATCAAGAGATCGAACGGTTATCAGGACAGGTGCAGTTACTGACTAGCACCCTATTGATTACAGTGGCGGTGATGGGAGGAATGTTAGCCTGGCTGGGGTATGAGTTACATCTCACTCGGGCTAATTTACAGCAGGAACCCGCGATGACTCAAACTCGAAGTGAGGGGGGGCGGAATTGATAGGGACATTACGTTAGAGGGTTAAGCCTGGGAGTTCTCCTAACTTAACCCATCACAGAGGCGATTGTCATGACCTGCTGACGGAAATTAACTGAGTTTGTGGCCGCAATTCCCGCAGAAGCGATCGCTCGGTTGAACCGGGGAACCACATTGACTACAAAACCGCCGCTGAGAACCAGTATTTTGCGGTGATGACCCCATTCTCATCTCCATATTGCCCATTCGCATTTCCATGGGATTATTATTCATCTCCATGTTGCCCATTTTCATAGGTTGCATGGGTTGCATCGGCTGCATGGGTTGCATGGGTTGCATGGGTTGCATGGGTTGCATGGGTTGCATCGGCTGTTGTGAGGAACCGGGAACCTGGGACACCTCTTGTAGGGGGATAGAGCTGGCGTCGGAGAGGTTAGAACTTTGTCCTTGAATCTGAATCCAGCGATCGCCCCCTTGGGCCTGAATTTTCAGAGTCACCCCCCCAGGGGTACGATACATCTCGGGGGGAGCAGTCCAGGCCCCGGTTTCAAAGCTATTACTTGACTGTTGCTGTTGTCCAGGACTGCCGCTGGCGGTGGTGACAATGGTTTGGCTCCCGGAATTGTCCAGATAAACCGTTTGGTTGTTACCCAGGTCGCATTGATAGGCCATAGTTGCTCCTTGATGTGCTGTATCTGGGAAAAATCTCGCTTGAATGAACCCACTCTTAGTCTAACGCTGCCAGGGGACGGCTCAGTGGGGTGTTTGTGTAACACCATGTAACGATTTTGCCCCCACCCCCTAGGCAAAATGCTGAAAGCCGGTATAACTTAATATAGCTATCTGGCGATTATCAGGAAAGACCTATGACAACGACTGTTCCCCAGCCTCAGATTGACGAACTCAAACCCGGCGTGAAGGTTCCCGCTAAGGAAACCATCCTGACGCCTCGCTTCTATGTGACGGACTTTGATAAGGTTGCGGCGATGGATTTATCCTTGCAAGAGGAGGAAATCGACGCCATGATTGGGGAGATGCAAGCCGACTACAATCGCTATCACTTCGTACGCGATGAGGAGTTCGAGCAATCCTGGGAGCATATCGACGAACAGACTCGTTTGGCGTTTGTGGACTTCCTAGAACGCTCTTGTACCTCTGAATTTTCAGGATTCTTGCTGTTTAAGGAACTCTCCCGCAAACTCAAGGGTCGCAATCCCCGCCTGGCAGAGATTTTCGCCTTGATGGCCCGAGATGAGGCTCGTCACGCTGGATTTTTGAACAAGGCGATGAGCGACTTCAACATTCGCCTGGATTTGGGCTATTTGACCCGCAATCGGAGTTATACCTTCTTTAAGCCCGAGTGGATTATCTACGCCGTCTATCTCTCCGAGAAAATCGGCTACTGGCGTTATATTACAATTTTCCGCCATCTGGAGCAGAATCCCGATCGCCAGTTCTATCCTCTCTTCAAACGCTTTGAGAGCTGGTGTCAGGATGAAAATCGCCACGGAGATATCTTTAAGGCTCTGTTGCGATCGCAGCCAAAAATGTGGAAATCTTGGCAAGGTCGGCTCTGGTCTCGCTTCTTCCTGTTGACGGTGTTTGCGACGCACTCTCTGACGGTCTTGGAGCGCGCTGATTTCTACCGTTCTCTGGGGTTAGACCCCTATGAGTTCGACAAAACCGTCATCCGCAACACCAACGCCAGTGCGGCGCGGGCCTTCCCGGAGGTTTTGGATGTGGAGCGTCCGGAGTTTTTCGAGCGGATGTATCGTTGTGCTGAACGCAATGAACAGTTAGCGGCGATTTCGGCCAGCAATGATTCTAAGTTGGCCAAGTTCCTGAAAAAAGCGCCTCTGCTGTTGGGGACGATGGCGGATTTAACTCGCTTGTATTTCATGCGTCCCATTGATGCAGAAGCCTTACGGGGTGAGGTGTACTAGAGCGACAAACAGAGGGTAGGGGTAATGTATGGGTTGCTCCTACCCCGAACTACGCCATAATGGCGGGAACGGCAATTCCAACGGACACCAGAAGATTGGCAGCCCAAAAAGCCAAGAGAATCCAGATGACAGCTAAGATGAGACGGGGATGAGGGTCATGATGTCGTTGTGTTAGCTGTTGATGTGCCTGCCAGAGTTGTCCAATCCGAAACAGGGAATAGAGCAGTCCAGTGGGGACAACAAGACTACGAAAGAAGAACCTTGCGACAACCTGTTCCGAAATCAGTTGACAGAAAATAACTAAAAAATAATACATAAAAAACGTTCGGATTTGGCGATCGCGCCAGCCCCAAATCAGTCCCACAAGAGGAAGGAGAACGCCAACGAGTCCCGCCAACCGTAGCCACATACGAATGAATTGCCGGTCTTGGGGACTGTAGTTTAACGTCGTTGCTAGGGGCAAGACCCCGAGTTGGATCAGTTGAGCGACCAACAGTATCAATCCCGTTGCGAGTACAATGGCGGCGATGGTGGTTTTACCCCGTAGCAGATTCATAAGCCATTACTGATGAGCGATTATCGGTCCGACTGTGGGTAAACTTAGACCATCCCTGCCAAGTCAGGAAACTCTTCTTGTCTAAGAGGTAACTGCTATGCGCTGGTTAGACTGTGGTGCCTTAGGGAGACTTCTGATACTACTGGGATGTTGCGTATTTACCCTGATCGGAGTCTATCGAACCATGATTATGATGCCAGGTCAGAGCTATCGGGGAGAACTCCCTCCCCTGACCTTGAGCCAGCAGACCCTCGCTCAGCAATTGCGAGTTGATGTAGAACGCATTGCGATCGCCCCCCACCACTATCTAGCTTACTCGGAGTTGGTGGCGATCGCCGACTACCTAGAAGACCAACTGACCGATGTGGCACAACAGCGAGGGGAGGTTGAACGTCAAGACTACCCAATTAGCGGTCAAACCTTCAGCAACGTGATTTTAGAACTCCCCGGTCAACAGCAGGCTGAGGAAATCATCGTGATTGGCGCTCACTATGACTCTGTGGATGCTCCTGGAGGAGTGCCGGGAGCCAACGATAACGGCTCAGGAGTCGCCGCTGTCCTAGCCTTGGCCCGTCACTTTGCCGAGCATCTTCAGTCACGAACCCTACGCTTTGTCGCCTTTACCAACGAGGAACCCCCTTTTTTCCAGACCGAGAACATGGGAAGTTTGGTGTATGCGCGACGCTGTCGAGAGCGAGGGGAGAAGGTGGTGGGGATGTTGAGTTTAGAGACAATGGGCTATTTTGACGACGCGCCAGGAAGTCAGACCTATCCTTTGGGATTGTTAGACCAAATTTATCCCATTCAAGGTAATTTCATTAGTTTTGTGGGCAATCTGGATTCAGCGAAGTTCGTGCGTCAAGTAGTGCGTCACTTCCGCCAGTCGATATCCTTCCCGTCAGAAGGGGCAATTCTTCCCGGTGCCGTCCCAGGGGCCGGTTGGTCAGACCATTGGGCGTTTTGGCAGCAAGGGTATCCCGCCTTAATGGTCACCGATACCGCCCCCTTTCGCTATCCCTACTACCACACCCCAGACGATACGGTAGACAAGGTTGACTTTGACCGGTTAGCTCGGGTTGTGGAGGGGTTGGCCTCTGTCATTGGTCATTTGGGAGCTGGGGATTGAGGTGGTGTTGGCGTTTAAGTGCATAACTCGGTTGTCCATTCATCCTCAGGGGTGGGTCCTCGCCGACATTGTTGTTGACGGCCGGCCCAGACCAGTTCCCAGGTAACGCCATCTTCTTGCAAGTCGAACTCTAAGCGATAGCGTACTGCGCCAACAGCATCATCGGGGAGGGAGTCGAGGGTGAGGATGGCTTCGGCCCGGTTGGTGTCGGGCATATTCAGGGTTAGGGTTTCTTCCTCAATACCCACCCTCTCCGTGAGGCCAAAGTTCTCTTGCGTGAAGCGTTCGATGTCTCGGGTGGTGCGTTCGCTCGGGAGTTCTTCTAGGCTGGTATATTGGTCGCGATCGCCATCAGCACTGTCATGAGTGGGTTCCGTCGCCGCTCCCGCCTGCCAGAGACGGACAATGGGACTCGGGAACGTGGGTGGCTGACCGGCCCAAGCCAGGGTTTTACCATCGGGACTCAAGGCAATGGCGGAGGCTCCCCCTTGCTGACGGGTGAGAATGGAATGGTTGACGGGGTTACCTTGTTTATCCATCAACAGCGGTTCACCAAACTCACCCGCTAAGAGAGTTCCATCAGCACTGAGACTGACCGGAAAACGGCCAAAGGACTCATGTTCATAGCGCCGTTCCCCCTGTTGCCAATCCCAAATCGCCACTTGTCCCGGAGAGCCTCCAGAGCCGTCATTCGCCGAAATTGGCGGGGTTTGGGTCACCAGATAGCGACCATCGGGGGTAAACTGAAGGTTCGTGATGTCATGGGAGTTTCCCTGGAGCGATCGCAACGGCTCAGCCGAGTCTCCCCCAACATCCCACAACTGCACCTGGGTACTCTCCTGAGACCCATCGGGTAAGTTCATCTCGACCGTCGCCAAAGTTTGCCCATCGGGACTCAGGGCGATGGTTTCAAGCAGTCCCACATCCATCGATGTCTCTAAAGACCCAGTTTCCACAGACCACTGTTGCAATTCCCCAGCACAGGCTGCCCAAAGTTGGCTGCCATCGGGGGTAAAGGCCACATCTTGACAGCCCGAATTTCCTCCCAGAGTTTGTTGAGCCTCGCCGCTGGTGAGATCCCAGAGAATCAAGGAATCTTCGCTGGTTAATCGTCCTTGACTGCGGCTAGTTGTCGCCAGAGTTTGACCATCGGGACTCATGACCATAGCTGTGGGGGGAACCGTTGCCATTGGGGAGTCTCCCGCTGACCGATGGCCTTCCAGACGATGTAACACCTGCCCTGACGCCACATCCCAAACCTTGAGGGCATCATAACTGGCAATGGCCAACGTTTGACCATCGGGGCTAAATACTAGCTTTGTCGGAGACTCATCATGACCCTCTAAGACATGAGTGATATCAGCCATGGCCCAATCAACGGAGGTCGCCTCTGGGGAGTCATCGGCCACCTCATCGGGGTTTTGGGCCAGGTCTGAATCCGGTTCCGGGACTGGACTCGTCTCTGTTGTGGGGTCGGAGTCGTCCGTCGGTAGCTCGGCCGCACAGCCGACGATTCCCCCTAAGGCGACGGCCAGACTGAGGCTGAGCAGAAGTCGGGAGGTTCGGCGATGAAGCATAGGTGATTTCAGGGTCGCATCAGTATAAACACCAGTCCCGAGAGGGCAATTTCCGGAAACTGAGGCGGCTCAACGAGGTCTTAGTCCATTTCAAGGCAAGTTTTTGCGAAAAAGTGAATAAGCTCGGAGGCTCCAGAAATATCAAGGTATAGACTAAACTCCTTTCTCTTGGAGAACTTTGTTACCATGTCGAATCCTAATGAAACCTTAATTACCCAATTATTTCCGGTAGGAGAGAATCCTAATGTCATTTTAGGCAGTCAAGACGATGATAGCCTTGTCGGTTCAGATGAGGATGATGCGATTTTTGGCTTGGATGGCGATGATGTTTTAATTGCCAATGCTGGCAATAACATCCTTGTGGGAGGTCGTGGGTCGGATACCCTTTATGGTGGACCGGGAGATGATACCCTCGTCGGCGGGAGTGGGGGAATTGGTGAGCCATCAGCCCCCGAAGACCGAGATGTGATTGTTGCTGGAGGGGGCAATAATCTCATTTTTGGGAATGCGGGAAATGACACCATTTATGGGGGGTCTGGCAATGACACCATTTATGGGGGACGGGGGGATGATGTTTTATTTGGCGGTGAGGGAGATGATGTTCTGTTTGGCGATCGCGGTGAAAACACGTTAACAGGGGGTGGAGGGGCGAATATTTTTGTCATCCAGCCGGTTAACTATTTTTGGACTGATATCCCTCTAGAAGAGCGTCGCGCGGATGTGATTACCGATTTTCAGCCGGGAGTGGACATTATTGAAATTGCTGTCCCCAGTTCCCGGATTGTAGAGAATACAGACCTAGACGCCGACCCGAGTTTTTCAAGGGAGCGGTTGCGGATTGAACAGGGAACGGGAGACGAGGCTGGGAATGCTCTGGTTTTTGATGATATAACCGGACAAATGCTCGTGCGTTTTCCTGATAATTCAGCGGAATTTATCAATCTCAGCGATTTTCGGATTTTAGGAGTCGGGGATGTTCAGGTCACTCTACGTTGGCAGTCGGTGGATGACCTCGACTTAGCCGTGACCGATCCCTTCGGCGATCGGGTATTCTTCGGGAATCGCTCAGTTCCTTCTGGGGGTCGTTTAGATGTAGATGCTAATGCGGCTTGTCGGAATCTAACACCCCGCCCGGCTGAGAACATTTTTTGGTTGGATCAATCGGCTCCACCTGGAGACTATACGGCACAGGTGAATTTGTGGAGTCGTTGCCAGTCAACAACGGGACCCATTCCCTTTGAGTTGTCTATTGCCACCAGTGAGGGCATTCGTTCTTTCTCGGGTGCCGTAGATGGAGCCAATCCCACCTTGGAAGTTCCCTTTTCTGTGCTCTAGTTACTGATTGTTTTCTCTGAGTTTTTAGGTGAACTCGGGGGGCGATCGCCAGTGCCAGAACTCTATTACGTCGGGAGTATCCGTGATAGTTCTGAATCCTGAAACTGAGGACAGTTTTGATGTTGCGTTTGCAACGTCTGAGGACGATAATGGGCTTAAGCCGCTTGTATTTTAGGCGTCACCTTGATGTGAACGTCTCACGAGGTGGGGTGAAATTCCTACAAAATTAGGTTCTGGGAGAGCGATTAGGAAAGAGGGTCTTCTGGATCTAGGGTGGGATTTGTTGCATGGGATACCAAATTGTAGGGGCGAAAAATTTTTCGCCCCTACTGCAAGGGATGTAATCTGCCATAAATTTTACTTATCACCTTGAACCCAGAAGACCCAGGAAAGATTGCTCATCGCTCTCCCCATTGTGAAAGTACCCGGCCCGAATCTCCCATCCCTTGGCCGGGTATCCAGGAGGATACACCCCAACCTTTTTTCTAAGTTAGAATCTTAGGATTGGCTTGTAGAATTTGTAGCGATTGACATGAAAGACTATTTAAAAAATACTGAAATTATTGATTATCAACATCCGGAAATCATCAAATATGCCAAACAAATTGAGTCAGGTCATCAAACACCAATAGCCATTGCCAAAGCCTGCTTTGAGTGGGTCCGAGATGAAATTTATCACAGCGTTGATTACCAAATGAACCCTGTAACCTGTCGGGCATCTGACGTCCTAAAATACAGGACAGGTTACTGCTTTTCTAAGAGCCATTTATTAGCGGCATTGCTACGGTCAAACCGAATCCCAGCGGGATTTTGTTATCAACGGTTGAGTCTTGATGACAAAGGCGCACCGTATAGTTTGCATGGTTTTAATGCAGTTTACTTGCCAGAAACTGGCTGGTATCGAGTTGATGCGAGAGGCAACAAGGAAGGAATAAATCCACAATTTACACCACCTCAAGAACAGTTGGCTTATACCACTAATTTGCCAGAAGAAGCCGATTTTCAAACCATCCTGCCTGAGCCGCTTCAGATTGTCGTAGAAGCACTGCAAGCAAGAGAAACATGGGATAGTATGCTTTGCAATCTTCCAGATATTGCGTTAGAGTCCGCAAATAATTACGGTCTTATGATAGATAAATAATGCCTTATTTCGGGTAACCCGACGAAATTGTTGCAGGTCATATTTCTCGTCCTAGGAAGCGTTAGGGGTAGGTTCTCTCTCTAAATTTTCTATCAATAAAACGTCAACTCCTCATCCTAAAAATCCATAATAAACATATAGCCAGGGGCATGAGTAATCGCCAACCCGGATTGACTCTTCATGCCAACTGTAGCATCACTCCTCCCAGAACTCTGACATTGCCCAACCCTTCTCCAGCTATACTATCGGGAGTCAGGCAGCCAAGCCCAAGGCCCGAGCCAGCAGGAGCGGGCGAATCCCCTCAGCACAATGAATAAGTGGTTGTGCGTCAGACATATATTAGGTTAAGACCGTTCAGCAAAACGAGGAAACCCTGATGACCAGACAGTGGCAGCGGCAGCTATTCATCCTCCTAGGGCTTTGGCTAACCTGGGGAACCCCGGACGTTTGGGCAGGAGTGACCCCCAGGCACTTGTCCCGAGACTCCTTACAAGCCCAGTCCTCTCCACAATTCTGGGAATTGCCCCTAGTGATTGAGGGGAGATTAGATGAAAACAGCGAAGTGGCTGCTGATGGTCGTCTTTTCAATATTTACCCCTTTCCGGGAACCACTGGAGATATCCTAGTGATTGAATTGGTCAGCCATGATGTCAATGCTGGGTGGGCGGTTATGGATTGGGAGGGAAATCTCATTGGCCCCCACCCTGATGAGAGAAATACAGAAGAAACGGTGCGGGTCGAATTACCGAGGACTGGTCTTTATGTGGTTGGGGTCTATGGCCATCAACCGGGAGACACAGGAGACTATCATCTGACAGTCCGGCCTGCCACGGCTGCTGAGGGTGAGGAAACGAGGTTATTGGAGGAAGCCTATCATTTGAACCAACGGGTTTTGCAGTTATACGAAGAAGGTCGTTACCAAGAAGCCATACCCTTGGCGCAACGGGTACTAGAAATCTCGGAAACCGCTCTGGGAGAGTCTCACCCCCATGTTGCCACCAGCCTCAATAATTTGGCTCTACTCTACGGGAACCAGGGAAACTATCATGCTGCCGAACCTCTTTACCGTCGTTCCCTGGAAATCTCGGAAACCGCTCTGGGAGAGTCTCACCCCGACGTCGCCACCAGCCTCAATAATTTGGCTGGACTCTACCGTGTCCAGGGAAACTATGATGCCGCCGAACCCCTCTACCTCCGCTCCCTGGAAATTTATGAAACCGCCCTGGGAGAGTCTCACCCCCATGTCGCCACCAACCTCAGTAATTTGGCTGAACTCTACCGTGTCCAGGGAAACTATGATGCCGCCGAACCTCTCTACCTCCGCTCCCTGGAAATTTATGAAACCGCCCTGGGAGAGTCTCACCCCCATGTCGCCACCAGCCTCAATAATTTGGCAGCACTCTACCGTGACCAGGGAAACTATGATGCCGCCGAACCTCTCCTCCTCCAGTCCCTGGAAATCCGAGAAACCGTCCTGGGAGAGTCTCACCCTGATGTCGCTAACAGCCTCAATAATTTGGCAGCACTCTACGGTGCCCAGGGAAACTATGATGCCGCCGAACCTCTTCTCCTCCAGTCCCTGGAAATCTCGGAAACCGCTCTGGGAGAGACTCACCCTCTCACCCCTCATGTCGCCACCAGCCTCAATGGGAGAGTCTCACCCCCATTTGGCAGCACTCTACGGTGCCCAGGGAAACTATGATGCCGCCGAACCTCTCTACCGCCGCTCCCTGGAAATCCGAGAAACCGCCCTGGGAGAGTCTCACCTCCGCTCTGTCGCCACCAGCCTCAATAATTTGGCAGGACTCTACGGTGCCCAGGGAAACTATGATGCCGCCGAACCTCTCTACCGCCGCTCCCTGAAATCCGAGAAACCGCCCTGGGAGAGTCTCACCCCTCTGTCGCCACCAGCCTCAATAACGACTCTACGGTGCCCAGGGAAACTATGATGCCGCCGAACCCCTCTACCTACGCTCCCTGGAAATCCGAGAAACCGCCCTGGGAGAGTCTCACCCCCATGTCGCCAACAGCCTCAATAATTTGGCAGCACTCTACCGTAACCAGGGAAACTATGATGCCGCCGAACCCCTCTACCTCCGCTCCCTGGAAATTTATGAAATCGCCCTGGGAGAGTCTCACCCCCATGTGGCCACCAGCCTCAATAATTTGGCAGGACTCTACGGTGCCCAGGGAAACTATGATGCCGCCGAACCTCTCTACCGCCGCTCCCTGGAAATCCGAGAAACCGCCCTGGGAGAGTCTCACCCCTCTGTCGCCACCAGCCTCAATAATTTGGCTACACTCTACCAAGCCCAAGGAGACACATCGCAAAGCCTCGGGTTTCTCCAACGGGGCCTGGATATTCAAGAAACGAACCTAGCCCAGAATCTCGCTATTGGCTCAGAAGCCCGTAAACAAGCCTATATCGCCACTCTATCTGGCAGAACTCACCAAACTCTCTCACTCCATCTCCAAGATGCTCCTGACCATCCCCAAGCAGCACGTCTCGCCCTGACTACAGTCCTACGCCGCAAAGGACGCATCCTTGATGCCGTGACCGAGACGCAACAACTCTTACGAGATAACCTCAGCCCTGAACTCGCTCCCCTTTTAGACGAGTACACCAACGCCCAAACTCAACTCGCCACTCGCCTCTATGCCGGTTTAGGTGACCAAGACCCTGACCTCTATCGCTCCGAGATAGAAACCCTCCGTCAACAGGTGGAACAGTTGGAAAATGACCTATCTCGTCGTAGTGCCGAGTTCCGAGTGGCAACGGAACCGGTGGAAATTGAGGCAGTTCAGGCATTGATTCCCAATGATGCAGCATTGGTGGAACTGGTCCAATATCATCCCACAAACTGGTCTGAAGGACGTCGGGAAACGTCCCGCTACGCCGCCTATATCCTCCATGCCTCCGGCGACCCCCAGTGGGTAGACTTAGGAGATGCCAACACTATCGATAATGCCGCTTTTGCCTTCCTCAACGCCACTCGCGTCCCTAACTCCGAGCAACGAGTCCAAACCACAGGACGACAACTCGATGACTTGCTGATGGCCCCCATTCGTCCTCTCCTCGGAGATGCCACTCATCTACTCCTCTCCCCAGATGGTCAACTCAACTTAATTCCCTTTGCCGCACTGGTGGATGAAGATAATCGTTATTTGGTAGAATCCTATCAGTTAACTCATTTGACCACGGGACGGGATTTGTTACGACTGCAAAACCCTCGCCCCAGTCGTCAACCACCCGTGTTGTTTGCCAATCCTAATTATGATGATGCCGATACATCTGCCGTGATGCAGCTAGCACAGGCGACTCGGGGAGAGTCTCAACGGTCTATGGAGATAAAGGATTTACAGTTTGGAGAATTACCGGGGACTCAGCGGGAGGTGGAGGCGATCGCACCTCTGCTGGACAATCCCATCGTTCTCACGGAGGCGGAGGCGACGGAAAATGCTCTCAAACAGGTTCAGGCTCCCAGTATTCTCCATTTAGCGACTCATGGTTTCTTTCTCCAGGATGTGGAGTTTGTACCGCCTCAGCCTCTGAGGGATTTCACTCGCGGCGACGTGATTGTGGTGACGGACGCACAGCCAGGGCAATTTGCCCCTCCTCCCAGTAACCGTCCTACCAGTAGTGAGAATCCTCTGTTGCGCTCAGGTCTGGCATTGGCTGGGTTTAATAGCCGAGATAGTGAGGGAGAAGATGGAGTGTTGACGGCTCTGGAAGTGGTGGGGTTGGATTTGCGGGGGACTCGTTTGGTGGTGATGAGTGCTTGTGAGACGGGAGTGGGGGATGTGGCGAATGGTGAGGGGGTTTATGGCTTGCGGCGAGCCTTTGTGATGGCCGGGGCTGAGAGTCAGTTGATGAGTTTGTGGAAGGTGGCCGATGAGGAGACGGCGGATTTGATGGGGGATTATTATCAACGGTTGTTGGCCGGGGAGGGACGGAGTGAGGCGTTGCGGGAGGTGCAGTTGGACTGGCTCAGTCGGGGGGCGCATCCCTATTATTGGGCGTCGTTCCTGTTTTCGGGGCAGTGGACGCCTATGGATGATTTTACGGAGATGTGAATAAGCTCGGAGGCTCCAGAAATATACTTAATCAGTATAAACTCGTAGGAATTATCCGGGGGTTGTGGCAGCTCACCGGAGAAACTTCCATTACTTCCAGGAGGGTTCGACCCATGCACCTATCGCGACATCTGCTGACTTTGGGGCTATTGACGACATTGGGGTTAGGCCTGCCACGAGTCTCCCTAGCTTTGGCTGAGGAACCTCAGCGATTGGCCCAGTCATCGGTCAATCAGGACTTTGAACCCATTGATGTTCGGGGGCGATTGGATGAAACGAGTCGTATTACAGATGATGGTAGATATTTCAATGTCTATCCCCTTGAAGCAAAAGAGGGGCAACGGCTAGTCATTGATTTAATCAGTGACGACTTCGATGCTCACCTATTGTTACTGATAGCAGGTGAGGAAATTGAGCTAATCGCCCAAGATAGATATGGAGGTGAGAACGCTAATGCCCGGATGGTTGTGGTAATCCCCAAAACGGATTCTTACACTGTCGCAGCAACTTCAGCACAAGGGCAAGAAGTGGGAGACTATAGGCTAACGGTACAAACGGCAACGTCGTCTGACCTTGAACGAGCCGAGTTATTGGAACAAGCGCATCGTTTGAACCAACAAGTGTTGCAACTGTTGGACGAAAGCCGTTACCAAGAGGCTATGCCTTTGGCACGACAGGCACTAGCAATCCGAGAAACCACCCTGGGAGAGTCTCATTTTTATGTAGCTACCAGCCTCAATAACTTGGCGTCACTCTACCATAACCAGGGAAATTATAGTGCTGCCGAACCTCTCTACCGTCGGGCCCTGGAAATCCGGAAAAACCTCCTAGGAAAATCTCATCCTGATGTTGCCCAAAGCCTTAATAACTTGGCGTCACTCTACCGTGACCAGGGAAACTATAGTGCTGCCGAACCTCTCTACCGTCGGGCCCTGGAAATTCGCGAGACTTCTCTAGGAGCGCTTCATCCCGATGTCGCCCTCGGTCTCAATAACTTGGGGTCACTCCACCATAACCAGGGAAACTACGGTGCTGCCGAACCTCTCTACCGTCGGGCCCTGGAAATCTGGAAAACCGCCCTGGGAGAGTCTCACCCCCATGTCGCCCATAGCCTCAATAATTTGGCTGCACTCTACCGTGACCAGGGAGACTACAGTGCTGCCGAACCTCTCTACCGTCGGGCCCTGGAAATCTGGAAAACCGCCCTGGGAGAGTCTCACCCCCATGTCGCCACCAGCCTCAATAATTTGGCTGCACTCTACCAAGCCCAGGGAAACTATCACGCTGCCGAACCTCTCTACCGTCGGGCCCTGGAAATCTGGAAAACCGCCCTGGGAGAGTCTCACTCCCATGTCGCCACCAGCCTCAATAATTTGGCTGCACTCTACCGTGCCCAGGGAAACTATGATGCCGCCAAACCTCTCTACCGTCGGGCCCTGGAAATCTGGGAAACTGCCCTGGGGGAGACTTACCCCCATGTCGCTACCAGCCTCAATAATTTGGCTCTACTCTACCAAGCCAAGGGAAACTATGATGCCGCCGAACCTCTCTACCGTCGGGCCCTGGAAATCCTAGAAACCGCCCTGGGAGAGTCTCATCCCCATGTCGCCCATAACCTCAATAATTTGGCTGCACTCTACCGTGCCCAGGGAAATTATGATGCCGCCGAACCCCTCTACCTCCGGGCCCTGGAAATTTATGAAACCGCCCTGGAAGAGACTCACCCCCATGTCGCCCAAAGCCTTAATAATTTGGCTGCACTCTACCGTGCCCAGGGAAACTATGATGCCGCCGAACCTCTCTACCTCCGGGCCCTGGAAATCTGGGAAACTGCTCTGGGAGAGTCTCACCCCCATGTCGCTACCAACCTCAATAATTTGGCTACACTCTACCAAGCCCAAGGAGGTACATCTCAAAGCCTCAGTCTTCTCCAACGGGGCCTGGATATTCAAGAAACGAACCTAGCCCAGAATCTCGCTATTGGCTCAGAAGCCCGTAAACAAGCCTATATCGCCACTCTATCTGGCACAACTCACCAAACTCTCTCACTCCATCTCCAAGATGCTCCTGACCATCCCCAAGCAGCACGTCTCGCCCTGACTACAGTCCTACGCCGCAAAGGACGCATCCTTGATGCCGTGACCGAGACGCAACAACTCTTGCGAGATAACCTCAGCCCCGAACTCGCTCCCCTTCTGGACGAGTACACCAACGCCCAAACTCAACTGGCAACTCGCCTCTATGCCGGCCTCGGTAACCAAGACCCTGACCTCTATCGCGCCGAGATAGACACCCTCCGTCAACAGGTGGAACAGTTGGAAGATGACCTATCTCGTCGTAGTGCCGAGTTCCGAGTGGCAACAGAACCGGTGGAAATTGAGGCAGTTCAGGCATTGATTCCCAATGATGCAGCATTGGTGGAACTGGTTCAATATCATCCCATAAACTGGTCTGAAAGACGTCGGGAACCGCCCCGCTACGCCGCCTATATCCTCCACGCCTCCGGTGACCCCCAGTGGGTGGACTTAGGAGATGCCGAAACCATCGACAATGCCGCCGTTGCCTTCCTCAACGCCACTCGCGTCCCCAACTCCGAGCAACGAGTTCAAACTACTGGACGACAACTCGATGAGTTGCTGATGGCTCCCATTCGTCCTCTACTCGGAGATGCAACTCATCTACTCCTGTCCCCAGATGGTCAACTGAACTTAATTCCCTTTGCCGCACTGGTGGATGAGGAGAATCGTTATCTGGTGGAATCCTATCAGTTGACCCATCTGACCACGGGACGGGACTTGTTGCGACTGCAATATCCCCGTCCCAGTCGTCAACCCCCGGTGTTATTTGCCAATCCTAATTATGATGATGCTGATACCTCTGCCGTGATGCAGGTGACACAGGCGACTCGGGGAGAGTCTCAACGGTCAATGGAGATAGAGGATTTACAGTTTGGAGAACTACCGGGGACTCAGCGGGAGGTGGAGGCGATTGCCCCCCTTCTAGACAATCCCATCGTTCTTACCGGGGCGCAGGCAACAGAAAATGCACTCAAACAGGTTCAGGCTCCCAGTATTCTCCATTTAGCTACCCATGGTTTCTTTCTCCAGGATGTGGAGTTTGTCCCCCCTCAGCCTATGACGGATTTCACTCGGGGGGAGATTGAGTTAGTTACAGCTAGACCACTGGAGGGTTGGTTCCTTCCTCCCAGTAACCGTCCTACCAGTAGTGAGAATCCTCTGCTGCGCTCGGGGTTGGCATTGGCTGGGTTTAATAGCCGCGATAGTGAGGGAGAAGATGGAGTGTTGACGGCTCTGGAAGTGGTGGGGTTGGATTTGCGGGGGACTCGTTTGGTGGTGATGAGTGCTTGTGAGACGGGAGTGGGGGATGTGGCTAATGGTGAGGGGGTTTATGGCTTGCGGCGAGCGTTTGTGATGGCGGGGGCCGAGAGTCAGTTGATGAGTTTGTGGAAGGTGGCGGATGAGGAGACGGCAGATTTGATGGGGGATTATTATCAACGGTTGTTGGTGGGGGAGGGACGGAGTGAGGCGTTGCGGGAGGTGCAGTTGGACTGGCTCGGTCGAGGGAGGCATCCCTATTATTGGGCGTCGTTCCTGTTTTCGGGGCAGTGGACGCCGATGGATGATTTTACGGAGATGTGAATAAGCTCGGAGGTTCCAGAAATACATCTAATCAGTAGAAACTCGTAGGGAGTATCGGTGATGGTTCTGGATATTGTGACTTGGGATGGCTTCGATGTTGCTTTTGCCACCTCTGGGGATGATGTGATTATTATGGCTGATTTGCCGCCGGAGCAACTCGATCGCCTCCAAAGTTCCCCTCTGACGGATATCGTCTTTCTCGTGGATGGGGATAACTATCTGGAAAACAATGATGTGGGACGATGGCTCTGGGGGGGACCGGGGAATGACACGATTGTTGGCGGTGCTGGGGATGATTCGATTATTGGCGGCTCGGGGAATGATTCTCTGATTGGGGGACCGGGTAACGATATCCTCTGGGGAGATGAGGGGTTTGATACGCTCACCGGTGGGGATGGCTCGGATTGGTTTGTTTTGGCTGATTCTCCGGCGAACCGGGATGTGATTACGGATTTCACCGGGGGTCAGGATAAAATTTTCGTCCCCAATGATATCTCGTTGGAGAATCTTCAAATCCAAAATCCGCTGACCGGTCCGAGTTTAATCCTCCAAGATGGTATGCCCCTGGCGGTTATGTTAAACCGTCGTATTCTGTTGTCTGAGGGAGACCTTTTGAACGATGAGGTTTTGGCATCTACCCAAAACTTCATTACTTTTACGAATCAGATGCTACTCGAAGATCCTGAAAATGCTTTGCTGTATAACGCTCGCGGTGAGGCCTTCTCTTATTTAGGACGACATTCGGAGGCGATCGCTGATTTTACAATGGCCCTCTCTCTCGACCCCGAGAATACGTCGCTTTATTATGGAAATCGAGGTCGTTCGTTCTCTGTCTTAGGCGATCGCGAACAAGCTCTGGCTGACTATAATCAGGCGATTGAGGCTAATCCGGAGAATGCTCAGGCGTTCGCGGGTCGAGCTGGGGTTCACTGGGGTTTAGGTGAAGCTCAATTGGCTCTACGTGATTACACTGAGGCGATTCGCTTACAACCGGCTGTTGGTTGGATTTATTACAATCGCGGTATTGCCTATACTCAACTCGAACGGTATGACGAGGCGATCGCTGACTTTACGACTGCCATTGACCTCAATCCCGATAATGTAATGACCTATCTATTTCGTGGACTTAGCTATCAAGAGACTGGCAATATCAGGGCAGCAGTGCAAGATTTTGAACGGGTGATTGAGTTGGATGAGAATTATGCGGATGCTCACTATTTTTTGGGAGTGAATTATCGAAAGTTCTTGAATTTAAGGGCGTCACGAGCTAGTTTTGAGGAGGCGGCTCGTTTGTATGAGATTCAGGGGAATGAGCAGGGATTGTTGAATGTTGCTCAGGAGATAACTCTGTAAGGATTGTCCCTACGGGGTTTTGGGCAACCACAAGGGATTGCCCCTACGGGGTTTTGGGCAACCACAAGGGATTGCCCCTACGGGGTTTTGGGCAACCACAAGGGATTGCCCCTACGGGGTTTTGGGCAACCACAAGGGATTGCCCCTACGGGGTTTTGGGCAACCACAAGGGATTGCCCCTACGGGGTTTTGGGCAACCACAAGGGATTGCCCCTACGGGGTTTTGGGCAACCACAAGGGATTGCCCCTACGGGGTTTTGGGCAACCACAAGGGATTGCCCCTACGGATTTTATAGAGTTAAAATTAGCCAAAAAATGTAGATAAAAATGAATAAGCTCTGAGGCTCCAGACATATATTAAATCAGAACACACTCACAGGGAGTATCAATCATGGTTCTCGATATTATTAGTGGAGATGGTTTTGATTTTGGTTTGGCAACTTCGGGCAATGATACGATTTTTATGGATGATTTATCGGGGGAAAAACTCAATCGATTACAAAGTTCACCGCTGACGGATGCGATCGCCCTTCTGGATGGTGATGACTACCTGGTCAATAATGATGTGGGACGCATATTGTTCGGCAATGAAGGCGATGACACCATTATTGGTGGTGCTGGGGATGATACGATTTTCGGTGGTCAGGGGAATGATTTTCTCGTCGGCGGGGAGGGGAATGATATCCTCTCGGGCGATCGCGGCTTTGATACCCTCACCGGTGGCGGAGGGTCTAATCAATTTATTGTCGCTCCCTCTGCCGATGACCGGGATGTGATTACCGATTTCACTGTGGGACGAGACAAGATGATTCTGCGCGAAGGAGTCACACTGGGGGATATCCAAATCCAAAATACCGCCGTTGGGACTCTGATTTTGCAAGATGGGGCCGCCTTGTCGATTCTGCAAACTCCTGGAATCCAAGTTAGTGCGAATGATTTTCTCACGAATGAGGATTTTCAGAGCATCCAAGATACCATTCGCCAGACGACAGATGTATTACGGCAAGATTCTCGTAATGCTGGGGCCTATAATGAGCGGGGTCAAGCGTTCTCTCGTTTAGGACGACAGGAAGACGCGATCGAGGATTTCACCCGTGCCTTATCCCTCGACCCGGCCCAAGCGTCCATTTACTACACCAATCGTGGTTTTGCCTTCCTGGCCCTCCGAGACCAAGACAGTGCCATTGAAGACTATACTCAAGCCATTCGCGCCAATCCCAATAATGCTCAGGCGTTCTTCGGTCGTGCCTTAACCCACAGTCTCTTTGAGGACTATGAGTCAGGGATTGAAGACTATACCCAAGTCATTCGTCTCAATCCCAATGACCGGGTGAGTTATTACAATCGGGGTTTGAATCACAGTCGCCTGGGACAATATGATGAGGCGATCGCCGATCTCACCCAAGCCATTGCGCTTGATCCGACTGATGTCCCTCAATACTCCATCCGCGCCTCAGCTTACGAGGCGATTGGCGAGTTAGAGGCAGCTATTAAGGATTATGAGCGTATCATCGAGTTAGATCCCAACTTTGCTGATGCTCATTATCGTCTCGGTTTAGCCTATCGAGAATTGTCCGACGAGACGGCCGCACAAGCCAGTTTCGAGGAAGCCGCTCGGTTGTACGAACTCCAGGGAAATCAGGAAGGACTGGACAATGTTGCTCAAGAACTCAATTCGAACAACTAGAATCTCGTCTAAGACTCCAAGGCTAAACTGGCTTCCCACCTCTCAATGAGGCAACACCCCAAGCTGTGAGGGTCTCTGATGACAGCTTGGGGTTTTTCAGGAATGGCTGGCCTGACAGAGAGCACAACTCCATGAATAAGAGAACCCCTCTCAGAAATATCTATTAATAATGGCACAGCGCCAGGAGAGTCATCCCTAAATACCTGACCCCAGACTGCTGTTATCGCTTAACTCCTTCTGGGACCCGGTTTGGGTTGTCGCCGTCAACCCTGTGCCACTGTCGCTTCTTGCAATGTCATGGATAATGCTTTTTACTACTGGCAACTGATGCGTCTGAGGTCATCTGGACAGTCTCAGATTCAGGTCAACCTAGAGGTCCAAGCCTGGCTGCAAGAACGCTTCCCACAGGCTCTACTAGACCCAGATTACCCAGATAGCCAACTTCAACGGCAGCTATGTAGCTGCTGGCGAAGCCAAGAGCAAGATGCGGACTTAGCACAGTTGAGTCTTCGTTGCTTCATTAGCCATCAGATTCACCGGGCCTGTCTTAGTCTAGCAGAACGCTATGGTGAACGTTACGGACTCTCATCACAGGAGTTAGCGGCTGTGGTTCTCGATGATGACGGGAGGCGTTCCCCAGTCTATCGTCCCTTGAGTTTAGAGATTCTTGAGGCCTATGACCCCGACCAGTCTGGCTTAAGTACCTGGACTCGGCAACTGACCTACAACCATCCTGAGCTGAATCGCCTATTGTTAGATAGGGGCATCTATCGTGCCAGCGACTGGGCCATCCTCAATGATACCAATGTTGACCAACTTGAACGAATTCTCCAGGACTATCATCTTTGTAGCCAGCATGAAATCCATCAGGCGCTGGAGTTGTTACAACAGTATCAAGGGGTCTATCGGCGCGATCGCCTCTCGAAACGACGCCTGGGTTACCGGGGTCGCTGCGAGGCTCCCACCGAGGAGCAATTAAAACAGATGTTCCCCACGGTTTCTGGTCCAGTGGTTCTTAAACGACTGAAACACCTTGCAGATCAACTGCGAGAATATCGTGTTCATGTTCGCAGTGGGAATCCCCGCTTCTACCAACCGCAAGATGGACAGGAATTAGAAACCTTAGTGGGGCAACAACCCGGTAATTTGGGGACGATTGAGGATGAGTCGGAGCGCTTTCTAGCGGCCTATCGACAAGCCCTTAAGGAGACTCTTGCGGGGGCGATCGCCCAAGTCCTGAACGCAAATCTGGAGAAACTCCACCGTCGCCGACAGGGGCGCGAAAAAGCTTACCTGGAGGGACTGCATCTATCCCAATGTCAGGGTCTCTCCATGAGGGAGATTGCGCCCAAAATTGGACTCAATTCTCAAGTGCAAGTGACGCGACTCCTCAATCTCAAACGCCTGCGATTAGAGGTGCGCCATCTTCTGATTCGCCAACTCTATCAACGGCTTAGCCAAGAAGCCCTCAAATATATCTCAATCGAGCGGCTTCACGCCATTGACCAAACCCTAGAAACCCTACTCACAGAACTCGTGGATGACATGATGGCAGAATCAGCCGCTCAAACTCAATCCGCTCAACCTTGCCAACAGATTAGTCGTTTTAATGCTGTCTTGTGCCGTGCCATCTGTCCATTGCGCCAGAATCTTGAGTAACGGGTCTATTGCAATCAAACCTTGCGTTCTTTCTTCTTATCCTAATGTCATCATGACTTACTCTAGCCAATGTCAACTTCTCGACCTTGACCCGGATCAAGGAACAACCGTTCACCTGACCACTGGGGCTGTGAATTGGGCGGTTGAAGTCTGTCAAGACGAAATCGATACGAATCACCAATGGTTTTGTTTTCTACGAGCCATGGCAATTAGGGGGTTACAACAATGGCTCGATCAGGGTGCGGAAGCGTTACCCCTCGATTACAGTCGCGAAACGGCCCCGCAATCTGGTGTGAACTGTCAGGTCAAGGGATTTCGCCTCTGTCTGGTGGTTCAAGGAAGCCTCAGCGATGGCGTAATTTCCATTCCCCGCTATACCCTCAAAGACCCTCTCAACTTCGCCCATTTATATATCCTGGCGGAAGTGCAGGAGGAAGCGGACCAAGTGAAAATCTTAGCGGGATTGCGTCGCGATCGCCTGGTGAGCTTTAAGGAGTCGGGAAATCTAGCCCTAAGCCGTAAAGGTCATTATCATGTGCCCCTGGAGGACTGGGACCTCTCTCCTGAAGACCTCCTGCTCTATCTACATTGTCTTAATCCCGAGACTCTGGAAACTCTCAATCCTGAGACTCGGGCCTCCTCGCCTTATTTGTGTCCCCAGCCGAGGTTGAATGTGCGTGATTGGCTGCGAGACCAACTTGATACGGTGGCGGAGCGGTTTCACTGGACGTTGCTCCCTCCTCTTGCGACGGCTCATCAGTTGATGTCGGTGCAAACCCCCGCCGAAGAACTGGAAACCTTGCTGCGAGACTTGGAACAGCAGGGGGTAGTTATTCCCCAAACCGCCAGAGGTGCCTATCAGGAGTTAAATCATCAGGGACTCCCCGGCCGTTTATATGCTCTCACCTGGAAGGTCTTGGATTCCCACTATTCTCCGGAATGGTCGTTGTTTCTCTTTCTCGGACCCCGTCCTGGGGCCCCCCTGGAGCCGGGAACTCAACTGATTGTTCAGGATGAGACCTCGGTCTTGGTTCGCCAAAGTTTAAATGAAGACTCCGGCCAGGCCTACCTCTATACTCAAGTTATTGGTCAGATGGATGAGCAATTTACCGTCAGTATCATTGCCGCCGACGGAACGCCCCTGACTCTGCCCCCCTTTACCTTTCACACCTGAGCCACTGCTTAGCCTGCTATGGCCTACCGACTCAGCATCCATCAAATTGAGCAAAGTTGTCTGTTTGACCTGACCTGGGGAAAGGGACAGCGTTTAACCGCCACCGTCAGCTTCCCCCAGGTGCTGTTGACTCTCTATCAACAGTGGCGACGGGCCTATTTGGGCTATTACAAACAAGCCTTGCGAGGACGGGTGGGGGCGACGGGACAGTTATCAGGGCCGCCGGTGGACTGGCATAGTCAATTGGTGCAGGCGGAGGCTCGCTTTCTCTCGGAGTTCCATCGTTGGCTCAAACGAGGGGAGTTGTTTGATGTGCGATCGCAATTGGCCACTCCGTCTAATTCTGGCTCGGAGACGGGGTCAGATTCGGGGGTCATCCATGGCCCCGAGGGGGAGTCAGAGGGGGGACAGGCTAACCCCCATGAAACCCTATTTTTAACCTGTAGTCCCCTAGAACTGGCTCGCTTTCCCTGGGAGACTTGGGAGTTTGGACGGCATATCGAAGTGGTGCGATCGCCCCCGATTCTCTCCCCCACCTCCGCCCCCAATACGCTGCGACGGGGACGACCTCGGGTATTAGCCATTTTGGGGGATGAGACGGGTCTCAATTTTAAGGGGGAGCGTCTGGCACTCAAGGCCCAACGACGCTGTTTAGATATTCACTATGTGGGTTGGCAACCGGGAGAGGAGTCGCGACTGCTCAAAGACCGTATTTGCGGGGCGATCGCCGACCCTCAAGGTTGGGATGTTCTCTTTTTCGCCGGTCACAGTAACGAGGCGGCGTTACTCGATGGACAGGTGGCGATCGCCCCCCAAACCTCCCTATCGATTCGCGACCTCAGTCCCTATCTCCGACAGGCCCAGCAACGGGGCTTACAGTTTGCCCTATTTAACTCCTGTTCGGGCCTGGATATTGCTCAAGCCTTGATTAACCTGGGTTTGGGTCAAGTTGCCATCATGCGCGAACCCATCCACAATGAGGTGGCCCAGGAGTTTTTGGTGCAATTTCTGCAACGACTCTCAGCGGGAGAGACAGTACAAACCGCCTTACGAGGAGCCGGTGAGTTCCTGAAATTAGAGAAAAATCTCACCTACCCCTCCGCCTACCTCGTTCCCTCCCTATTCCGCCATCCCGAGTCTCCACCCTATCGTCTGCCAGAACAGGGGTGGCGGGGCTGGTGGCGACGGTTACGACCCACAAAATCCGAGCTGGTGACGGTGGGGTCTCTGCTGTTGTTGAGTCTCCTGCCCAATGTACAGCCTTGGCTGTTGGATCAACGGGTGGGGATGCAGGCCCGCTATCGGGATTGGACCGGTCAGGTGGCCCGGGAAGAGGTGCCACCGGTGGTGTTGGTTCTGATTGACCAACAGACCTTTCAGCGGCGTGGTCTCAGCCAATATAAGCCCATTGACCGTCAGTTATTAGCGGATGTGATGTCGGGGGTGATGGAGACCGGTGTGTCTGTGGTGGGGGTGGATTATTTACTGGATTTACAGGACCCCCGAGGACAGGATGCGGCCTTGCGTCAGGTGTTGGCGGAGGCGTTTCAGCGTCAGGTTTGGTCTGTCTTGATTACAGCCCGTAATCCTGGGGGAGAGTGGATTGAACTCTATCCTGAGGTGGCAGAACGGGAGTGGCTGCTGTTGGGGGATGCCTGGGTTCCCTTCTGGCATATTCGTCCCCGTCGTGACTCTCCCTATCAGCGTACTCCCTTTAGTTATCAGTTGGCGATCGCCCATCGGCTTCAGCAGCAGGAGGATGCGGTTTTGCAGGGGTCACGGGAAGACCAGGTGCAGCGGTTTCTCCAGGATGAGTCGGGGTTGGGGTTATCGCCTTGGGCTGAGCAGCATCCGCTGACGTTATGGTCCTATCGTTGGCGTCAGCGTTGGTTGCAGCCTCTGTTAGATTTTTCTCTTCCCCCCGAGGTGATTTATGAGCGGGTTTTGGCTTGGCAGTTACTGGAGTCCCCAGAGGAGGCGTTGGCGGAGTTGAGGCGAGAGGATTGGTCCGATGCGGTGGTGATTATTGCAGCGGGGGGCTACTACGAGGCGGGCATTGACCGGGATGGGGGGGATAATCTGCCACCTCCCCCGGCGATACGCTATTGGCAACGGCGTCAGGGACGGAGGGGAACGGTGTTTATGGGGGGTGAGGCTCATGCCTATATGACTCATCATTTCCTCACCTCTCATTTGGTGATTCCGATTCCTGATAGTTGGTTGTTGTTGGTGACGGTATTGGGCGGAAAAGTGGTTTTGGTTTATGGTCGCGATCGCTGGCGGGGTCGGAGTTGCTATTGGGGGGGAGTAGGGGCGATCGCCCTCTATGGTGGGGTCTCGTTGCAGGTTTATAGTAGCGCCGGGCTGTTGTTGCCTTGGTTGTTTCCGGCGTTGGCGATCGCTTTCTATAGTTGGAATTTGAGCCGGTTTGAATAAGTGGCGTCTGCGTGGAAATACATAGAAGAAGAGGCAAGAGGCAAGAGGCAAAAGGCAATAGGGGGGAGGTGTAGGGGCGTACCCTTGTGGTCGCCCTCTTCTGGCAATCGTTAATCAATCTATTGAGGTAATGCAGGATGAATTTGCAATTAGGACGAGTCAATCTGGGATGTTCTCTGGTGTTGATGACCTTGATGGGGCTGATAGGAGGGTCGAGTCCCCTGTCAGCCCAAGAGCCGCAACCCTCCAGTAGTTCAGAAGAAGTTGAGGACCCGGGACGTGGGAGTGCCGGTGGCTCTCGGGGGATGCTGGTCTGTGTTCGCCCGGGCGAGGCTCGGGACATGACTGTTCCCCCGATGCTGAATCCGGGGTTAACGGTGGAGGCCTTTGACGGATTTGGCGTGAGTTCTTTCGGGCCTGAGACCTTGGCGCGGCGTTCTGAGAACCTGCCTGCTGCATTTCCGACTGAGGTGGGGCAGATGGAAGCCTGGACCTTTGAGCTGGCTTCCGATCCAGACCTGCAACTGACCCGGACTTTGGTTTGTATGACTTGGCTTCAGCCCTCGCCGTTGCCAGAAAGTGAATAAGTGTTTCATCCGTGGAAATACTTAGAAGTAGCGTAGAAATTTTGGGTGACACAGCATGAATCTGAGATTAAACTTGGGACTGGCAAGTGCGACTAAGGAACGGAGTTCTTTAGGGATGACACCGATGACGATGATTGCAGCGCCACCGGAACTGCTGCGCTTACAGCCCAAGCCTGAGCGACGGCGCAGTGGACGCAAGGTGGCACAATTGCAGAACAATGAGTTTGTGGTGTCCTTTGAGGACTGGATTCGTGAAGGGTTTCATCTGCTGGAGGGCGATCGCTTTGAGGAGGCTCTGACCCTATTTGATGGGGTGATTGAGGCAGATGCTCGGGTGGCGATCGCCTGGATGGGGAAAGGGTTTGTCTTGAATGAGTTGCAACGTCATGAGGAGGCGATCGATGCCTTTGAGCAGGCGTTGCATCTGGACAAGACTCTCTATTATGCCTGGGTGGGGTTGGGGCGGGCCCGGGAAGCCAAAGGCTCACCGGAATTAGCCTTATCCGCCTATGACCCGGCCCTAGAAATTGATACAGAAATTGTTTGGGCTTGGTATTACCGAGGTCTTTCCTTAATGACCTTAGAAGAATATGAAGCCGCTCTAGCCTCCCTAGATGAAGCCTTGCGGTTAAGTCCGCAATGGGCCTCAATTTGGCATTGTCGCGGCTGGCTGTTGGGGACCATTGAAGAGTACGAGGGGGCGATCGCCTCCTTTGATCAGGCCTTAGCCTTAGACTCCAGCGATCCGTGGACTTGGTATTATCGCGGTCTCTCCCTAGCCTTTGCCGGAGAAACCCAAACCGCCCTAGAGTCCGTGAGTCAGGCCTTACGGATTAAACCCAGTTTAAGTCGCGCTCAGGACCTATTCGAGCAGTTACAATCCCTCTTGGGAGAGTAACACAGGAGTAGAATCTCCTTATACCACTTTTCATGCATTCGTACAATAGATAGCTGTAGGGGCGAACGGCTGTTCGCCCTCCTCCAGTGTCCATGTCTAGCAAGGTTATCGAAAAATGGTATTAACAACGAGAAAAAGTGAAAGCAAGTAAGACACCCGGTGTCTCCAAAGACACCGAGTGTCTGCCCCCATAAGCCATCAAATCAAGCCCTAAAATTCCATTCATAAACCATTTATCTCAACAAAATTCACAGGATATCAGCACTAAATTTCTCTCAAAACAAGCTACATCATCTGACATCAAAAATCAAAAACATATAAATCAAGAAAACGTCAACTCCTCATCCCGAACATCCGTAATAAACATATAGCCCGGCGCATGAGTAATCGCCAACCCAGGTTGACTTTTCATAATCGCCAACTGTGGCGTCACCCCACAAGCCCAAAACACCGGAATCTCATTTTCACGAATCGTCACCGCCTCACCAAAATCAGGACTATTGATATTCCTAATTCCCAACACTTCAGGATTACCAAAATGCAGAGGAGCGCCATGGGCCTTCGCAAAGCGCCCCGTCACCTCCACCGCCTGAATCGCCTGTTTCGGCGTTAACGGACGCATCGAAACCACCATATTGCCAGAAAAGCGCCCCGCCGACTGACAGGGAATTGTGGTCTGATACATCGGCACATTTTTCCCCTCCTCAATATGACGAACCGGCAACCCCGCCGCCAGCATAACTGCCTCAAACGAGAACGAACAGCCCAACAGAAAGCCCACAAAATCCTCTTGCCAGAGGTCTCGGATATCCGTCACCTCATCCACCAGAGTTCCAGATTTCCAAACCCGATAGAGAGGAACATCCGTGCGTAAATCCGCCCCTGGAGCCACCTGTCGAGGTTCCCAGTCCCCCACCTCCGTCACATCCAGAATTGGACAAGGTTTCGGGTTGCGGGTACAGAACAACAAAAAATCGAAAGCATCAGACTGAGGCAGAATCACCAAATTGGCTTGAACATACCCCGGCGCCAAACCCGGAGTGGGTTGGGACAAAGTCCCCCCTCGAAAAGCCTCACGAATTTCTCTGGCATTGAAGGAGTTGATGTCTTGCATGTGAGAACTGCCAAACTCAGGATTTTTTCATTATAGATGATAAATTTTATTGAATAAGTGGTTGTGCGTCAGACATATATTGAGTTAAGACCGTTCAGCAAAACGAGGAAACCCTGATGACCAGACAGTGGCAGCGGCAGCTATTCATCCTCCTAGGGCTTTGGCTAACCTGGGGAACCCCGGACGTTTGGGCAGGAGTGACCCCCAGGCACTTGTCCCGAGACTCCTTACAAGCCCAGTCCTTACTGGAAATCCAGGAATTGCCTCTAGTGATTGAGGGTAGATTAGACGACAACAGCGAAGTGGGGGCTGATGGTCGTCTTTTCGATATTTACCCCTTTCAGGGAACTGCTGGAGATGTCCTAGTCGTTGAATTGGTCAGCCATGATGTCAATGCTGGGTGGGTGGTTGTGGATTGGGAGCGAAATATCATTGACCCCCACCCCGAGGAGAGAAATACAGGTGAAGAAACGCTGCGGGTTGAATTACCGAGGACTGGTGGTTATGGGGTTGTGGTTTATGGCCATCAACCAGGAGACAGGGGAAACTATCATCTGACAGTTCGCCCCGCCACGGCTGCTGAGGATGAGGAAACGAGGTTATTGGAGGAAGCCTATCATTTGAACCAACAGGTTTTGCAGTTATACGAAGAAGGTCGTTACCAAGAAGCCATACCCTTGGCACAACGGGTACTAGAAATCCGAGAAATGGAGCTAGGAGAGTCTCACCCTGATGTCGCCCAAAGCCTCAATAATTTGGCTGAACTCTACCGTAACCAGGGAAACTATGATGCTGCCGAATCTCTCCTCCTCCGCTCCCTGGAAATCTCGGAAACCGCTCTGGGAGAGTCTCACCCCCTTGTCGCCCTTAGCCTCAATAATTTGGCAGCACTCTACCTTGACCAGGGAAACTATGATGCTGCCGAATCTCTCCTCCTCCGCTCCCTAGAAATCCGAGAAACCGCCCTGGGAGAGTCTCACCCCTCTGTCGCCACCAGCCTCAATAATTTGGCAGCACTCTACTGGAACCAGGGAAACTATGATGCCGCCGAACCTCTCTTCCTCCGCTCCCTGGAAATTTATGAAACCGCCCTGGGAGAGTCTCACCCCCTTGTCGCCCAAAGCCTCAATAATTTGGCTGAACTCTACCGTAACCAGGGAAACTATGATGCCGCCGAAGCTCTCTACCTCCGGTCTCTGGAAATCCGAGAAACCGCCCTGGGAGAGTCTCACCCTGATGTCGCCCAAAGCCTCAATAATTTGGCTGAACTCTACCGTAACCAGGGAAACTATGATGCCGCCGAACCTCTCTTCCTCCGCTCCCTGGACATCTGGGAAACCGCCCTGGGAGAGTCTCACCCCCTTGTCGCTACCAGCCTCGGTAATTTGGCATCACTCTACCTTGACCAGGGAAACTATGATGCCGCCGAACCTCTCTTCCTCCGCTCCCTGGAAATCTATGAAACCGCCCTGGGAGAGTCTCATCCAGATGTTGCCACCAGCCTCAATAATTTGGCTCTACTCTACTGGAACCAGGGAAACTATGATGCCGCCGAACCTCTCTACCTCCGGTCTCTGGAAATCCGAGAAACCGCCCTGGGAGAGTCTCACCCTGATGTCGCCCAAAGCCTCAATAATTTGGCTGAACTCTACCGTAACCAGGGAAACTATGATGCCGCCGAACCTCTCTTCCTCCGCTCCCTGGACATCTGGGAAACCGCCCTGGGAGAGTCTCACCCCCTTGTCGCTACCAGCCTCGGTAATTTGGCATCACTCTACCAAGATCAGGGAAACTATGATGCCGCCGAACCTCTCTTCCTCCGCTCCCTGGAAATCCGAGAAACCGCTCTGGGAGAGTCTCACCCCCATGTCGCCACCAGCCTCAATAATTTGGCAGTACTCTACCGTGACCAGGGAAACTATGATGCCGCCGAACCTCTCTACCTCCAGTCCCTGGAAATTTCTGAAACCGCCCTGGGAAAGTCTCACCCTGATGTTGCCACTAGCCTCAATAATTTGGCAGGACTCTACCGTGACCAGGGAAACTATGATGCCGCCGAACCTCTCTACCTCCAGTCCCTGGAAATCCGAGAAACTGCCCTGGGAGAGTCTCACCCCCATGTCGCCCTAAGCCTCAATAGTTTAGCAAATCTCCACCAAGCCCAAGGAAATACATCCCAAAGCCTGAGTTTCCTGCAACGGGGCCTAGAAATTGAAGAAACTAACCTAGCCCAGAATCTCGCCATCGGCTCAGAAGCCCGAAAACAAGCCTATGTTGCCACCCTAACCGGCACAACTTACCAAACTCTTTCTCTCCATCTCCAAGATGCCCCCAACCATCCCGAGGCAGCTCGTCTGGCTCTAACCACAGTCCTACGCCGCAAAGGACGCATCCTCGATGCCGTCACCGAGACACAACAACTTCTACGAGATAACCTCAGCCCCGAACTGGCTCCGCTTCTGGACGAGTACACCAACGCCCAAACTCAACTGGCGAATCGCCTCTATGCCGGTTTGGGTGACCAAGACCCTGACATTTATCGCACCGAGATAGACACCCTCCGTCAACGGATGGAACAGTTAGAAAATGACTTATCTCGTCGCAGTGCTGAGTTCCGAGTGGCTACGGAACCGGTGGAAATCGAGGCAGTTCAGGCCCTGATTCCTACCGATGCGGCGTTGGTAGAACTGGTGCAATATCGTTCCTGGTCTCAAGGTTGGGGAAAACCTCGCTACGCCGCCTATATCCTCCATGCCTCCGGCGACCCCCAGTGGGTGGACTTAGGAGATGCCGAAACCATCGACCATGCCGCTTTTGCCTTCCTCAACGCCACTCGCGTCCCCAACTCCGAGCAACGAGTCCAAACCACGGGACGACAACTCGATGAGTTGCTGATGGCTCCCATTCGTCCTCTACTCGGAGATGCCACTCATCTACTCCTGTCCCCAGATGGTCAACTCAACTTGATTCCCTTTGCCGCACTGGTGGATGAGGAGAATCGTTATCTGGTGCAATCCTATCAGTTAACTCATTTGACCACGGGACGGGACTTGTTACGACTGCAATATCCCCGTCCCAGTCGTCAACCCCCGGTGTTGTTTGCCAATCCTAATTATGATGATGCCGATACCTCTGCGGTGATGCAGGTGGCACAGGCGACTCGGGGAGAGTCTCAACGGTCAATGGAGATAGAGGATTTACAGTTTGAAGAACTACCAGGAACTCAGCGGGAGGTGGAGGCGATCGCACCTCTGCTGGAGAATCCCATCGTTCTCACGGAGGCGGAGGCGACGGAAAATGCTCTCAAACAGGTTCAGGCTCCCAGTATTCTCCATTTAGCGACTCATGGTTTCTTTCTCCAGGATGTGGAGTTTGTACCCCCTCAGCCTAGGACGGATTTCACTCGGGGGGAGATTGAGTTAGTGACAGGGGGAGGGTTCGGGGGTTTGGCTGCTCCTCCCAGTGACCGTCCTACCAGTAGTGAGAATCCTCTGCTGCGTTCGGGGCTGGCATTTGCCGGGTTTAATAGCCGCGACAGTGAGGGAGAAGATGGAGTGTTGACGGCTCTCGAAGCCGTGGGGTTGGATTTGCGGGGGACTCGTTTGGTGGTGATGAGTGCTTGTGAGACGGGAGTGGGGGATGTGGCTAATGGTGAGGGGGTTTATGGCTTGCGGCGAGCCTTTGTGATGGCCGGGGCCGAGAGTCAGTTGATGAGTTTATGGAAGGTGGCGGATGAGGAGACGGCGGATTTGATGGGGGATTATTATCAACGGTTGTTGGCTGGGGAGGGACGGAGTGAGGCCTTGCGGGAGGTGCAGTTGGACTGGCTCGGTCGAGGGAAGCATCCCTATTTTTGGGCGTCGTTCCTGTTTTCGGGGCAATGGACGCCTATGGATGATTTTACGGAAAAGTGAATAAGCTCTCAGGCCCCAGAACTATATATACTCAGTAGAAACTTTTAGGGAGTATTGCCGATGGTTCTGAATATCACGACTCAGGATGGCCTCGATGTGGCATTTGCGACATTTGGGGATGATGTCATTATCATGGCTGACCTGCCGCCCGACCAACTCGATCGCCTCCAGAGTTCCCCTCTGACCGATGCAGTCTATCTGGTGGATGGGAATAACTATTTTGAAAATAATGATGTCGGACGGATTGTCTTCGGTGGGCCGGGGGATGACACAATTATTGGCGGTGCTGGGGATGACTCTCTGATTGGCGGTGCTGGTGATAATGTGATTTTCGGCGGTGCTGGCAATGATACTCTGACCGGCGGGCCGGGAAATGATGTTCTCTCGGGCGGCGAGGGCATTGATACTCTGACTGGGGGCGGTGGCTCGAATCGGTTTATTCTGCCTGATGCTCCGCAAAACCGGGATGTGATTACTGATTTCACAACCGGGAGCGATAAAATCCTTTTGCCAGATGGGGTCTCTTTCGCGGATATTCAAGTGCAAAATATTAGTGATGGGGCGCTCATTTTACGGGATGGGGCGGCTTTGTCGATTGTTTTAGAGAGTGAGATCCGACTCGAACCAGATGACTTTTTAACCCGTGAGGATGTGGCTAATGCTGAGCAGCTGATTGCGGAGAGTGAGCAAGCTCTGTTGCAAAATCCTCAAAATGCGCTGGCTCATAATCAACGGGGTGAAGCGTTGTACCGCTTGGGACGACAAGATGATGCGATTCGGGCCTTTACCATCGCCCTCACGATAGACCCAGCTCGGGATTCAATCTACTACACCAATCGGGGTCGGGCGCACTTAGCGATACGGGATGAGTTGAACGCGATTGGAGACTTTACCCAAGCCATTCGCTCTAATCCTCGCAATGTTCAGGCTTTCTTTGGACGGGGTGTGGTTTACTCTGTGGCTGAGGAGTTTGACCTGGCGATTCGTGATTACACTCAGGCCATTCGTCTTGAACCGGGGATTTTTGCCAGTTACTATAACCGGGGGTTGGCACATTTCCAACTGGAACAGTATGGTGAGGCGATCGCCGACTTTACACGGGCGATCGCACTCAATCCCGACGATGTTCTACAATACTTTGCCCGTGGTGTAGCCCAGGAAGAGGCCGGCAACGCCCCGGCTGCGGTTCCCGATTATCAACGAGTTATTGAGCTAGATCCCAATTTCGCTGATGCTCACTATCGTCTGGGGATTGCCCATCGACGCTTCTTTAACTTGAGGGCCTCACGAGACAGTTTTGAGGAGGCGGCCCGTTTATACGAGATTCAGGGCAATGAGGAGGGATTATCGAATGTGGCTCAAGAGCGGGGAAGGCGGGGAGGGCTTATTTGATACCATATTTTCTTGATTTCGTCAAGGGTACTACCGTCACATCTTTGGCGGTTTTATCCTTGACGGAGGGGCCAAGACTTCCTGGATAGGGATTCGGGGGGTCATTGGCTGGCATTGAACAGTTTTGGGCGACATTCTGACTGGGCCAGGCTGAATAAGCCCGGAGCTTCCAGAAATCTATCTAATCAGTATAAACTCGTAGGAATCATCCGGGGGTTGTGGCAGCTGACCGGAGAAACTCCCATCACATCCAGGAGGGTTCGACCCATGCACCTATCGCGACATCTGCTGACGTTGGGGCTATTGACCACATTGGGGTTAGGCTTACCACGAGTCTCCTCGGCTTTAGCCGAGGAACCTCAGCGAGTGGTTCAATCATCGGTCAATCGGGACTTTGAACCTATTGATATCCGGGGACGATTGGATGAAACTAGCAATGTTGCTGATGATGGCAGATATTTTAATATCCATGTCTTTGATGGGACTGAAGGACAACCGTTGGTTATTGACTTAATTAGTGAAACTTTTGATTCTGTTCTCTACTTAGGCATTGAACTAGAGTCTGAATTTAATTGGATTGACCCGGACTTTTACTTTTATGAGGGTGACGCCACACATGCTCGAATAGTTGTAGTCTTACCCATGACGGGTACATATCACATTGCCACGACATCAACAGAAGGGCAAGAAATCGGTGACTATCAACTGACCGTAAGGCCAGCACCCGCATCTGACTTTGAACGAGCTGAGTTATTAGAAGAGGCGAATGGTCTTAATCAGCAGGTATTACAACTATACGAAGAAGGTCGTTACGAAGAGGCCATACCTTTGGCACAACGGGCGCTAGAAATCCGAGAAACTGCCCTGGGAGAGTCTCACCCCCATGTCGCCACCAGCCTCAATAATTTGGCTGCACTCTACCGTGACCAAGGAAACTATAGTGCCGCTGAACCTCTCTTCCTCCGCTCCCTGGAAATCCTAGAAACTGCCCTGGGAGAGTCTCACCCCCATGTCGCCACCAGCCTCAATAATTTGGCAGAACTCTACGGAAACCAGGGAAACTATCATGCCGCCGAACCTCTCTTCCTCCGCTCCCTGGAAATCTCGGAAACCGCCCTGGGAGAGTTTCACCCCCTTGTCGCCACCAGCCTCAATAATTTGGCAGAACTCTACCGTAACCAGGGAAACTATCATGCCGCCGAACCTCTCTTCCTCCGCTCCCTGGAAATCCGAGAAACCGCCCTGGGAGAGTCTCACCCCCATGTTGCCCAAAGCCTCAATAACTTGGCTCTACTCTACGGAAACCAGGGAAACTATGATGCCGCCGAACCTCTCTACCTCCGGGTCCTGGAAATCCTAGAAACCGCCCTGGGAGAGTCTCACCCAAATGTCGCCTCCAGCCTCAATAATTTGGCAGAACTCTACAGTAACCAGGGAAACTATGATGCCGCCGAACCTCTCTACCTCCGCTCCCTGGAAATCCGAGAAACCGCCCTGGGAGAGTCTCCCCCCCATGTTGCCCAAAGCCTCAATAATTTGGCAGGACTCTACCACGCCCAGGGAAACTATGATGCCGCCGAACCTCTCTTCCTCCGCTCCCTGGAAATCCGAGAAACCGCCCTGGGAGAGTCTCACCCTGATGTCGCCTCCAGCCTCAATAATTTGGCTGCACTCTACAGTAACCAGGGAAACTATGATGCCGCCGAACCCCTCTACCTCCGCTCCCTGGAAATCCGAGAAACCGCCCTGGGAGAGTCTCACCCTGATGTCGCCTCCAGCCTCAATAATTTGGCAGTACTCTACCGTGACCAGGGAAACTATCATGCCGCCGAACCTCTCTTCCTCCGCTCCCTGGAAATTTCTGAAACCGCCCTGGGAGAGTCTCACCCCCTTGTCGCTACGAGCCTTAACAATTTGGCTGGACTCTACCGTGACCAGGGAAACTATCATGCCGCCGAACCTCTCTTCCTCCGCTCCCTGGAAATTTATGAAACCGCCCTGGGAGAGTCTCACCCCCTTGTCGCTACGAGCCTCAACAATTTGGCAGCACTCTACCAAGTCCAAGAGGACACATCGCAAAGTTTAAGTTTTCTCCAACGAGGCTTACAGATTGAAGAATCCAACCTAGCCCAGAATCTCGCTATTGGCTCAGAAGCCCGTAAACAAGCCTATATCGCTACCTTATCCAACACAACTCATCAAACTCTCTCACTCCATCTCCAAGATGCCCTAGACCATCCCGAGGCTGCACGTCTTGCCCTAACCACAGTCCTGCGCCGCAAAGGACGCATCCTCGATGCCGTGACCGAGACGCAACAACTCCTACGAGATAACCTCAGCCCTGAACTAGCCCCCCTTCTGGACGAGTACACCAACGCCCAAACTCAACTGGCGACTCGCCTCTATGCCGGTTTAGGGAACCAAGACCCTGACCTCTATCGCGCCGAGATAGACACCCTCCGTCAACAGGTGGAACAGTTGGAAGATGACCTATCTCGTCGTAGTGCCGAGTTCCGAGTGGCAACAGAACCGGTGGAAATTGAGGCAGTTCAGGCATTGATTCCCAATGATGCAGCATTGGTGGAACTGGTTCAATATCATCCCATAAACTGGTCTGAAAGACGTCGGGAACCGCCCCGCTACGCCGCCTATATCCTCCACGCCTCCGGTGCCCCCCGGTGGGTAGACTTAGGAGATGCCGAAACCATCGACAATGCCGCCTTTGCCTTCCTCAACGCCACTCGTGTCCCCAACTCCGAGCAACGAGTCCAAACCACAGGACGACAACTCGATGAGTTGCTGATGGCTCCTATTCGTCCTCTCCTCGGAGATGCCACTCATCTACTCCTCTCCCCAGATGGTCAACTGAACTTAATTCCCTTTGCCGCACTGGTGGATGAGGAGAATCGCTATTTGGTGGAATCCTATCAGTTGACTCATTTGACCACGGGACGGGACTTGTTACGACTGCAAAACCCTCGCCCCAGTCGTCAACCGCCAGTGTTATTTGCCAATCCTAATTATGATGATGCCGATACCTCTGGGGTGACGCAGGTGGCACAGGCGACTCGGGGCGAGTCTCAACGGTCAATGGAGATAGAGGATTTACGGTTTGGAGAACTACCAGGAACTCAGCGGGAGGTGGAGGCCATTGCTCCCCTGCTGGACAATCCCATTGTTCTCACGGAAGCGGAGGCGACGGAAAATGCTCTCAAACAGGTTCAGGCTCCCAGTATTCTCCATTTAGCGACTCATGGTTTCTTTCTCCAGGATGTGGAGTTTGTACCCCCTCAGCCTCTGACGGATTTCACTCGGGGGGAGATTGAGTTAGTTACAGCGGAAGGGTTCGGGAGTTTTGCCCCTCCTCCCAGTGACCGTCCCCGCAGTAGTGAGAATCCTCTGTTGCGCTCAGGTCTGGCATTTGCTGGGTTTAATAGCCGCGACAGTGAGGGAGAAGATGGAGTGTTGACGGCTCTCGAAGCCGTGGGGTTGGATTTGCGGGGGACTCGTTTGGTGGTGATGAGTGCTTGTGAGACGGGAGTGGGGGATGTGGCCAATGGTGAGGGGGTTTATGGCTTGCGGCGAGCCTTTGTGATGGCCGGGGCCGAGAGTCAGTTGATGAGTTTGTGGAAGGTGGCGGATGAGGAGACGGCCGATTTGATGGGGGATTATTATCAACGGTTGTTGGCCGGGGAGGGACGGAGTGAGGCGTTGCGGGAGGTGCAGTTGGACTGGCTCAGTCGAGGGGCGCATCCCTATTATTGGGCGTCGTTCCTGTTTTCGGGGCAGTGGACGCCGATGGATTGAGGCTAATTGAGTTTCCCCGGGATTGGCTCGGGGTGGGTTGAGGTGAGTACTGACAGCCCGAAGACCCACCCCGCCCTTCGGGCACCCCTCCCTGGAGGGGATTTTTTGCCCCTACGGTGATGGGTTTTATTCAACAACGATCGCCCATTACGGGTATTGGAGAGGTCAATTATGAAACGTCGTTATTTTCTTCAGGGAGCTGGTGGGGCGTTGGGAGCGATCGCCCTCAGTCATTGGGATATCGCTCGGCAGGGCGATCGCCTCAAGCGAGTCCTCGCTCAACCCACCTCCCGCAAGTTAGCCCTCTTGGTGGGCATTAACAGCTACCCCCTAGGCATTGCTCCCCTAAAAGGCTGCGTCACGGATGTGGAGATGCAACGGGAGTTACTGGTGCATCGCTTTGGCTTTAATCCCCAGGATATCCTCACCCTCACTGATGAAAACGCCAGCCGTGCTAACCTCCTCGATGCCTTTGAATCCCACCTCATCGACCAGGCTCAACCGGGAGATGTGGTGGTGTTTCACTTCTCCGGTCATGGGGCCCTCGTTCGTGACCCTGACCCAATTTCTCTCCCCCAAGACCCTCGCTATCAGGGCGTTCAAGGCTACAACGGCACTATGGTTCCCTATGATGGTCGTCCCTATCCCCAGGTGAGCCACGCCGATGACATTATGGGCAAAACCCTATTTATGCTCATGTCCGCCCTGAACACAGACCAGGTCACCGTCATCCTCGATAGTTGCCATTCCGGGGGCGGAACCCGAGGCGATATCCGCTTCCGCGCCCTGGAATCTCGCTTCGGTGATGGCTATCCTGACCCCAGTGAGCAAGAACTCATCACTCAAGAGACCTGGATGAGTCGTCTGGACTGGTCTGCCCCAGAGTTGAAACAGCGACGCAGCCAAGGTATCGCCAAAGGAGTGGCTATCGGTTCCGCTCAAGCCAATCAACTCGCCGCTGATGCCTCCTTCGGTCGCGGTGCGGGTCACTTCTTCGCCGGAGCCTTTACCTATAGCCTGACTCGCTATTTGTGGCAACAGCCGGGAAGTTTGCCCCTAGAACGGGTCTTTGTGGATTTATCCCGCAGCGCCCGGGATGTGGCGAACAGTTCCGGGATTCAACAGGCCCCCGTCTTTGCCGTGGCCCCAGGCAGTACTCATGAGCAACAACCCCTCTATTTCCTCAACCCCCAAACCCCACCGGCAGAAGCCGTCATCTTGGGAGAAGAGAATGGGGAAATCAGTTTCTGGCTCGGGGGAGTGTCCTCCCAGAGTTTAGATGCCTTTGAAGAGGGAGCCGTCTTTGCCGCCATTGATGCCCAAGGGCAGAAACTGGCAGAAATTGAACAGACGCGACGGCAAGGGTTGCGGGGCTATGGCATCGTCCAAGGTGAGGCGCGATCGCTCCCCCGGGCAGGACTGCTACTGCGGGAACAGGTGCGAGGCGTTCCCCCAGATTTGACCCTGCGTTTGGGCCTCGACCCCTCCCTAGAGGATGACCTGGATGAGATGCGATCGCGCCTCCAGCAAGTTCGCAACGTGGACCCCCTCCCCCTCGACGACGACAAAACCCCCCACTTTCTCATCGGCCGCATGACCCGTACCGCCCAAAGCGTCGCCTTTGAAAACCAGTTACAGGACATCTCCCAACTCGGCAGCATCGGCCTCTTCACCCGCGGCCTGATGCCCATCCCCCAAAGCTTCGGCCACCCCAACGAATCCATCGCCGGCGCCGTCAACCGTCTGGTTCCCCGCTTCCAACTCCTCCTAGCCGGACAGATTCTCGGCTCCGTCCTCAATAGTGACACCTCCAACCTCAACTTAGACGTTCAAATCGAAGTAGCCCAAAGTAATCAAACCCTCGCCCGTGGCGGGACTCGTGGCAGTCGTGATTTAGTCATCCAACACCAAGACCATGACCTCAATAGCCTCCCCTCCGGGTCAGAAGTGCTGATTCACGTGACCAATCACGAAGATCGCGACCTCTATATCAGCCTCCTGGCCATCGGCAGTAGTGGTCGCATTACCGTCCTCTATCCCAACGATTGGAATTCCCCAGAAGAAGCCTCTCGCCTGGCCTCAGGTGAATCCCTAACCGCTCCTGAACATGAGAGACCCCGCAATCCCCAACAGGACTATTGCCGCAATCCCAGTAATGACTTTCACCTCTGTCTCACGGGCCGGGGCTATGTGGAAATCCTGACCATTGCCAGCACTCGTCCCCTACGAGATGTCCTACGAGGCATTCAGCGCATTGCTGAGGAGACCAACGTTCCCAGCCGCGCTCCCATCTCCTTGCGGGATGAGGACTCTCTGGATGTAGCGGAGAACCTGCTCAGGGATATCGATCGCCAAACCCGGGGCGATATTCAAGTCCGCACAGCCCGCAATGCCATTAACGTTGACCAGATGGCCGCCCTATCCACCATGATTCAAATCGTCGAACGCTAATCGGCATTCCCCCCCTTGTTCCCCAACCCGTCAACAATGTTAGGATACCAACAGATATATGAAGAAATGTAAGGAGATCCCCATATGACTCTCGCTGTTGGCTCCACCGCCCCCGACTTCACCGCCAAAGACACCAACGGAGACACCATTACCCTGTCTCAGTTCAAAGGTAAAACCGTGGTCTTGTACTTCTACCCCAAAGATGACACCCCCGGTTGCACCAAAGAAGCCCAAGGATTCCGCGACGCCTATAGCGAAATCCAAGGCAAAGATATGGTGGTCTTAGGGGTGAGCATGGATGACTCAGCCTCTCACCAACAATTCACCGAGAAATATGGCCTCCCCTTCCAACTGGTGGCCGATCCCGATGGAACCGTGACTCGGGCTTATGACGTCGAAGGCGGGGGCTACTCCAAGCGCGTCACCTACATCATCGACGCTGAAGGCAAAATCATCAAAGTCTTCGATAAAGTCGATACCGCCAACCATGCCAAAGACGTTCTCAGCAGCGTCTCCTAGACTCATCCGTTAAACGTTACCCCTGGACCAATTCCCCAGGGATTCGCTAACACCAGAGACCATTTTCACAAAAGGGGAAGAATCCGGCGTTAAAATGTAGCCAGCCTTTGATTCTTCCCCTTTCCCTATGGGTGTTTTAACCTATCTCAGTCCCCAACAAGTCCTCATCAACACGCCGACGGTGTTGGAGGGAACCTATGACCCTCAACAAATTGCCAAAGTCTCCGTTGCGGCAGAAGATCGCTTCTCCCTCCCCGTCACCGTCAACCCCAGTGAGGGACTGTGGCGAGTTCATCTTAACAATGGCTTCAATCAAGCCGGGATTCGTTGGTTTCGCCTTAAGGGAACCAATGGGGCTGATCAGGTGGTGGGCGATCGCACCTTCTACGTCACCGTCAGCCCAAAACCCCTCATTGAAGCTGACGACCTCCAACTCACCCTAAGTCAACGCACCTGGTTTAAAGCCGCCCCAATCCAAAGCAGTGAGTTAGCAGACCATCAAAAAATCCGCCTCGAAGCCGGAGAAACCCTGCGTCTGCGTCGCTACACTCTCGACGGGAATCATCTGGGAGTGGAACTCGAATCGCGGCGATCGCCCGTCGGCAGCTTCGGCTATCTCTACGAACCCCACACCCGGCTTGAAGTAGGCGGTTTACCCTTCTACTTCAGCGAAAACCGTCTCCCAGAACCCCCCTCCGGGACCCTCCTCCTCTGGGTCACCCATGACACCCGAATCAAGCAAATCCCCGAGAGTTCCGCCCTCCTCTCCCCGGGCCAGCAAGCCGAACTCCTCAAAGGACAAGTCTTCTTCATCCGGGGTTACGCCTGTGTCAGTGGTCATTACCGCGTCACCCTCGTCGATGACATGGCCATTCCCGGCTTCGGTAACAGCGGCTTCCTCTATAACCTCCATGTCCGCATCAACCAAGACTCCACCTGGTTAGCCTTCGACCCAGACCAAGTGGTGATGACCATCCTGCGGGAAACCCACTTCAAGAGACGGCCCGCCGATAGTGCCACCCTCTCCGACTCCGAGAAAGTCACACTTCGGGCAACGAACATCTATGGAGTCAGACGCTATGAATGGGAAGCCAGCTATCTCAAACTGACCCTGACCGAGAATTTCCCCGGCTTCGGTCAAAGCGGCTATGTCTCCCCCGACTTTGTTGAATTTCAAAAGACGGGCCGCCCCTTCCTCATTGCCCCCACCCTCAACTACACCGGTCCCACAGAAGTTCTCGTCAGAACCCCAACCACCCTCACCGGCCGCTTCGATCGCAACCAAGTCACCTCCATCTCCGTAGTCGCCGAAGACCGTTTCTCCCTCCCCGTCACCCTCAACGCCAGTCAAGGAACCTGGCAGGTGAGACTCAACAATGGCTTTCAGGATGAAGGCCTGCGTTGGCTACGGTTGCGGGGAACCAATGCCAACGGGGCCACCGTCCACAACCAAATTCTCTATATCACCGTCACCACCGACTCCGAAACCCTCGGCGAACCCCTAACCCTAAAAACTCGTCGCCAAACCTGGTTTAAAGTCGCCCCGCGAGATAGTGCCAGTCTTGAGAATAGTCAAAAACTGCAACTGCAAGGGGATTTAGAAGTCCAGGTGGAACAGTACGCCTATATTGATGGCCATCTGCAAGTTCGCCTGACGCAACCCCTCAACCCCATCGGCCGCTTCGGTTATCTCTTTGAACCCCATGTAGAATTGCGTAAGGGCGATCGCCCCTTCGTCTTCCAAGTCAGCAATCTGCCCGAGGTTCCCGCCCAGGCCCAACTCCTCGTCACCCACAACACCTACATCAAAACCTCCACCGAACCGGCATCCACCCTCCCCGCCAACGTCAAAGCCCGTCTCCTCAAAGGACAAGCCTTTGCCATTCGCGGCTACGCTTCTATCGCCGGTCACTTCCGAGTCACCCTAACAGAATCCATCCCCGGATTTGGCAATATTGGCTACCTCTTCTGGCAACATGTGGAATTGATTCGCGATGGCAAATCCCTCCCCTACGACCCACAAGCCCTGACGGTGACCATGCGTCAACAAACCGTCCTCAAACGCCGTCCCGTCCCCAGCGGCGAACTCAGCAGCAACGATCGCACAACCCTACCCCTGGGACGAGTCTATGGGGTTAACAGTTACCAAACCCATCCCGAGTCCAACCATGTGCGAGTCGCCTTAACCGAGGAATTGCCCGGATATGGCAACACCGGCTATCTCTTTGCTGACCATGTTTGGGTCCGACGGGGGGCCGATGGGATTGAACTGTTCCCACCCCCAGCCCCGCCCGCCCCACCCCCAGCCCAGCTTCCGAGTCGTAAAGAATTGAATGTGCCCTACTTCTCCCAACGGGACAACCCCGAGTATTCCTGGGCCACCTGTAACCCCACCTCGGCAGCGATGGTGTTGTACTACTACGGAGTCCGGCCCACCGTGCGGCGACTCCTCTCGGATGAGTTATTCCAATGGATTGTACGCCGTTACGGCATTGGTGGGCAAACGGACCACGGGGCCTTGTCAGCGGTGATTCGGGCCTATGGCTTCCGCACCAACTTCAGTACCCGACGGCGTTGGGCGGAAATTGACAAAGAGATTGCCGAAGGTCGTCCGGTGGTCTTACCCGGCTATTTCACCGCCACCGGTCACGTGGTCACGGTAATTGGCTACACCCCCTCAGGCCTAATTGTTAATGACCCCTGGGGCAATGCCTTAACCGGTTATCGAGATACTAATGGAGCCCGCTTATTCTATCCCAATGGCTTCCTATTGGATAAATGCGGCCGAGATGGCGACCTTTGGGCCCACTTCATCTATCCTAATTGATGCCCTATCTTAGGAACGTGACCCATCCTTAACCCCTACCAAAAGAGAAATTCCTCCCCCAGTCCTGGAAAGATGAATAGGTTTCCAGGACTCACAATTACACCATCTTTCTACTAGCCGACTGAGCTGAGTCTCCCCACTCAACAGCCTTAAAACTTACCCATTCCACTCCCAAGACTAATCTCCTGAATCCATAACATTATCCAACCTACCTGAAACCAGCAAGTCCTCCCGACAAGCCAGCTATGGTAAGCTAAGACGATCTTCAACCCATAGCCCCTGACCCATAACCAGTCCCATCAGGGTCAGCTAGATCTTCAATCTCAAGGGAACTGTATCAACCAGAAGATAACAAGGAGATAGAAATGTACGAAAAAATTGCCCCTCCCACCAGCGGCGAAAAAGTCACCTTCAAAGATGGGGAACCCGTCGTTCCCGATAACCCGATTATTCCCTTCATCCGGGGAGACGGCACGGGTGTGGATATCTGGCCCGCCACCCAGAACGTCATTGACGCCGCCGTCACCAAGGCCTACGGCGACAAACGCCACATTAGCTGGTTCAAAATCTACGCCGGAGACGAAGCCTGCGAACACTATGGGCAATTTCAATATCTCCCCGAAGATACCCTACAAGCCATCCGCGAGTATGGAATCGCCATCAAAGGTCCTCTGACGACCCCCATCGGTGGTGGGATTCGCTCCCTCAACGTGGCCTTGCGCCAAATTAACGACCTCTACGCCTGCGTTCGTCCCTGTAAATACTATCTGGGAACTCCCTCCCCCCACAAAAGTCCCGAAAAACTTGATGTCATCGTTTACCGGGAAAACACCGAAGATATTTATCTGGGGATTGAATGGGCCCAAGGAAGCGACATTGCCAACCAACTCATCAAACAACTCAACGAAGAGTTAATTCCCGCCACCCCTGAACATGGAAAAAAACAAATTCCTCTCGACTCAGGAATTGGCATTAAACCCATTAGTAAACTCGGATCTCAACGGTTAGTGCGTCGGGCTATCAAACACGCCTTGCGACTTCCCAAAGAAAAACAGATGGTGACCCTAGTTCACAAAGGCAACATCATGAAATACACCGAAGGCGCATTCCGCGTCTGGGGGTATGAACTCGCCACCACTGAGTTTCGTGATGAGTGCGTCACGGAACGGGAATCCTGGATTCTCAGCAACAAAGAATCCAATCCTGACATCAGCCTAGAAGATAACGCTCGTAAACTTGAACCCGGGTACAACTCCCTCACTCCCGAGAAAAAAGCTGAAGCCTGTGAGGAAGTTAAAGCTGTTCTGGAGTCCATTTGGGAGACTCACGGAAACGGAAAGTGGAAGGAGAAAATTATGGTCAACGATCGCATCGCTGATAGTATCTTCCAACAAATCCAAACTCGCCCAGCCGAATACTCCATCTTGGCCACCATGAACCTCAATGGAGACTACCTCTCTGACGCTGCTGCTGCTATTGTTGGAGGCTTAGGAATGGCCCCAGGAGCCAACATTGGTGATACCTGTGCCATCTTTGAAGCCACCCACGGAACCGCTCCCAAACATGCCGGACTCGACCGCATCAACCCAGGTTCCGTCATCCTCTCTAGCGTGATGATGTTGGAATATATGGGATGGAATGAAGCCGCCGAACTGATCCAAAAAGGACTCGGGGCCGCCATTTCTAACGGTGAAGTTACCTATGACTTAGCACGTCTCTTAGAACCCGCCGTTAAACCCCTGAAATGTTCCGAGTTCGCCCATGCTATCATCGCCCATTTTGACGACTAAAAGCCGTTAAACCCCTTGGGGGCCATCTGGCCCCCAATGCCGCCTAACTCATTTTAAGGATTGGCAAAGGTATTAATCCGTCCCCCACCAATGGAGCGCCCCGGAGGAGTACGAGGGACTGAAAACGGCTCAGGCTGTTGATTGCGTAGGCTCTCCTGAGTCTCGGGTGTCCCGGTCATCAAGCCATTGGGAGACCCCATATCCCCTTCGGGAATCGAACCCCGAAATACTGCCCCATTGGGATTTAAAACATCACCGGGAGTTCCCTGATAGGGATTAACGGAGCCCGTCGTCCGACGGCCTCCCATCTGGCCACTCATCTGGCCACTGGGGTCAACCCCATGATTCCCGAAACCGAAGTCCTGTTGCGCTCCGGGGTTAATATGGGTTGGCCGACGATAGCCATTATGAGGGTTTCCCGAGATCCCCGGATTAAAGTCGTGATTCATAGACCCCTGAGGCGTGGCCATGCCAGCTTGGGGAACCATACCTGGGACTTGGTTGGGATTGTAGGGATAGCCTGTAAAGGTAGATACTCCCGTTTCCAACTGGGGTTGGACTGTTTGTGTCCCCGCTGGAGGAACGGGCATGGCGAAGGCAGGTAACGTTTCCGCCGATGTGGCTCGGCCATCAGCCCGGACCCCTTCAGTTTCAGACCCATTACGGCCATTGCTACGGGCCTCACGCTCCTGTAACTCCCGCTCCTGAGCTGGCTGTGAACTGGAGAGGGGTTGCATGAGTCCTAAAAAACTGGTTCGGGGATTCGCTAACTGTTGGAACCCCTGTTCCATCGGGGTCAGCTGAGGCACCGCTGGAGAGGAAGAATCTCCATTGACTGAAGCTAAAAACTGATTCAACGTCCCGTTCTCTGACTCTTGAGGCCGGCTTCTCGATGAAGATGAGCTCGAGCTGTCATCCAACCCCAAACCCTGAAGAAATAGATTTGATTCTGACGAGGCGGTGTTATTGGAGGCCCTTGTATCTCCCTCAGTATTCCCCTGTGGAGAAGACGCCGCTGCTTCGGGATTCGCTAGAATCTCCAGAATGCGGCTGATGTTGTTCTGCCGCTCTGAGTCGGACTGGGTTTGGGCTACCGGAACTGGAGTTCCCTGTTGGGAGATAATTTGCTGTAAGACGTCGGAACTATCGATATCCGCAGCCATGCGAGCATCTTCCCCGGAAATTTCCCCCCGCCATCTTGAAGGGTCGTCATCGGTATTGAACGCATCCAAGGAAAAGTCCGCCATGGCTTGACGAACGCCACGCCGGTCAACATATTCCCAGGCTACGCCCAAGATTAGCATCACCCCCATAATGGAGAGCCAAATGGAAGGGTTAGAAAGGGTTCTTAGGTGGGCACGAAAGCGGTGGATGGAATTGGGGAGATGTTGCAAAGGCATAAGGTATCAACCCCGATAGAGTTGGACAATGGCGCTAGAGTTAGATGAAGGCACCCTCATGATTATACCAAATCTAGATGGGGACTCCAAGTGCCAATTCGCGAGGCCATGCAATGTTCCTGGCCCCTACTATTTCAGGGACGATTCAGGGGCTTGCACAGGTAAGGAGGACGAATCGATCGCCGGTGAGGCGCTGTCGGTGGGAATCAGGTCAACCACCACTACATCAGCAACAACCTCCCCCAAGGCTGGCAGTTCTAACTCTCCTTGAGCCAAGCTCTCTGCTAAGACCTGCTGAGCATAGTGATTTAATTGCTCATTCTCCGTCCATTGCAAGGGATATGGTTCTGGCTCTCGGAGGTTGCCAGATTCATCCACTAGGATGGCAAAGGCTAGGCGTTGGGGTTCATCTAACTCTGAGGTAGGGATGTCCTGTTTAATCAATAGGGAAGGCTCCTCGGGTAAGCTCCAACGGACTTCGATATCATCAAGCCACGCGCCCAAACGCCCTTGAGCCGCTTCCCCGAGCTTTAGGGGCAGAAGATAGCGCCGGACTTTTTCCAAGTCCTGAGCCGATGTGAATGTTTCCGCTTCAGGGTCGCTGACTGCGTCAGGTTCGGGTTCTAAATCCGGTTGTTCGACTTCCTCTGATCGGGTTGCTGGGAGAAATTGAACGGAGAACCAATAGATTTGAAACTGTTCAGAGCTCCGGAATCCCTGATAGTGATTAAAGGCTTCATTGAGGAGTAGTGGGAAGATTAGCTGCTTATTTGCCGATAAGTCAGATAAGGGTCGGATCTCCTGGACCTCTCCTTCAGGACTCACCAGAACCCCTACAGACACAGAATCTCCCGCAAACTCTTGATATGCAGGTAGGTGGGGTAACCGGATCTCAAAGACTTGGGGATCTCGTCCAGTTACAACGGGGAGTTCCCCGCCTAAATCAGGATTGGCATCCAAAAGCGACCGTCGCCACTGATGCAATGGAGCCATCTGCTCAACCGAGGGACCGTAGGCCTGGGCCATCTCTCCGCTGTCACCGGGGTCTTCTTCAACTGCTTCGTACACTCCTACGTCGGCATCAGACGGCTCGGAGGACGCGGCCATTTTTTTCTCTTCTAAATGTTCCCGTTCACTCAACCCCGTGTCTGTCTCGGCTGAGTCATCTGGAGGGGGAGTCCTATTGCGCCGCAGTTGTTCTATCTGATGTTCATAGTAAGCCCGGGACTCATCACTGTTCTCGGCAGAGCGCTCCGGTCTAGCAGACCTGTAGGGATTATACCGCTGACTCATGGGAGGTGGGGAGGAGGTTGTATCATCCCAATCACTCCAGCGTTGCTCAAGTGAGGAGCGGCTATGTTCCCCAGAGCTACTTGGGGGGGGCGGGGGAAAGGTGGCTCTATTGGAGAGAGAGGGGGGGGTTGTGGAATGAGATTCTCGCTCAAAATTAAAGCCTAATCCAGCTCCAAACTCTTGAGTGGCTGAGGGGGCAAAAAAGGCTAATTCATCGGCGCTCAGTTCGACGACGTTACTATCGAGAATGCGCTCCCCTTCCGACTCTTGATTGACCCCCATCAGCGGCAGGGCGGCAGCTACGGCTCCATGGAGTCCCAAGGAAATGGCGATCGCCAAGATGTTCGGTTGTAATATCATCTGCCGTAGGGACTGCCAACGGGTCGTCGACTGCTCTAGGCTAGGGTTAGCTGGCATGGGGTGAAGTTGGGAAGCCTCAGACATACGGATAACACTGAACGGGTAACGTGAGTCGTTTGCACCCCCGGCGATCGCTCGCCCATGAGGAACTGTTGGTTAGTCTAGCAATTCTACGGAGAAACAACGGTATCATCGGTATAATTCCCCCCGGAACCAGTTGATCAGGGTATCCTGGCCAGGATGTTTCTCTCCGCTGGCTCCTCGCCATGACCCCTGGTATTTGGATTCTTGGTAATCAACTCTCGTTCGCCCATCCTGCGTTACAGCAGTTCACTCTATCCCCTCGTCCCCCAGTTCTCTTCATTGAGTCCCTAGATTTTGCCCGCGATCGCCCCTATCATCGCCAAAAACTGGTGCTGGTTTGGTCGGCCATGCGTCACTTCGCCGCTGAACTCACTCAGGCAGGCTGGGATGTCACCTATTGCACGGAGGATACCTTTACTCAACCCTTGAAGGCTTGGATTCAACGCTATCGCCTCGAACAGGTCTGGCTCATGGAGCCGGAAGACTTCCCGTTTAAACAGATTCTGGAAAGCCTGGAACTTCCCTGTCCCCTAACTTTCCTGGATAATCCCCTCTTTCTTTGGAGTCAAACGGAGTTTGTTGATTGGGCCAGTTCCCGCAAATCCCTACTGTTAGAATCTTTCTATCGGGAAAGTCGTAAACGCTTTCAGGTGTTGATGAATGGCAAGGAACCCGAAGGGGGAACCTGGAACTATGATAAACAAAACCGTCAACCCCCTAAAGGAGAGTTACAGCCTCCCAAACCCCTAAGTTTTGCCCCCGATAACGTGACCCAGGCGGTGGTACAACAGGTTAAACAGATCTCTCAAGAGGGGGATTATGGGGATATCGAGGGCTTTACTTGGGCCGTAACGCGATCGCAAGCCTTGGCCGTCCTAGATGATTTCCTCCAAGAACACCTGCCCCAATTTGGCCCCTATCAAGATGCCATGATAACGGGGGAGGAAACCCTATGGCATTCTCTACTCTCCCCCTATCTCAATCTGGGCCTCCTTCAGCCGTTAGAAGTCATCCGCGCCGCTGAAACTGCCTACCGCGAGAGAAATCTGCCCATCGCGAGTGTGGAAGGGTTTATCCGACAAATCCTCGGCTGGCGGGAATATATGCGGGGACTCTATCTCTATTTTGGTCCCGACTATAGCCAGAGCAACTGGTTCGACCATCACACCCCCCTTCCCGAGTTTTTCTGGGATGCCGACAAAACGGATCTCAATTGTCTACATCAGGTTCTGAAACAAGTTGAACGTAGCGGCTATGCCCACCATATCCAACGCTTAATGATTTTGGCCAACTTTGCCACCATTGCCGGCCTGTCCCCGCAAGCGGTAGAAGCCTGGTTTCACGCGGCCTTTATTGATGGCTATGATTGGGTGATGCAACCTAATGTTTTGGGGATGGGCTTGTTTGCTGATGGGGGACGCTTAGCCACTAAACCCTATGCCGCCTCCGCTAACTATATCCATAAAATGAGTGATTACTGTCAAAGCTGTTCCTACGATCGCCGCTCCCGCAGCAACGACAATGCCTGTCCCTTTAATATCTTCTATTGGGACTTCCTCTTCCGACACCGCGATCGCCTCAAAGGCCTCGGACGTATGAACTTAATGTTAAGCCATCTCCAGCGCATCTCCCCTACAGAACAAGCTCAAATTCAGCAATTAGCCCAAGACTGGCGGGCGACTCAAGGGGGATAGGATCATGGCAGTTGACTATGATTGGTTGGTACTTGGAGAGAGTGATGCTGCCGTTCATTCTGTCTCCCTCGCGGCACAATGGGGGGCGCGGGTGGCTTGGGTCTTACCTCCAGGGGGAACAGATCGGCAACGCCTGTGCAGTGAGTTGGCTTTAGTTCAACTTCAGCAACAGCCCTCGGGGACTGACTTAGCTGAGATTTGGCGCGTCGCTCAGGAACAGGCAGAAAATCTCGCCATTCTCCGATCTCCTGCCACCCTGGCCCAGCAAGGCGTCGATGTCATCTTCGGTCAAGGCGCGTTTGACTGCCAGCCCCAGTTACAGATACGCCTCAAGGAACAGCACCTAACTCCCCGGGTTCGGGAGTTGCGATCGCGCCGTTATCTCCTGGCTCCCTCTCCCACGCCTCAGTCCTGCGGCATTCACGGCATCGAGACGGTTCCCCACTACAACTTGAACAACTTAGAGCCCCTTTTCACCCAGCCCCTCCCCGGGCAACTCCTTATCGTTGGTTCAGATCCCCAGGGAATGGTTCTCGCACAACACCTGGCCCGTCTGGGATGTTCCGTGCAACTTCTACTGAGCCAATCCCAGCTCTTACCCCAAGAAGATCCCCAATTAGGGCAACTCCTTCAAGCTCACCTGGAAGCGGCCGGGGTTGAGGTCCATACCGCGACCCCCGTTAGCCAAGTTCGTGACATTGACGGTCAGATTTGGCTGCAAGCCGGACATCAAGCCCTAGAAACTCAAGCCCTGATTCTCGCTCCCCCCTGGGGTGGAGATTTAAGTGGAATTGGACTTGACAAATTACCAATAAAATGGTACAAAAACACCCTTAAAACCAGCCCCAGCTTAGAAACCAGCCAACCCCATCTCTACGCCTGTGGTTCCATCTTGGGGGGCTACTGCGATCGCCCCTTGGAGCGATATGAAGCGCAAGTTGTGACCCACAATGGGCTGAGATTCCGTCGGCGTTCCCTTGAGTACAGCACTGTCCCCCGGGCGATCGCCACTGTCCCCCCCATCGCCGCCGTCGGCTTGACCTCCCCTCAAGCCCAAGATCAATTTGGCGATGGCTTCATCAGCTTGTCCGTACCTCTCTATCAACTCGAATCAAGCCAACGGCGGGGTCTTCTCTCAGGATTTGCCAAACTCCTTGTCAGCCCCTCAGGACAACTTCTCGGGGCCCATAGCCTAGGGGATGGGGCCCCTCAGTGGATTCAGGCGATCGCCCTGTTGATGCGACAGAAAGCCCCCATTGAGGCCCTCGCCAAGATCCCCCCCCCAGACGAGGATCTTTTTGCTGCGTTCTTGCAACTGTGGCATCATCACTGGCAAACAACCCATCCCCGCCAAACCCATTTCCAGCAAGCCTGGTTCAACTACCGACGTTCATAATGTCCTGTCATCTTGCTATGAAAACCAATTTTGCCATCCAATTTGCCCCTCTGACTCTAAGGGATGCCTATGAACCGGCCGATGATTCAGGCAATGGTGCCATGGTTATCATGACTGGCATGGTACGAGACAACACCGACGGACAAGAGGTGAACTATTTGGAATATCAAGCCTACGAACCCATGGCCTTACACGTATTTCGTCAAATTGGGTCTCAGATTCAACAACGCTGGCCCGAAATCCGCTCCCTTGTGATTCATCATCGCATTGGTAAGCTAACCGTGGGAGAGATTAGTGTCCTAGTTGTTGTCGGCTGTCCCCATCGCAGTGAGGCGTTTGAAGCCTGTCAGTATGCCATCGATACCCTCAAACATACTGCCCCCATTTGGAAGAAAGAACATTGGCAGGATGGAACCAGTTCCTGGGTGAGTATTGGGGCCTGTGAAGCGGCTAACTGTGACCCCAATCTACGGTTAATGATGAACACTTAAACTAAGACAAGAGAAAGGTGATTCTTCTTTATTTAAAAAAGTTTAGGGCAATCAGAAACGTCCTAATTGAAAAGACTTAAAACTCACAGTAGCCCAGTAAAAAAAAAGGGACGTAACTCGTCCCTTTTTTCTCTTCTCGCCCCCTCATTCTAATCAACTGTCCGCAGCTTGGCATCCAGTTGTCGCAATTGAACTTCTCCAGGGTCGGGGTTGGGGGTGGGTTGTCCCTGTTGCCTTCTTTTGCCCCACCTTCCCTAGGATTGCTATAGATTGACCGGGTATGCCTGGGATAAGTTGATCACTACACCTGTTCGAGGGGAACGACGGGAGTTGATATTTGCCGATGCTGTTGTGGAAGTTCTTGTCCCTCAACAACCTGAACCATCACGATTAAGAGAATCCCCACTAAGATAAAGATACTAAACCAGCCCCCATCTTGAGACTCTTCATCAGAGTCATTGCTGTGATGATGGGATAAGTTTTTGGAGAAACCACAGTTTAGGCAAGTCCATCGGGTGTCACTCTGCTGGACAATGCTATATTTCCCACAACGTGGGCATTCTGGCGCACTTTTCATGGTTGATACCCCTGGGTGTTGCCCCGCTTTTACTACATCAGTAGTATGCGCCCCGTTACTCTCATTCTCCGGATAGATTATTTCCGACACAGAACCTGAGGACAGTTTGGAAACTGTCACATTTTCCAGTTTATTACTCAAATTACAATTAAGCTAGCTACTCAAAGTTTCGTTCTAAGTCTTGAATCACTTTTTCGACATACCACTCTTCCGATTGATTGGGATAATAACGGCGTGCCTGTTCGAGTAAGCGTTCGGCAATTTCCCAATGTCCCCCCACCAGCATCCGTAAGCGTTCTTTTCGGGGAGAGGAGGGAGTTTGAGGGAGATTAAGGGGAGTGGAGGGGGTTGGGGAAGAGGTGGAACGGGAGAATCCGGCTTGCAAGCCGTTTAGTTTTTTGAGGGTGTTGTTATAGTTATCCCAGTCGTCGGCTTTGCTAAATAGAGAGAGGGCCGTTTGATAGTCGGCGATCGCCTGGCGGGTTTCTTCGAGGCGGGTATAGGCCAGGGCCCGATTGAGATAAATGGACGCACAGTGTTCATCGAGGGCCAGGGCCTGTTTATAGAGGGCGATCGCCTGCTGATAATCCCCCACATCCCGAAAGGCATTGGCTTTAGCGACATAAATCAGCACCTCATCGGGGTTCAGTTGCAAGGCTCGTTCAAAGTCCGCCATCCCCCCAGCATGATCCCCGAGTTGGAAGCGAATTTTACCGCGATTCCGCAGGGCCAGGGGATGGTCCGGATCAAGTTTTAGAGTCCGATTAAAGTCTTTGAGGGCATTTTCCGGTTGATCGAGTTTGAGATAGGCCATGCCGCGACAGCAGTGGGCCTGAGCATCTCCATCATCCGCTTGCAGAACCCAGTTTAAGTCCTTCAGGGCACTTTGGACTTGGCCACGACGAATGCGATCGAGGAGTTCTCCGTAAATATCCCCAATGCTGGCCATGGCGGTGGGGGGGGAGGTTTGGGGAGATGGGGGTGGGGTGAGTCGGGACTGGGGTTTGATTTGGGCGATCGCCGTCAGACAGGCTTGGCAATTCTCTTTATCCTTGCGATCGAGATACAGTTGTGCTGCCTGCTTGAAGCTGGCGATCGCCTCGGGGATATCATCGAGTTTACGACAGAGGGTTCCCCGTAACCGTTGTCCGGCGGCGTGTTGGGCGTTGACTCGTAGGGCCACCTCGATATCGGAGAGGGCCCCGGTGTAGTTTTTCAGGGCCAGGCGGGCGATCGCCCGTCCATAATGAGCGGCGAAATCCTGGGGATGTAATTTAATCGCCTGGCTGTAGTCGGAGATGGCATCATGAATGCGTCCAGCATCGTAGTAGGCCAAACCCCGCTGACGATAGGCGATCGCCGAAATGGGGTTAGCCTCAATGGCCTGGCTGAAGGCGGCGATCGCTTCAACATAATCTCCCATCTTCGCCTGGGCGATTCCTTGATCAATCCACTCCTGTTCCACCATTGAAACGCTCCTAAGACCTTACCATCTCGCTACAGCTTATTCGATTTTAGGGCGATCGCTCAGACGGTGGCGAGGCCTTGGGCAAAACTAAGCAAAGGGAACCGCTGAGAATCCCTGGGCCTGGCCCACTTGCAAGAAATGAGCGACGGGGGTGGTAAAGTCTCCGGAGGCCAAAGCATCTAAGGCTTCAGGATTGCGAACCAAATAGGCGAGATCACTGTACGCCGGATTGGGCGATCGCCAATCGAATTGTCCATAGTTAATAAAATGCCTCGCCGCCGATTCAACCCAACCTTCGGCCACTCCCGCCGCCACATCGGGGTTACTGGCCAGGTAGAAGGCGGTATCAAAGAAAGCGTTAGGATTGCGACCCTCAAATTGGCCATGACGTTGGAAATGGGTAAGAGGATCAGCCATCCCTCCGTTCGCTATCCCACTCGCCACATCAGGGTTACTAGCCAGATAGAAATCTGCATCAAAGAACTCCTCGAATTGCATTCCTGTCAGGGGATCTCGCTTGATTAAAGCTAAAGTTCCCCCCTCATCGAGTCTTATGGAGCCATTCTCCGGCAAATCCTGTTCCAGACTAACCAGGCGGGATGGCTCAGCTTCCGCATCTAGATGAGTCTGAACCCTAACGCTATAGCCTTCAGGAGTCTGAATCATTAGAGTTGTCAAATTCCTGGGTTCGGACAGTAGTACCTCTATCCCCAGACTCTCCCAGGTCTCTTTCTCCGGCTGAACACCACTTAAGACGTCTCCCTCAGAGGTATAGATGAAAAGGTTTAAGCGATCTAGGCGGTCTGTGGTAACGGGGTATGAGAATCTCTCATCTAAGTCCGTGTCATCTCGCGCACGGACGCTATCCCCATTGATCTGGTATCTCGGAATGCCCGTAAAGTCGTCGAAGTGGTGTTGTGGATACTCTCTAATTCTAAATGACTCGGTAATAGGAGAATAACTGACCTCACCCTGGGCAAAATAACCCTCATCCCCCCGCCAGATTATTCGATAAGATCCCCCTGATCGGGTTACCCTAACTGTTCTTTCAATGACTGTTGGGTCTGTAATCGGTCTTCCAAAATCTGGATCGGGAGTCCATCGGTTAATGCCGGAGTTACCGATTGATGATTCTTGGTTTTTGGGAGTTTTCGCCGCTTCTATCACTTGAGGATCTACAAACATCGAAACGCCCCCCCTAAACTCTCAGGTAATGCAAGTTGAGCCATTGAACGCACCCCAACTCTACGTAGTTCTACTGACTATTATGACCTGAGATTTTAGATTGTCAAGATGGAGAAATCGCTCTGAGCCTGGACTGTAGGGGTTAAACCCCTCAGTCCAGCCCGAGACTAACTCCGTAGTTCTACCTTGAACTTCTTGACGATCGCATCGCGCACCTTCTGATGAGCCGTATCCACCTCCTTATCCTTGAGAGTGCGATCGCCCGCCCGATAGACTAAACGAAAGGCCAAACTACGCTGGCCCTGGGGAACCGACTCACCGCGATACTCATCAAACAGTTCCACGGACTCCAACAATTTACCCCCAGCCCGACTCATCGCTTTTTCTAACTCCAAGACTTCTGCATCAATGGGAGCGAAAAAGGCTAAATCGCGATCGCTGGCCGGGAACGTCGAAAAGGGTTGGAACTTGGGAACCTGACTCGACGGGAGCGCCTCTAGGAGTAAACTTAACTCCAACTCAAACACATAGACTTCATCGGGGAGTTCCCGCTCCTGACGTAACTGGGGATGAAGCTGGCCAAAGCGTCCCAATTGACGACCCCGCAACCAAATCGAGGCGGTGCGTCCAGGATGGAGTCGTTCATCTCCCGCATCGGCTTGATAGTACACCGTTAAGCCTAGGCGATCGAAGACACCTTGTAACACCCCTTTGGCTTCAAACCAAGACATCGGTTGTTCCTTCCCAGACCGTAACCAACGTCCCTGAGTGCGATCGCCCCCAAGAATCCCCGCCACCAGGTTTTTCTCCTGATAGTTGTCTCCCTCTTTCCAGAAAACTCGCCCAATCTCAAAGCCATTAAGCGACCCATTTCCCTGTTTCAAGTTGTACTCAAACGCATCAATCATCCCTGGGAGAAGTTCCGTCCGCAGGGCCGAATACTCAGCAAAGAGAGGATTTCCCAGACAAATTTGTTGCTCTTGTGCAGGTTTGACCAGAGAATAGTGAATTAACTCCGTCAAACCTGCCCCCCGTAGGGCTTCCCGCAACTGTCCCGTCAGGGCAAATTCCGGGGAAAGCTGACCTAGAGTTCCCTGTTTGGGGAGGGTTTCACAGAAATTATCGTAGCCATAGAGACGGGCGATTTCTTCAATTAAATCAATTTCCCGTTCAATATCCCGGCGACGGTAGGGGGGAACCTGGACCGTCCAAACTCCGGCCTCATCTGTGGGGGTTACCGTAAAGTTGAGGCGTTCCAGGATTTGTTTCATATCCGCTTCCGGGAGGTCGCCGATCTCATCCCCCAGATGCACCGGACCGAGAACATGGCGCACCCGGGCCACTCGTAGGGTGAGGGTTTGAGCCAAATCGGGGCGAGAATCGGCTTTAGCTTGGGCCACTGGGGTTCCGCCAGCTAATTCCCGGATGAGGGCGATCGCCCGTTGACAGGCGGTTTCCAACTCCGCGAAGTTGACCCCCCGTTCATAGCGTGAGGAGGACTCACTGCGTAAATTCTGAGCGCGAGAAGAACGACGCACGGCGACGGGGTCAAATAGGGCCGCCTCTAAGACTAAATTAGTGGTTCCTGAATGGACTTCGCTCTCTTCCCCTCCCATGACGCCAGCTAGGGCCACGGGATGGTCATTGGCGGTAATCAGTAGATTGGTGTCTTGCAGGGGTCGTTCTTGGCCATCGAGGGTCGTCAGGGTTTCCTCCGTTTTGGCGTAACGAACTCCAAGCGTCAGGGAATCTTGACCGGTGAGCTGTTGGAGGCGATCGCGGTCAAAGGCGTGCAACGGCTGTCCCCATTCCAACATCACATAGTTGGTAATATCCACCACATTGTTAATGGGGCGCACGCCAGCGGCCTGTAGTCGTTGTTGTAGCCAATCTGGCGAGGGGGCGATCGTTACTCCTTCAATCATCGTGCCAAGATAGGCCGGACAAGCCTTGTTCTCAGCCACCTCAACGGTCAGCGAGGCCTGAGGCGCAATCTCAGCCACCTCAGCCTGGGGTAAGGTCAGAGTCCGCCCTGTCAACGCCGCTACTTCCCGAGCTACACCCACCATACTCAGAGCATCAGCCCGGTTCGCCGTCGCCGTCAAGTCTAAAATCGAGTCATCGAGTCCCAGAAACGGTCGAGCATCAGCCCCCACCTTAGCCTGAAACTCCTTCTCATCCCCCGTTGCGAAGATATGAATCCCGTCAATATCGGAGGTTAGGCCCACTTCCTCCAGAGAGCAAATCATGCCATTAGAGGGGACGCCCCGCAGTTTGGTCGGTTTAATCTTGAGACCCACTTGGGGCAGCTTCGTGCCGATGGTAGCCACCGGAACGTAGATATCTGCCTGGGCATTGGGCGCACCACAGACAATCTGTTGCACTTCCCCACTGCCAATATCGACTTGACAGACTCGCAGCTTATCGGCATCGGGATGTGGCTCGATGCCGACAATTTTACCGATAACCACCCCCTCGGCCCAGGTGCTGCGCTCTTCTATCTCCTCCACTTCAAACCCTGCCATAGTGAGGCGATGGGCCAGGTCGTCCGCAGTTAGATCAATGTTAATGAGGGTTCGCAACCAGTTGAGTGAGATACGCACAGTTGATGCCTTGTTCGACGAAGTGTTTAGCTCGTCTATTCTACCTAAAATCCGCCTGCCAAATCTCAACGGCCTGCCGCGCTAAATGGGCTTGGCGATCAGCCAGGCTATCCGCTGTCCAGTCTTGGGCTAAAATGCTCTGGGTTAAGCGGTAGCGGCTTTGGGGGTAGGTTTGCCGCTTCACGTCATAGGGTTGATTGCCCAGCTCACGGTTTAAACTCGGTTCTAAGAGGGTCAGGTTTCCTAAGCGATCGGTCATGTCGTCGAGTTGAGTTTCTGTAAACGCTCGCCGCCAACTCTCGCTGGCTGATTCGGGGAGGATATGCTCGATTGAGAAACTATCACGCTCAATGGGATGACCGCACTCCTGTTCTTCGAGTTTGGCTAGGATGTATTGGGCCAGTTTTTTCTGTCTCTTGGTCGATATTGTTAAAATGGCGAAGTCTTGCTTAAACTTGTCGTCGGGGACGTACAGTGAACGACAAGCCTTGAAGACTTCTCGGGGGGTGGTGATTTCATGGTTCATGATGGCGATCGCCACCTCATTATAAATTCTCTGCAACGCATTCGGGTTCAGTTGACTCACCACAAGATAGCGAAAGGATAACACTCCAATAAGTTTCAACACCCGCACAAAATCTGAGGGAGCCAACTTGACATAGGCGGCAAATAGAGTTGGGTACGCCTGTTTTACTCGGAAAAGCTGGAGTTCTCGGATATAAGGCTGGCCGTTAGGAGTCTCTCGCCACAGTTCATCATGAGAGTCGCCGAGGGCAGCAAATAGGTCGCTATACTGCTCTAAATCATCCAGCAAATGAAATGCTTGTTCTGCATTGGTAACGGCACGACGAATTGTTTTAAAGAGTCTATCTTTCCGCACTCCGGTTTGGGATAAACTCAGGTAGTCACGCAAAAACTCTGGAAATTTTCGCATCGTCACCGTATCAATGAGCCGTTTCCATTGCCGTTGAGCTTCTCGCAAATCATCGGGTCCCTGAAATAGAGAAAATAAATAGTTTTTCAATAAATCGGTGGTGCTGAGTTCGATTCCTCGCGCATTCAAGGTTTCAAAGACAGTGTACGCATTGAGCGCATCTTGAACATTGATTTGAATAAACACTAAACGTTGAGCAACGACATCCGTTAGGAACATCGTCAACTCTTCTCCATTTCTAACTACCGAAGTCAGCCCATTTAAACATTTAGAGAAATGCTCAAAGGCTTGCCAAAGCAGTTTATTAGATGTCGTGAGCCGTCGCTGATTCCTGGGCTTGCGTAAGTTGATTAAGTTACTTTGATAAAAATCATTATCGTTGGCATTCAACAGTAATTTGCTTGAATAGCGTAAGGAACGGGGGTCTTTATCACTTAAATAGGTTCGCCGCAAAATATCTTGACGTTCCCGATTTTCCTCAACCGCCTGTCCTTGGTTGATTAAGTCTTGGAGTTTATCGAGAATGGCGATCGCCAAAATGCTCAAAGTCGCCAGCCGCTGTTGGCCATCAATAATCGTAAATTCCTGATTCGAGTCCGGGGAGTTCTGTAAGACAATCGCTCCCATATAGTGACTACTCTGGGAATCGTGATAAATCGACTCAATATCTTGCCAGAGGTCTTCCCAATTTTCGATAGTCCAAGAGTAGTCTCGCTGAAAGGTGGGGACCCGATAAATTTTACCATTGCGGATTAAGTCTCCGAAATGGGTTGTCCGAGTATCGAGGAGTTGAGACGACGACATCACTAAACCTATGAAATCAGAAGAGCAAGCCTACCTACAGACTCAGTGTAGCGCCAGGTGCGTTAGTGGGTTAGCCTAAAAAAACCCTCACTTGCGTTGCAGTGAGGGCAGTCTATCTGGTAGTGAAGAGAGTTTAGTGAACTCCAGCTAAGCTGAAGCGTTTAGGCGTCGTAGTAGAGCATATACTCAAAGGGATGGGGACGCAGACGCATGGGGTTGACTTCGTTATCGAGCTTGTAGGTGATGTAGTTGTCGATAAAGTCTTCCGTAAAGACCCCACCTTTGGTTAAGAACTCACTGTCATGAGCCAAGGCACTTAATGCACCTTCAAGGGAACCCGGAGTCGAAGGAATTTTGCTCAGTTCTTCAGGGCTGAGTTCGTAGATGTCCACATCTAGGGCTTCGCCGGGGTCAATTTTGTTCTGAATCCCATCCAAACCGGCCATCAGCATGGCGGCAAAGGCGAGATAGGGGTTAGAACTGGCATCAGGACAACGGAATTCAAGCCGTTTAGCTTTGGGGTTGGAACCGGTTAGGGGAATCCGAATTGAGGCGGAGCGGTTTCCTTGGGAGTAGGCTAAGTTCACGGGAGCCTCAAACCCAGGAACCAGACGCTTATAGGAGTTCAGGGAGGGGTTTGTGAATGCCAACACCGCCGGGGCGTGTTTCAGTAGGCCGCCAATGAAGTATAAGGCTAAGTCACTCAGATCGGCGTAGTTATCACCGAAGAACAGAGGTTGTCCGTCTTTCCAGATGGACATGTGGGTGTGCATCCCGCTCCCGTTGTCGTTAAACACCGGTTTGGGCATGAACGTGGCTGATTTGCCGTATTTGCGGGCTACGTTTTTGACCACATACTTGTAGGTCATCACGTTATCCGCAGCACTAATCAGAGGGGAGAAACGAATCCCCAGTTCACACTGACCGGCGGTTCCCACTTCGTGGTGATGTTTCTCAATGGGAACTCCACAATTTCCCATGGTCAGGAGCATTTCCGTACGGATGTCTTGTAGGGTATCCGACGGGCTAACAGGGAAGTAACCGCGCTTGTAGCCCGTTTTAAAGCCTAGGTTTCCCCCGTCTTCACTCCGTCCCGAGTTCCACATCCCCTCAGCGGAATCCACATGGTAGTAGCCTTCATGTTCGTTCTGGTCGTAGCGAACATCATCGAAGATGAAGAATTCTGGCTCAGGCCCGCAGTAGACGGTGTCACCAATTCCGGTTGATTGCAGATACTCTAAGGCGCGAGCCGCTAGGGACCGGGGATCACGCTCATACCACTCGCCGGTACGGGGTTCCTTAATGGAACAGACCATACTCAGGGTGGGGGTATCCATAAAGGGATCGAACCACGCGGTGCTTGCGTCAGGAACCATTGACATATCTGAAGCGTTGATCGCTTTCCAGCCCCGGATACTTGAGCCGTCGAAGGCAATCCCCTCGTCAAAGGATTCTTCTTCGATGAGACTGCGGTGGAACGTGCAGTGCTGCCAAATTCCGAATAGATCAACAAACTTCAGGTCAATCAGTTCGATGTTCTCATCCTGAATCATTTTCAGGACGTCTTGTGGCGTTTCAGGCATGGGTTACTTCTCCCTATAATCGCGAAAATCGTTCGAGTTTGCCAGTCGTTGCTTTTCCGGACGGTACGTGGAAGACGCACGCAGGGGTGGGGCTAGGTCCTGACGAATATCTGATTCATCCTAGAGATTGCTGTGGCGATGATTTGTAATGGTTTATACATTTTTTCCGAAAAATCTCAGAAATTTCCCGGATATGGCCCTGCATCCGGGAAATGGGGCCCAGGATTTATGAAAGATTGTTGAGTTTTCTAAACATTGTGCGGCTAGGACGGAATAATACTAGAGGAAGCCGAGTCCAGTGGCTCCCAGTGACCTTCCCCTTGACGTTCATGTTCAGAGGGTGGGGTACGCTATAGTCCATCGGTCAGTATTTATAACGAAGAGGCATTTCATGCAAGACGCAATTACAACGCTGATTAAAAACTACGATTCTACGGGCCGCTATCTCGATGGTGTGGCGATCGACCGTCTGAAGTCCTATTTTGAGACGGGGACGGCTCGGGTTCAAGCCGCAGCCCTGATTAATGGTCAAGCGGCGGCGGTAGTCAAAGAAGCTGGCTCGACGCTATTTAGCGACCAGCCTGAGCTGATTCGCCCCGGTGGGAGTGCTTACACGACTCGTCGCTATGCGGCGTGTCTGCGCGATATGGATTATTATCTGCGCTATGCCACCTATTCTTGGGTGGCTGGTGATACGGATGTGCTCGATGAGCGGGTGTTGGCGGGTTTGAGAGAAACCTATAATTCCCTCAATGTGGCGATTGGCCCCACCGTCATCGGTATCGGTATCTTGAAAGAGATTGTTAAGGCAAAAGTCGCCGAAGCCGGGATTGAAACCAGCTTCATCGATGAGCCGTTTGACCACATGATTCGTGAGTTGGGCGAGAAAGATATCTAACCCACCCCACGAAGACTACCAGGGGCGTGTCACTATTTCTATGCGCCCCTCGTTCTACCCCATGATGCTCTGAAAGAAGTTGATGGTGTCTGTGAGACTGGCAACGAAGGTGTCAATCTCGGCGTGAGTGTTGTAGAAATAGAGGCTGGCCCGGGCCGTTGAGGTTTGTTGAAGGAGTTTGTGCAGGGGCTGGGTGCAGTGATGTCCGGTGCGAATCGCCACTCCTGACTCATCGAGAAGGGTTGAGAGGTCGTTGGCATGGACATCGGCAGAGGTGAAGGAGGCCAGGGCGGCCCGTCCACTGCCGTCGGCTTGGGGGTTGGGCCCGTAGAGGGTTAAGCCGGGGACCGTGGCGAGTTTTTCGTAGAGATAGCGGCAGAGTTCATGTTCATAGTCGGCGATCGCCTCCATGCCGATGTCCATGAGATAATCGATGGCTGCCCCCAGGGCGATCGCCTCCCCAATCGCCGGGGTTCCGGCTTCAAACTTATGGGGAAGTTCAGCACAGGTAAAGGAGTTGAGTTCCACCTCCGCAATCATCTCTCCACCCCCCAGGAAGGGCGGCATGGACTCCAATAGGGCCAATTTGCCATAGAGAAAACCAATCCCCGTCGGCGCACACATTTTATGACCGGAACCCACCAGCCAGTCACAATCGAGGTCCTGGACATCGATGGGCATATGAGGCAGACTCTGACAGGCATCAATGAGAACCTTAGCCCCCTGGCGATGGGCCAGTTCCCCAATCTCCTTCACCGGGTTAATACAGCCGAGGGTATTGGAGACATGAACGACCGCCACCAGTTTCGTCTTTTCCGATAGCAGAGACTGATACTGTTCAAAATCGAACTCCTGAGTCTCCGTCAAGCCCACAAACTTCAACACCGCCCCCGTCCGTTGGGCCACCATTTGCCAAGGAATCAAGTTGCTGTGGTGTTCCATCACCGACAGGATAATCTCATCCCCCGCCTTCAGGTGATTCATACCCCAGGAATAGGCCACCAAGTTAATCGCTTCACTCGCATTGCGGGTGAAGACGATTTCATTGCGAGACTGGGCATTGATAAAACGGACGATTTTATCCCGAGTCCCTTCATAGTTATCTGTGGCCCGGGCACTGAGGGCATGAACGCCACGGTGGACGTTGGAATTATCCTGACTGTAGTAGTGGGACAAGGCCTCAATCACCGCTTTGGGCTTTTGAGAGGTGGCGGCGTTGTCCAGATACACCAGAGGTTTACCATTGACCTCCTGATGCAGAATCGGGAAGTCAGCGCGGGTGCGATCGGCTAGGGTTTGGGCGGTGGCGAGGGTCATAGGGGGAAGAAGGCAAGAGGCAACAGGCAATAGGTAAGAGGCATCTTTGCCCCTTACCTTTACTTATTAATAACTAATGGTGCGACAGGCGACACATTGGCCGATCGCCGTTCGTAGGGATTCTACGGGAATCTCTTGCAGGATTTCGGCGGCGAAGGCATCGACTAGGAGATTTTGGCTGGTGGTTTTGTCTAAGCCGCGACTTTGCAGATAAAATACCTCGTCCGCTTCAAGTTGGCTGACGGTGGCGCCGTGGCTGCATTTGACATCATCCGCCACAATCTCTAACTGGGGTTTCGTGTTGACTCGGGCCTTGGGAGACAACAAGAGATTGCGGTTGAGTTGCTTGGCGTCGGTGAGTTGGGCCTTTTTGCGGACGACAACCCGACCATCAAAGATGGCGTGACCTTTATCTCCCACAATACATTTATGGAGTTGGTTCACGGTTCCATGGGGATGGTCGTAAATCACCGTGCTGTGGATGTCGGAGGTTTGGGCCTTACCAATTAAGGTTAAACCATTGAGAGTGGTTTGGGTTCCCGGCCCGGTTTGATAGACATCCAGATTTTGGCGAGAGAGTTGCGACCCCAAATTCAGGGTATGACAGGCGTAACGGCTATCTCGCGCTTGGGTGACGGCGGTTTTGCCGATATGGAAGGCAGACCCATGATCCCGTTGTAGACGCACATGGGTTAATTCCGCATTGTCCTCTAGCCACATCTCCGTCACCGCATTGTTGAAATAGGCCATGGCCTGGGAATCGGGACAGCCTTCAACGGTGGAGACGAACTCCTCGACGAGGGTGAGATGACTGTTGGCCTCAGCCACCACCAGACAGCGCGGCTGCGTCAGCATGGCCGAGTCCTCGGGAACTGAGACAAACAACAGTTGCAGAGGAACGTCCACGACCGTTCCACGACGCAACCAAATGACGGCTACATCTTGGAAACTGGCACTGTTTAGGGCGGTGAAGACTTCTTCCTGGCCCGGCTGTTTTGCCAAGTAGTCTCCCAGTTTAGCTTTTTGGTCCGGGGGAAGGTTGGCGAGGTTTCCCGCATAGAGGCCCTCGGGTAAGGCCTCTTGTTGGGAGAGGCGATCGCTGTAGCGTCCATTGACGAAGACGACACGACTCTCGGGGGCTTCGGGAAGTTGGTTTAACTCAATCTGACTGGCCTCCAGGCTGAGGCTGGGGGCTGGGGTGAAGTTGACTTGAGTTAGGGCCGATAAGTCCGTGAAGCGCCAGGCTTCATCCCGAGTGGTGGGGAGGGCCAATTCGTGGAGGCGGGCCTGGTGGCGATCGCGAATTGGGTTGAGAACCTCGCCATCACTCAGCACGGGCTGACGCAGGTTCACCAACTCAGCCAAGGACGTCACATTGTTTTTGGTGATTGTTTTCAAACTCATAATGGTCTTACACTCCCACCGCTGCAAATTCGGCGATCGCCCAATCGTAACCCTGGTCTTCCAGTTTCAGGGCTAAATCTTTATCCCCAGTGGTCAAAATCCGTCCATCATACATAATATGGACAAAATCGGGAACAATATAATCGAGCAACCGTTGATAGTGGGTAATCATCAGGGTGCAATTATCCGGCTTAGCCAACTGATTCACACCACCGGCAACGGTTTTCAGGGCATCAATATCCAGCCCAGAATCCGTTTCATCGAGAATCGCCAAGGTGGGTTCCAGCAAGGCCATTTGCAAAATCTCATTGCGTTTTTTCTCCCCACCGGAGAAGCCCTCATTGACGCTGCGGTTCAAGAACTCCGCCCGCATCTTCACAATCTCCAGTTTTTCCTCAACCAAATCCTCAAAATCAAAGGTATCGACTTCTTCTAATCCCTTAGCTTTGCGATGGGAGTTATAGGCCACCCGCAGGAAGTCCAAATTACTGACCCCAGGAATCTCAATGGGATATTGGAACGCCAGGAACACCCCCGCCGTCGCCCGTTCATCGGCTTCGAGGTCTAGCAGGTTTTGCCCCTTATAAATCACTTCACCGCTGGTGACCTCGTAATCGGGATGTCCGGCGAGAATTTTAGAAAAGGTACTTTTCCCAGACCCATTCGGTCCCATAATGGCGTGGATTTCCCCCGCCTTAATTTCCAAATTCAGGTCTTTGAGGATTGGCGTTCCCTCAACGGTCGCATTGAGGTTTTTAACCGAAAGAATAACGTCGCTATTTTCAACAATCATGGTGGTTTAATTCAAAGGTAATGCTTGAGAATTGGTGGTGGTAAATTGGGGGTATAGTTTGGATTGAACTGAACTTCGTTCAGAGGTCTAGGGCTTTTCCTCATCAAAGCTATCGAGCCGAGTAAACCCAGAATTGATTACGTCTTGACACTCTTTCGCTTCTTCTTGCAAGCTCTCGAAATAGTCATGAAGACTTCTAAGTTTTATCTTGATGATCCGCTTGCTCTTCTGTGGATAATTAGTTGACAAATTTTTGATTGCCTGAACTTCTTGTTCCACTTGAGAAAGTTCTAACTTCATCGAAGCCAGTTTTAACTGTAAGTTCGTTTCAAGATAATCGCCTTCAAAGTCTTCTAAATTCTCTGAAAAATCAGAGTTTTCCATCTCTAATTATCTCACCAAAAAACTCAAAAAAACTCTGTGGACTCGGGCAACCACAAGGGATTGCCCCTACGTGGTTCCGCCACCCCAACGAATGACGGAACCCAGACTCAATTAACCCACAGCGCCTTCAAGCTTCAGACTCAGAAGTTTATCTGCTTCCGCCGCAAACTCCATGGGTAACTCATTGAAAACATCGCGGCAGAACCCACTAATAATCATGGACACCGCATCCTCTTCCGAGATACCCCGTTGAGCGAAATAGAACAACTGGTCTTCACCAATCTTAGAGGTCGAGGCTTCATGTTCCACCTTGGCCAGATTGTTCTGAACATCGATATAGGGGAAGGTGTTAGCCTCAGCATTATCCCCAATCAACATCGAGTCACATTGAGAATAATTGCGGGCCCCATCCGCCTTCGGTCCCATCTTCACCAAACCGCGATAGCTGTTTTTGGACTTCCCAGAGGAAATTCCCTTGGAGATGATCGTGCTTTTGGTATTTTTGCCAATATGCACCATCTTGGTTCCCGTATCAGCCTGTTGCAGGTTGTTGGTTAGGGCCACCGAGTAGAACTCACCGACGGAGTTGTCGCCCACCAGGACACAACTGGGATACTTCCAGGTAATCGCAGACCCAGTTTCCACCTGAGTCCAGGAGATTTTGGAGTTTTTGCCTTTACAGAGTCCCCGCTTGGTGACGAAGTTGTAAATTCCGCCTTTACCATTTTCGTCCCCAGCGAACCAGTTTTGCACGGTGGAGTATTTAATCTCCGCATCGTCCAAGGTCACCAGTTCCACCACAGCAGCATGGAGTTGGTTCGTATCGAACATGGGGGCGGTGCAGCCTTCGAGGTAGGTCACGGAGGCCCCTTCTTCGGCGACAATCAGAGTCCGCTCGAACTGTCCCGACTCACCGTTGTTAATACGGAAGTAGGTAGACAGGTCCATAGGACAGGTTACGCCTTTGGGAACAAAGACGAAAGACCCATCGGTGAAGACAGCGGAGTTGAGGGCGGCGAAGTAGTTATCAGCGACGGGAACCACACTACCCATGTATTTTCTCACCAGTTCCGGGTGTTCTTGCAACGCCTCGGAGATGGAACAGAAGATGACGCCTGCTTCGGCCAGTTTTTCCTTAAAGGTGGTGGCGACGGAGACACTGTCAAAAATCGCATCCACCGCTACGTTAGCCAGACGCTTTTGTTCCGACAGAGGAATCCCCAGTTTCTCGAAGGTTTCCAGGAGTGTCGGGTCAACCTCGTCGAGACTTTTCTTTTTCTCGTCTTTGACCTTGGGGGCGGAGTAGTAGACGATGTTTTGATAGTCAATGGGAGGATAGCTGGCGTGTTGCCAGTTGGGTTCTTCCATCTTCAGCCATTGACGATAGGCTTTAAGCCGGAACTCCAACATAAACTCCGGCTCGTTCTTTTTGGCAGAAATAGCACGGATGACATCTTCGTTGAGTCCCCGTGCGATACTGTCGGTTTCAATATCGGTGGTGAAACCGTATTTGTAGGGTTGGTTAACTAGGGTTTTGACGCTGGCACTCATGGCTGGTTATCTCTGATTGCGCGATGGGTTTGAGTGAAGGTGGGAGGGGAGGGGGACATCTCCCCAGGGGTCAGCAGATTGGAGGGTCTGCCCTAGACTTGGTTGGTTGTAGCGCGAATCTGCTCGTTGGTGATGTTTTGCTCCCGCCCGGCGAAGTCGTTATCTTCGGTGAGGAAGAGCATACAGTGGCATTCTTTGCGTTCCCGCATGGGGACACAAGGGCAGTTCCAATAGGTGGCCTTAACTTCGGCTTCTTTGTCTTCGTAGTGGCGACAGGGACACAGAGGCGCACCTAACTCATCCTTATGCTTGGCTAGCCCCTCAATGACCACGGCGGTGATGCTTAAGTCTGAACAGAAGTAAGTCCCCGTCCGTTTGGCGTACTGTTCGGAGAAGCGCCGCATGGCATCTAGGTTTTTTTCGGTTGCCTGCTGGGGGTTGGTGGGTGCAGTCATAGGGAAGGGTTGATAAACGTCTTTGTCTATAATGGAGTCTAAAGCAACTTGGCTGTTGTTTATATCCCTAGTTGTAGGTTACTTTAGCAACAGGCAAGTTGTCAAAGTCTAAGACATAATTTCTATCATACGCTGCCGATTGTACTGCCGTATTGGCGTTAGGGATAAGGAACATGAGGGCGACCACACAGAATCCATCCACGAAAGACGACATCCTCTATTATTTGCTCAAACAGGGTCAGGCTAAGGCTCAGATGCTGTCTGAGGTACTGAAGATTAGCCCCCAGGCCATTCGACGACATCTGAAGGACTTAGAGGCTGAGGGGTTAATTCAACATGGCTCAGTGCAGGTGGGGATGGGCCGTCCTCAACATGTGTATGAGCTGACGGACGCCGGACGTGCCCGCTTTCCCCATCATTATGATGAGTTTGCGGTGTCCCTGTTGGACACTCTGGCGGAAACGGTGGGCCAAGATGGAGTTGGCCAGGTATTGGAGAAACAATGGCAACGTAAAGCCATGGCCTATCGCCATCAACTCGGAGAAGCTCCCCTGGGGGAACGGATTGCCAATTTAGTGGAGTTGCGCCGCCAGGAGGGCTATATGGCGGAACTGGTGGAGTTGGAACCTGACGCTAAGGGAGGGCCCCGGTTTGTGGTGGCGGAGTACAATTGCGCTATCTCCAATGTGGCGGAGTCTTTCCCGACGGTTTGTAGCCATGAGTTGGATATGTTTGCCCGCGCGTTGCCGGATTGTCAGGTGCAGCGGACTCATTGGATGATTGATGGGGAAAATCGCTGCGGTTATCTGATTGAACAGGCCGGTTAGGGAAGAGGGGGCGGATTTGGGATAGCCTAAAACCAGATGTGCCTGGTTTGATGTCATTATGACTACTCCCTCTCCGATGACGGTTGAGTTTTTACAACCGGATGAAGCGGCTAAGGTTGATGCTGCTCTGTTATCCTCGCAAGAAAAGTTCTTGACAAGATTAGCAATTTATGCACTAAGGTCACTTCAGCAAATTTCTCAAACCACCCAAACCCCAGCGGAGGAGATTACCCCAGACCAGGTGGCGGATTGGATTCAACAGGATGCCACGATTCAGGCACAGGTGGATGTGGATGCGAGTTTTGCCACCTTCTTTAGTAATTTGGTGGTGGCCTCTCAGAAGCCTCTGGTGCAGATTTGCCAGGAGACGGAACAGCCTCTGGCGCAGATTACGGTGGAGCAGATTATTGATTGGTTTGAACGGGAGTCGAAACGCCGCTTGCAATCGTGAACGGTTCAGACTGGATTGATGGCTGATTCAGGTTTGGGGGCGGAACTCTGAGTCTCCGGATCAGTCTCAGAGGCTAGTGAAGGCTTGACTCATCAGATGGGCGATCGCCTATCTGATGTTTTTCTCTTGAGTGGGGGGCCTGAGCCGGAATGATTGGGGGAACCCAAGCTGGGCCGGCACTGAATCCCCTGAACTATACTTAGAGATCAGAGTTTTGGAACGAGTTTTGGAAAACGCCCCGATGACTATGAGTAAACAATTTGGCTGGCGATCGCGATTAGGGGGAAGCGTCAGTGTGGTGGCGATCGCCCTAGGGACTTGGCTCACCCCCGCCTGGGCCGGCGACCCGTTCCGCCGTGAAAACCCCCGTAATATCAGTGATACCACGGAACAGGCCTTTGAAGCCTTTTTCCGGGTTGGCAACTATCCCCTGGCGGCTCAGCAGGTGGAATTAGCCTTATCTGAAGCCAGTGTGGACCCGATTCTCTACGCTATGCGGGCCTCATTAGTGTATCTGGAAGACCCCGATAATCTCCCCAGTGAGTTTAAAGACTACGCCACCCTCACTCGCTCACGGGCCGAGGCCTTAGTCAATCAAGATCCCTTACGGGGAAATATCTATATTGCGGTCGGTCATTTCTTAGAAGGGGCCTACGCTCTCAAAAACGAGGGGATGGTGCGGGGAGTTCCCACGGCCCTGTCGAAGTTACAACAGGTTTTCCGCCATCTTGATCGCGCTACAGCGGTTGATCCAGAAGATCCCGAACTCAACATCATTAAAGGCTATATGGATTTGATGTTGGCGACGAACTTACCCTTTTCCAATCCAGAACGGCCTATCGAGCGCCTGCAAACCTATGCGGCCCCGGAATATTTGGCGAAACGAGGTTTAGCTGTCGGATTTCGGGATCTCAACCGCTTTGAAGAAGCCATGGCCGCCGTCGATCGCAGTTTGGAACTCACCCCCGAGAATCCTGAGATTATGTATCTGAAAGCTCAGATTTATGTCGATAGTGGCGATCGCGCCTCCAGTCTCCCCTGGTTTGATCGGGCCCTGGCGATGCGAGAGCAACTTCCGGCGGAATTAGTCCGCCAAATCCAACGGGAACGGGATCAGGCCCAGCGACGGGTGGATGCAGAACAAGCCTCAAACCGGTAAGCTAGGTAGTTGACCTCAAGTTACCCCCGAGTGCGATCGCCCTATGGACGTTCAGTTTCGTGAATATAATCCCTTTGACGTTTGGTTTTGGCTAGAGTTCGACAACATCCCCTCCCCCGCCGAACAGCAATACCTCGAACAACTGTTTGAATCCTGGTTTTACCTCGGGAAACTGGGCGGCTTCAACGCCGAAAATCTACAAGTACAGGAGGAAGGGTTAGATATCAGTTATATGGACTACAACGATCGCCCCGACCACGGCGCTATCCTGGCCCTGATGCACAATATGGGTGAGTTTGAGTATCAGGGAAACTGGGGACGTTGTTGGTTTGACTTAGGAACCAGTGATGCGATCGCCCTAGATGTGCTAATTAACGCCCTGCGTCAACTCAGCCTAGATTATGTCAGCATCCCCCGTCTGATTATCGGCGGAGAAAATGAGGACTGGCCCATTCCCAGTTCTCATACCGCCCAATTTGCCGACTATAACTAAGCTAAACAGGCCAACATGGGTAAGTATAATTCCATTCGCGTCATCGCCCTGGGACTGATTCGGGATGGCGATCGTCTCTTTTTATCCGAAGGCTATGACCCCAAAAATAAAACGGAATTTTATCGCGCCTTAGGGGGCGGCGTTGAGTTCCTAGAAACTAGCTTAGCTGCCTTAAAACGAGAATTTCAAGAAGAAGTCCAAGCGGATTTAACTAATATCAAATATCTCGACTGTATCGAAAATATTTTCGAGTATAAAGGCAAGAAAGGTCACGAAGTTATCCAACTGTATCGCTGTGACTTCGTTGATAAAACCTTTTACGAGCGAGAAACGGTCCCCTTTTTAGAAGGGAAACGAAAAAAAATCGCTCGTTGGGTCGAAATCGAAAAATTCCGTTCAGGAGAGTTAACCCTGTATCCCAAGGGCTTTTTACGCTATTGCGAAGCCGTTTAATACCATCATCCCCTCAAACCACCTACCCTTAAGAGGGGTTAATTTTGGAGTTCACCACCTCCATATTGGGAACAGTGAGAATTTCCTCTCCCTGATGAAACACCCGTAACGTTGCCGGTGCGCCGCCATCTTCAACAATGGGGGTAGCCAGGGAATAGAGATAGTCACCCTGTTCCCAACCGTAGCCACAAACCCCCCGACGACAACTGACGACCCCTCCTTCTAGGGCGAGACAGTTATTCTCATCATCACAACCATAATAGGTCAACTCCCCCGTATTATTGACCCCATCCCAAGTTTCCATTTGTCCAACCATAACCCGCCAGGTTCCATCACTGAGGACATACCAATCCTTGCCAATACTAATCAGATCCGAGAGGAGCATTGTTTGGCGAGTGCGTCCACAGGGTTCATTGCTTTCACAATCGGCGACGGTTCTTTCCGTATAGGCCAATCCTAAGGTTTGTCGCAAAAATTGGTCCTCGTTATCGCAAATTTGATACTCGGCACCGATAACCGAAGTATTCCCCCGTAAATCAGTGACCGTCACGTAGCACATCAAATCGCCAACTTGCGTCTCTTCAATGGTGGCCACCTCCGGTAAGTTTTGCTCCCAGGGGGGTGGCGGGGAGGGGGCCGGTGCCGACTCATCAGCAGAAGGCGTATCTTGAGGTGGAGAGACAGCAAGCGAATCCTCCTCATCCTCCGAGGCGGGAGGCGGGGATTCCGTTGGGGGAGGAGAGGGACTGGGTCCGGGGTCTGGTGAATTAACCGGTTCCGATGGAGATTCCTGATTGGCCCCATGGGAGGCGATGGGGTTTTCCGGGACGGTATTACAGGCCCCGAGAGACAGGGCGAGGGTTAGAAAACTCAGGGTGAAGGTTTTACGGTATTTCATGGTGAAGGCGTTACAACAACTTATGTCTGTTGTAGCGGCCCTGATGAAAGATTAGAGCCTGGGCGAGTCACTTCGGCGATCGTCAAGATGCGTTACGGACAACGGCGGCTTAACAAAACCGCAAACCTGTTTTGAGGGTCTTGCCAGGTATGCCGTGTCTCAAGCTTAACCCCCTTAAGGGTTTCAATAATTTCAGATGGTTTAAATTTACGGGAAATCTCCGTTTGAATCGTCTCCCCGGCGGCTAAGTCTACAGTTAAATCCAACTGGCGTAGGGTAGCCGATTGTGGGACTGTACTGCGCAGGTGCATTTCGATTTGGGACTCTTTTTCGTTAAAAAAGGCCCAATGTTCAAACTGTTTCAGATTAAAGTTGCCCTCAAAGCGTCGATTGAGATGAGCCAACATATTGAGGTTAAACTCAGCAGTCACCCCTTGAGCATCGTTGTAGGCGGCTTCCAAGATGGGTTTAGGCTTCACCAAGTCAACCCCTAAGAGAAAATACTCACCGGGATGGAGGGCCTGGCTAACACGTTCTAGAAATTGCTGACAGGCTTGGGGTTTGAGGTTGCCGAGGGTACTGCCGAGAAACAGCAATAGGCGGCTGTCGGCTTCTGTGGGGGGGAGGTGATCGAGAGCCTCTTCATAGGTTCCCACGAGACCTTGAACCTGGAGTTGAGGGTAATCTTGGAGTAGCCGTTGAGCGCTCTGTTGCAAAATGCCACCACTGACATCAATGGCACGATAAATGAGGGACGCTGTCTTATCTGGAAGGGATTGAGAATAGGCGTCAAGGAGTAGGCGAGTTTTACGAGAACTCCCACTCCCGAGTTCCACCAGTTCGCTGTTTCCGGTGAGGGCGACGATTTCTGGGGCGGCGGTGTGTAGAATACTAGTTTCGGTGCGGGTGGGGTAGTATTCGGGGAGATCGCAGATTTGCTCAAACAGTTGGGAACCGCGATCGTCGTAAAAGTATTTAGCGGGCAGGGTTTTGGGAATCTGTTGCAAGCCGTGACGCACATCGGCCCCGGCTTGAGAGGGGTTAGGGGTGGTTTCCAAAAGGTGAGTGACGGTGAGGCGGGTGGTCTGGGGATGGGGCTGAGGATGGGTGGATTGGGAGAAGGACATAGAGATTGATGGTTTTAACGCACTTTACCTTTATTGTCCCACTTGCCTGGAGAATCAATAAATCCCATCGACCTCAATCCTCAGGATAGGGCAGGAAATTGAGCGATCGCCTCCCTTAAGCTTTGCCATTCCGCCAACCACTCCCAAACAGGTTCCGGGGATGTCTCCAGACGGCTGAGGATGCGGGCTAAAAACTGTCCAGGTTCTCCCAAACCCATCTGCATTAAGTCAGAACCCATCGCAGCCAATAAATCTTTCCCTGAAAAAACGGTTAAAAAATGGGTGAATTTTGCGCCAGAACGCTCAAAGCTAGGGATTACCCGGCAGCCTGTCCCCAAAACAATTGATTGCAGAACCCGGATATCTAAACTCTTCTTCGACCCCTCACAGTATAGATTTCCTACAGGCATAAAGACCCTCCAGGGAGGCGATAGGTATCATCTTCGCCCACAATATCATTCACGGCATCAGAGTGAGTTGTAATAATGAATTGGCAGTTATCGGAAAGCTTAAGAAGTTGACTGGTGAGAGTTTGAGCTAGGGGAGGATGTAGATTTAGATCGATTTCATCAATCAAGACAACGGAGTTGGCAATGTGCTGTCTAACCATTGTGTAAAAGATTGGCAAAACGGATTGTTCTCCCGCAGACATCTCTGCTATATCGTAGCTCTTTTTGCCATCACTAAATAGAAAAAAGTTCTGATTATCACGAGAATCTCCTGACTGTAGTAATGGCTCCGCACCTTGAATCGAGCGACTGGTAAAAATAGCTTGATAAAGCTTCTCTAATACCATTAAATAATTTTGAGGATGGTCTAGTTCCGTCTGATTATTTTGCCGTTCAAACCAGTTTAGTAAATACTCTCGATACTGAGATACCCCCGTTTTAGGTAAACTGTTCTGAGCATTTGGTTCTGCTAAATCCTGATCGTTAAGTTTTGGAGGGTATGATAGATTACGGAATTGGTCAAACCAAAATACCCCGGGCAGTTTAGCAAAATCAGACAGGGAAAAATACTGCCAAACTGATGGATCTTGTCGTGCTATTTTAACAAGATTACGAGCATAGTATCGACCCAAAAGTTGAGAACGTTCTTCTAAGCTATTGTCTTCACCCACACGCCAATACTCCCCATAAAGGTTGATTTTTAACTGTTTGGAATCACCCGGCAGCACAAAATTAGGGGGGCGAAATTTTGGCGGAAATGAATCATACCAAAGCTGAGCGATGTGCTGTGTTGATTCGATTTCCTGGGAAGATAAAGACACTTCTAGTTCTAAGGTTGGGATACCCCATTGATAATACCGGCTGGCTAAGAAACCACTCCAAGAAAACTCATTTAAATCTGAAATCGTTTTAGTGGCAAGCGCAAGGGGAAGAGCGATCGCTTGCAAGATTGTGGTTTTGCCAGTCCCGTTATCCCCTAAAATTAGGAAGCGATTGCTCACTTCTGCTAACGTTTGATTTTTAAAGGAGATAAACAACTCATCAAACCGTTTGAATTTATCAATCAAAATTGATTCGATTTTCATATCAAGTCGCTGTTAAAAACTCTAAACGAGGCAGGAGTGGGTCGCGCACGAGGGCAAATCCCGCATATCCCCACCGCTGAAGTATAGTTTTTAGGGTGGGAGTTGCTAGGGATTCTACGGCGAGTTGCTCTTTATACTCTTCGGCAAAGCGGTTGACGTAACTGAGAGCGTCAAAATGTTCGGTGAACATCAACAAATAGCGATCGCCCTCTGCGTCAGGTCGGGCAGCGAGATATTGCCCATCTTGTTGCGATCGCAGGACATAATAGGTTTGAGATAACATCGCTCTCTCTTACTTACTATCGGTTAATTGAATCCGAGGGTCAACGGCTTTGAGTAATAGGTCAGCCAGCAAGTTCCCGACAATGAGCATGGTTGCCCCCATCATCAACCCCGCCATCACCACATAGGGGTCTTGGGCCCGTAACGCATCCAAAATCAGTTTACCCAAGCCCGGCCAATTAAAGAAAAATTCAGCAATAAATGAGCCACTCAATAGGGCAGCAAATTCAAACCCCAACAGAGTAACTAGGGGGTTAATGGCATTGCGTAAGGCATGAACATAAATGACCTTATTTTCCGGTAACCCTTTGGCGCGGGCAGTGCGGATATAATCCTGTCGTAAGACATCTAATAGCTGCCCTCGCATCAACCGCTGTAATCCAGCAAAACTGGTAATACTCAGAGCTAATGTGGGTAAGAAAGCGTGCCAGAGAATATCCAACATTTTGCCCACAGGCGATAAATCCTCATGAAAAACGCTGGTCATATTCCCCACAGGAACCAAAGGCGTTAAGTTCTGAGCCAAAATCAGCAGCAACAAGGCCGTGATGAAACTGGGAAACCCCTGTCCGCCATAACTGACCACTCGTAACACTCGGTCTAGGGTGCTGTTTTGGCGCACGGCGGCCACAATTCCCAAAGGGATGGCAATACTCCAGGTGATAATCAATGAAAAAATCGAGAGAAGTAAGGTATTCGCCACCCGACTGCTGATGAGCGTCGTGACATTTTGCTGAAACATCAGACTCCAGCCAAAGTCTCCTCGGGTCACAATGGAGGTTAACCAGAGGAAATATTGCGTCACCGGCGGTTGATCCAAACCATACTGTCGCCTCAAATCATCGAGCATCTCCTGGGAAACCGTGGGATTCTGGCTGTAGGTATCCAGAAAATCCCCAGGGGCTAATTGCATCACGGCAAAACATAAAATTGAGGCAAAAAACAAGGTTAAGAGTCCTTGCCCCAATCGTTGCAGAATGTAGAGTAACGTATCATTCTCAAACAGCCGCAGCAGACGCTGAGTTAGGGGAGGCTGGGATTTGCTGGAGGTGGATTGAGGGGAAGCCATAGACAGGAGATAGGGTTGCAAGGGACAGAATACGACCGGGAACGACTCACCTTAATCCTTCAATCTTAATACTGAACTAAGGTCACAATGGGAACCTGAGGTAACTGCTCCCGCCCAGCTAAGGCGTTGAGTTCGATGACAAAGGCAAAGCCAATCAGTTCTCCGGCTGACTGTTGCACCAGTTGGGCAGTGGCTTTGGCGGTTCCCCCAGTGGCGATAAGATCATCGACAATCAGAACTCGTGCGCCTTCGGGAATGGCATCTTGATGGATTTCTAGGCGATCGCTCCCATATTCCAGTTCATACTCCACAGTATGAACGGCCCGAGGCAGTTTTCCCGGTTTCCGCACGGGGACAAAGCCGGCCCCGAGTTGGTAGGCTAGATGCACACCAAAAAGAAAGCCACGGGACTCCATGCCAATGATAATATCGGGCTGGAGGGGAGTGCATTGTTCAACCAGGCGATCAAGGGCAATCTTGAGTCCCTCGGGATTGGCCAGCAGGGTGGTGATGTCTCGGAAGAGAATTCCCGGTTTGGGAAAGTCAGGAACGTCGCGGATGAGAGCTTGTAAATCCATAATGATGAATGGCGGCTATATCTGGCCAATGAGTGATCCCCCTAAGACTGGGGACATCGACATCAGTCTCCACAAATCCTATCAGGAAAGTATAGCCATCCGGGTTTAGCCGAGGGACGCCGAAACTGCCCTGGACGGCCGGCGATCGCCCAGAATGTAATAATCTAGCTTTGAGCGGTTGCTCTGATGAGCCAGTCATTGCCCCCTAACCACGTTACCTGTTAGCTTCGCGCCTCATGGTCTCCAATCCTCTCGAAACACACGATTCCACTCTACTGCTGCGACAACAGCAATTGCCGGATATGCCAGTCACTCATCATGGCTGTTCTCGGCGTACTCGTGTCCAACTGGATTTGATGTTGTTGGCGATTGAAGCGCTGGATTTGAGCGGTTCTGAGAAAATTCTCAGTTTGGCTCGCCAGTTGGAACTCAATTCCGTGTTGAGCGATCGCGTCACCGTCTGGCGTATCCGTAACACGAACCCCCTACGGCGGGCCAGTCGTCGCCGTCCCCTCTCCCAAGAGGAGGCCAAGGTCTTAACGATTATCATCTGCTACCTGGCCCGCTCCATGACTATCCCATTGCGGCAGCTGAATAAAGAGGCCCAGCAACTGCGGGAACAACATCTCCCCCTAGATAAAAACCCTCAGTTAGCCTTTTATCTCTCCCGCTTCCGGGCCCACTTCCGCAGCCGTATGAATCCTCGACGCTCGGCGGTGATGGTTTACGACACGGACGAAAAACTCGATAATCTGGCCGTTGAGTTGTTAGAAAAGCTACTATTTTGTACTGGAACCGCTGGCTTAACTCGGTTTTGGGTGAGTTTGTTTGATGGAGAAATCTGATGGTTGTACGGCGCAAGTATAGTTTACCGGGATGTACCCTGATTGTAGAGGGATTGGATGACCCCAATGGGTCCTCAGGGTCTAATGGATCGGCGCGATCGCCCTTGTCGGTGTTGGTGAGCGCGGAATGTCATGTTGTGGGCAAACCCGATGCCCTCAGCGGCGGCCAGGAGTTTCTCGATGAGTTAACGGCGGCCATCAGTGACTACACCCAAAGTTTTTTGGGCATGGGGAAAGTGGCGGTGGAATCTCCGAAATCCTGGGTCACCCTAACCCCCTTGGAAGGCGGACTGCATCGGCTGAATCTGCGATCGCCCGAAAGCGGCACAGACCCCTTACAACTGGATTTAACCACCCTGCAACTGTTTGATGTGGTGGATGTGGTGGATCAGCTCTTGAGCGATCGCCAGACTCTCCCCGATCGCCATCTCAAGCTTCTGCCAAGAAACCGTCGCCAAGCCAAAAACGAGGAACCGGTCGCCCAACGGGCCGCTCCCCTAGCCCTGGGCTTATCCAGTCTCGTGGTCGCCGCGTTAGCCCTGTCCCCCTTACCCGTTCCTGAAGTTGACCCCCCCCGGGACGGTGTAGTCGAGTCAGAAGAGGTCAGTGATAATGGCCCCAACGCAACAGGTGTCCCTCCCGGGGGCAACGATGGCGAGGGGAATCTCGATGGGGCTGAATTAGCTACCGTCCCCACCATTGACGACCCCAACCTCTTAGGGGCCTTACGCTATAAGCTCTTTTATGACATAGACCAGGCTTGGACCACATCACCGACCTTTGAAAACGACCTAGTCTATCGGGTAAGTGTTGGGGAAGATGGAGCAATTGTCGGCTATCGGCCCGAGGGCGATCGCGCCGGGGACTTCCAGGAGGAGATTCCCCTATCGGACTTGTTATACCTCCCCGTGGCCGGAGGGACGGCTGAGGTGGAATCCCTAGCTGAGTTTCGAGTCGTCTTTCGACCCAATGGCGTGCTGCAAGTTAGTCCTTGGGATGGCTATCCCAGTCCCCCCGGAGCCATTCCCCGCATTACCGATGTAGCCACCATTGATCGACTCATTTTTGACGTGCGGGATGCCCTTTATGATCAATGGGAGGAGATCCCTGTCTTTGATCGCAACTTAGACTATCGTCTCGCCGTCACCGAAGATGGCACCATCACCCAATATGAACCCCTCTCCGCTGCGGCCTCAAGCTATTTCGCAGAACTGCCCATTGGCCCCCTCTACGATCCAGCCGCCGGCGTTGAGATTCAAGAGGATCGGGTTACCCTAGTTCCCGTTGCTGAGTTTCGAGTGGTCTTTACCCCAGGAGGAACTATCCAAATTGGCCCCTGGGATGGACGACGTTAACCCCCATGACTCAATCTCCTCCTCCCGATTCCAATTCTGCCCGCTCCCGGCGCGATCGTCGTCGGGCCAATCGTGCCTCGGCCCCATCTCCTGCACCCACATCTGGCTCTTGGCTGGGGGCGATCGTGGTCTTAGTCTTTCGTCTACTCACCTTGGGAGTCAGTCTAAGCGTTGGAGTCATAGCCGGCTTAGTCCTTGGATATACATCCCCCCAAACCAATCCCGAAAAGCCCCTCAGCGAACGCTGGCGAGTGCAAATTCGCCAAATCACCAACCCACCCCCGCCCTCCACAACCGCTGAACCCACCCTCCCCGACCTCGATCGCATGCAACTGCAACAGGCCATTATTCAGTTACAAGACGACATCACCCAGCTCAATCGTCAACTGGCCGAGTTAACCCCCGAGGACTCCCCCGAAGACGACGAGGACGGCGTAGATTTCGAGGCCCAAAAAGCGGAACTCCAATCACAAATCACCCTCGTCTCCAGTCGCCTAAGCCAGCTTCAATCCCTCGTCGAACCGCCCCCAGCCACCGTCCCCCCCCGTCTAACCCCAGGAATGCCCCTGCGTCTAACCCTACCGAGTGACGTATTATTCTCCGACAGTGGCGAAGTCCTCGATCCCACCCGAGCCACCATCCTCGATCGCCTCCTCGACGAACTACAAACCCTAGAAGGGGCAACCGTATATATTGGTGGCTATCTCGACGCCAGCGACGATTTCGAGGCCAGCCTCGATCGCACCTTTGAACAAGCCCAACAAGTGCAACAATACCTAGCCAGCAACACCGACACCCCCCTACGCTGGGTCAGCATCGGTCACGGTTCCAGTCGTTTCGCCGCCAGGAACAACAGTCCCGCCAACCGCCAACGCAACCGCCGCATCGAAATCCGAGTCAAACCCTAACCCCCCTATTGCCCAAATGATGCGTTCCGGCAAGTTTGAGTCGATAGGCTTAAGTTAAAACCCCTACTGATGCCGGGACGCATCCTACCATCTCTTGCCTCTTGCCTCTTGCCTTTTGCCTTCTGTTCCCTGTTCCCTGTTCCCTGTTCCCTTCTTCCCCCCTCTTGCCTTTTGCCTAATCCATGAACCTCATCTTCCTGGGAACCCCCCAATTCGCCGTCCCCAGCCTCAAAACCCTAATCGAGCATCCTGAGTTTCATGTCTCAGCGGTAGTCACCCAACCCGACAAACGCCGGGGACGGGGCAAAACCCTAATTCCCTCCCCCGTTAAAACCGTCGCTGTTGAGGCAGGGATTCCCGTTTGGCAACCGCAAAAGATTAAGAAAGATGTTGAAACCCTTGACAAATTGCGACAGAGTCAAGCGGATTGTTTCCTTGTTGTGGCTTATGGACAAATTCTCTCCCAAGAGATTTTAGATATGCCCCGGCTCGGCTGTATTAATGGTCATGGTTCCCTCTTACCCAAATATCGAGGAGCTGCCCCCATTCAATGGTGTTTGTACCATGGAGAATCTCAAACCGGCATGACCACCATGCAGATGGATGTGGGGATGGATACGGGGGCAATGTTACTGAAGTCCTCTCGGGATATTCAGCTACTGGATAATGCCTGGGATGTGGCCGCCAGTTTGGCTGAAGACTGTGGGGCCCTGCTAGTCCAAACCCTACAGGGATTAGACGCAGGAACTCTCCAGGCTACCCCTCAAGATGATGAAGCGGCCACCTATGCACGACTGATTCAGAAGTCGGATTATGAGTTGGATTGGACACGGCCGGCGATCGCCCTCCATAATCAGGTGCGTGGCTTTTACCCCAACGCCGTCACTCAGTTTCGAGGACAATCTCTAAAAGTGAAAGCCACAATTCCGCTGGGAGAGCGGTATTATGACCAACTTCCAGACCCCTTAGTCAGTCAATTACGCTCCTCCCTCAACCCCGAGTCGGGAGAACCGGGGCAGGTGGTGCAAATTCTCAAAAACGTGGGACCCGTCGTGCAAACGGGAGAGGGGCTTTTGTTACTTCAGGAGGTCCAACTCGCGGGCAAGAAAACCCAGTCAGGCTGGGATTTCGCCAACGGAACTCGCTTAGAACCTGGACCCCTTTAACCGCCGATTTGTGACATCGTCCGTTGATAGGTTCCGGAACTGTTGCCCATATCTCGTTCCTTGAAGTTAATCTCGGGTTTCAACTGTAACAGGGTTTGGACCTGTTCTCGCAGTTGAGAGAGGGGGACTCCCTCCCGTAGAGCCTGACGTAGATTGAGTTGCCCCGTTTCATTGAGTAAACAGGGCCGCAGCCAACCATCCGCCGACAGTCGCATCCGATTACAGCGATCGCAGAAACATTCGGACATCTGACTAATAAAGCCGAGGGTTCCCTGGGCCCCGGGAATTTGAAAAATATCCGCTGGCCCCGCTCCCGTGACACTGGCGGCTTCTAACCCCCAGCGTTGGCGGATTTGCTCCCGTAGCGTCTCCGAAGCCACCCAGCCGTTGTTCTCAAATAAATGACCATTGCCGATGGGCATAAATTCAATAAAACGAATATGCCATTGACGCTCTAGGCTCAGGGCCGCCATATCTAAGACTTCCCCATCATTCACCCCCGGAATCACAACCATGTTGAGTTTTAGGGGGTTAAACCCCACTTCATAGGCGTTCTGGATGCCCTCCCAGGTGCGCTGCCAGCGGCTTTGACCGCGATTTCCGATGATTTTGTCAAATGTATCGGCATCCAGGGAGTCTAGGCTGATATTGAGGCGATGGAGTCCGGCATCATAGAGGGGTTGAGCCAGTTGGGCCAATAAGAAGCCATTGGTTGTCATGGCTAAATCCTCTGTCTCGGGGAGGGCGGCGATATCACGGGCGATCGCCACCACGTCGGGCCGTAACAGGGGTTCGCCGCCAGTGAGTCGGAAGCGGCGAAAACCCAGGGGAATAAAGACCTCTTGCAAGAGACTCAGCAGTTCTTGGCGCGTCAAGAGGTTTTGTTGCAAAATATAGTCAAGTTCGTCGCCATCGGGCATACAGTATTGACAGCGGAAGTTGCAGCGATCAATCAGACTAATGCGGAGATAATCGACGGTAGGGGTCATCAAACTAGAACCATGAAGGGCCACTGCTCCACATTTTACTGAATTGGATGCTGAAGAGGATTCTCAAGAGTGTGAGGCCGCTCCGTTGCTGGATGTTGCAGAACGTTACGGAATGTTTACCCTGTGCCCATCAATGACGTACCATGCTTCGATGGTTGGCCCATCAGCGGGATGATTGGCGATCGCCCCTAAGCACAACCTCCGTCTTTGTTGCATCACAGCTTAACATCTCTTTTTAGTCCAACTTCCCCCTAACGCCTCATTCGTTTCAAATATGTCTACATCGTCCTACGTCCTCGACCTGATCCAACGTCCCCGCCGCTTGCGTCGCAACGAATCCCTACGACGCATGGTTCGGGAAACTGAGTTATCCGTCAACGATCTGATTTATCCCATGTTTGTCATGGAAGGGGAAAATCAGAAAGTTGAAGTGGTGTCGATGCCCGGCTGCTATCGCTTTAGCCTGGATTTGCTCCTCAAAGAAGTAGCCGAGATTGCCGCCTTGGGGATTCCAGCGATCGCCCTATTCCCGGTCATTTCCGAAAGTAAAAAAGACGAAACCGGCAGCGAAAGCTATAACCCCGAGGGACTGGTGCAACAAACCGTCGCCGCCATCAAAGCCCAAAGCCCCGATTTAGTCGTTATTACCGACGTGGCCCTCGACCCCTTCACCAGTCACGGTCATGACGGCTTACTTGATGAAGCGGGCTATATCCTCAACGATGAAACCGTGGAGGTTTTAGCCAAAATGGCTGTATCCCAAGCCCGGGCCGGGGCCGATATGGTCGCTCCCTCCGACATGATGGATGGACGGATTGGGGCTATTCGCCAAGCCTTAGACAATGAAGGCTTCACCAACGTTGCCATTCTCGCCTATTCTGCTAAATACGCCTCCGCCTACTACGGTCCTTTCCGGGATGCCCTTGATTCCGCCCCCAAATCTGGCGATAAGAAAACCTATCAAATGGACCCGGCTAATGCGATCGAAGCCATTAAAGAAGTCGAGTTAGACATTGCCGAAGGTGCCGACATCGTCATGGTCAAACCCGCCTTACCCTATTTGGATATCATTCGCCAAATTCGCGATGTCACCGACGTTCCTGTCGCAGCCTATAACGTCAGCGGCGAATATGCCATGATTAAAGCCGCCGGAGAAAAAGGCTGGATTGACGAGAAAAAAGTGATGCTGGAAACCCTCGTCAGCATCAAACGGGCCGGGGCTACCCTGATTTTGACCTATTTTGCTAAAGAAGTGGCCTTGCTATTGAAGTAAGTCCCGAGTTGCGAATCACTCCGTTGTAATGTTGACATGACCAGCCCAGATGGGGGGGTCGAGCGAGTATCCTGGAGGAAACTGCCTAACCCCCTCCCCGGCCATGAGCTATTGTGTCAATCGTCGCTGTGCTAAGCCCGAAAATCCTGACTCCGCCCAACACTGTCAAAGCTGTGGTCATGCCCTGATTTTGCGCGATCGCTACCAAGTCATTCAGCCCCTCGGTCGTGGCGGGTTCGCCAAAACGTACCTCGCCATTGATCACGATTTACCCTCCCGGCCCCGCTGTGTCGTCAAACAACTGCATCCCCAAAACCGAAAGGGCCAATTAGGGGCGAAAATGCTAGAACTGTTCCATCGGGAAGCGGAAAATCTGCATCGCCTGGGACAACATGCTCAAATTCCCACCCTCTTTGCCCATTTTGAGCAAGAGGGCTATTTTTATCTCGTCCAAGAGTGGATTGAGGGAAAGACCCTAAGCGAAGAACTGCAAGATACGGGCACCTTTGACGAGTCCCAGATTCGCGACCTCCTGGGGCAACTGTTGCCAGTCTTAGACTATATTCACGGCCAGCAGAGTATCCATCGCGACATCAAACCCGATAACATCATGCGCCGTCGTCGCGATGGAAAACTGTTTTTGATTGACTTTGGCGTCGTTAAAGTCATCCAAGAGCAACCCGCAGAGTCCAGTTACACCGCCGTCGGCAGTGCCGAGTACATGGCCCCGGAACAAACGCGGGGTCAAGCCTTTCCCGCCAGTGACCTTTATAGCCTAGGGGTAACCTGCGTCCGTCTCATGACCGGGATTTCCCCCTTAGAACTCTACGACATCGTTGGGGGACGCTGGGATTGGCAACGCTCCCTCCCCCTCACCCATCATATCAGCCCTCAACTGACCGATGTGTTGAACAAGTTGCTGGAAACCCCCCTCAGTCAGCGTTTTCATGCCGCCAAAGATGTCCTGACCGCCCTCAAGGCCCCACCTCCTGCCCCCAAAGCCGCCCCCCGACTCACGCGCAGCAAAGCGGTTCCCCCTCCTCGACTGCCGAAACCCGAGATTGTTATCGAACGAGCTAACCCTCCGCGTTCTCGCCTATCCTTCATTGAGCAACTCTTTCACAAAGCGCCCGATGTTCCCCTACCCTCAGAGGTTGGGTTAGACTACAGCGAACTGTGGACCTTACTACGACGGCGACAGTGGGAAACCGCCGATCGCCTCACCCATAAATTCCTTTGTCAGGCCGCCCGAGGAACCTCAGCGGGTCATCTGGCGACTCGGGAGATTGAAGCTCTCCCCTGCCTCGATTTACAGACCCTGGACTACCTCTGGCGCTTCCATTCGGGCGATCGCTTTGGCTTTACGGTTCAGCAGCAACTCTATCAACAAGTGGCTGGAGACTATCCCTTATTTTGCGCCACCGTCGGCTGGAAACTCAGTGCCGGGCGATCGCCCTCCCTCGACTTCACCTACAGCCTCAAAGCCCCCGTCGGTCATCTCCCCTCCCGCCGCTGGGCCAAAGGCTTCGAACTCTGGCGCAGCCTCAAAGCCCTAGACGAAAAACTCAGTCAATGCTTCCCCTACCACTAACCCCCACCCCCCTATTGCCTATTGCCTATTGCCTATTGCCTCCTTCTCCCTATTGCCTTCTTCTCCCTATTGCCTATCTTCCCTAAAATAATCCTTTAACACCTCAAGCACCATAGGCGCCGCAAAGGCCCCGCCTCCTTTACCCGCATGTTCCCCAAGGGCAACCACAAGAATTTCCGGGTCATCCATAGGAGCATAAGCACCAAACCAAGCATGAGAGGGATGGGGAGGAGCTTCTGCCGTTCCCGTTTTTCCCGCAAAGGGTGGAATCTCAGAGGTATTGACATTGGTGGCGGTGCCATCCGTAATCACCTGACGTAAGCCCCGTCTCAACACATCAATCGTGTCCTGGCTGAGATTCATCGATTCACGCCAATAACTCACATCCACATCCAAACTGCGTAAATGGGGTCGAACCATATAACCCCCATTCGCCGGAACCGCCATCATCATGGCCTGTTGTAGCGGTGAAGCCTGTAAGAAGCCCTGGCCAATCGACATATTAATCGTATCCCCCTGATACCACCCTTCCCCTAACACCCGCTCCTTCCAAGCCGCATCAGGAACCAAACCGGGCGATTCTTCTGAAGCTAACTCAATACCACTTTTACGGCCAAAACCATAGCGACGAGTCCAATCAATCAACACCTCACCGCCAATCCGTTGAGCAATCTGATAAAAGAACGTATCACTACTCCAAGCCATCGCCCCCTCAAAACTCAAGGGACCAAAGCCAGCTCGGTTCCAATCCCAGAATTGAATTCCCCCAGCCGTAATGTACGGGTAGGTTGGTAGAACAGTGTAGGGAGGATACGCGCCAGACTCGATCGCCGCCGTAGTTGTAACAATCTTGAAGGTACTAGCGGGGGGAAACACCTGTAGGGAACGGTTGACAAAGGGATAGCGAGCCGCTTGCAACCGTTGCCAATCGGCCTCCGTAATACGCCCAGAAAAAATATTCGGGTCAAACGCCGGGCGGCTAACCATCGCTCGTACCGCCCCATCACGAGGATCAATGGCCACGATCGCCCCCTGTGTCTCTCCCAAGGCTCTCTCAGCCGCCTGTTGTAGCTCTAAATCCAGAGTAATTTGAACATCACGCCCCCCTTCTGCCTGTTTTTCCCCCAACACCTGTAGCACCTGGCCACGACTGTCCACCTCAACCTGTCGTCCGCCCCATTCCCCCTGAAGTTCCTTTTCAAACGCCGCCTCAACACCCATCTGGCCCACAATGTCCCCAAGACGATATTTATTATCCGGTTGGGCTTCTAAACGGGATAGATCTTCATCACTAATCTCACCGGTATAGCCTAAAACATGGGCCGCCAAACGACCATGAGGATAATGGCGTACCGCTTCAACATTCACCTCAATCCCCGGCAATTGGGGACCATATTCCGTGAGGGCAATGACCTGAGCTGGGGTCAAACGACGGGCGACACGAATCGGGAGAGCTGAATTATACCCAGTCTGCACCAGACGTTCCATGACCTGTTCCGAGGGAATATTGATAATCTCACAAAGTCGTTCAACCGTATCTGGCCATAACTCAGGAGGTTGAGCTAAGGGCCAAAGATACACCGTATGGGAGAGACTAGACGTTGCCAAAATTTTGCCATTACGGTCAAAGATATTTCCTCGCACCGGTTGGGTGGGAATGAGGCGGATACGATTATTCTCCGCCAGTTGACGGTTTCGAGTCCCTTGGATCAGTTGCAGATAGGCCAAGCGGGCCCCAATCCCGCCCACCATCACGACCGTGATACTGATCATCATCAATACGGCTTGGACAAGACTACCAATACTGCGTTGGTTCGTGCGGCTACCATAGCCATTAGAGGGAATCGAGGTCATAGGAGAATTAAATCAAACAAATGAGGGCAAGGTGTTCAGACCACCTCAGTCAAAAAACACAGGTATCGCCAATCATTATAATTGGACAACTCAGGGTTGCACGGCTAAATATAGGAGAAGCGCTCAGCTTGTCGCTAGACTAGACTAGAGCGAGGTTGAGCGAAATCCTCTGAGGGGAGTTCGCTAGCTTCCCCGGAATTTGGGACAACGACTATCTAGGAGCCGTCACCATGCTGCAAGCTGCCAGCCAAAACAGCGATCTCAGCGGACTTGAATCCGATTTCGATGTGGAACTTCATCGTGTCTTCAAAGTGTTCAACGGCGAAACGGCCGTGCGCGGCGTTGAAGTGCAAATTCGCCGAGGTGAGTTTTTTAGTATTCTCGGCCCGTCAGGCTGCGGAAAAACCACCACCCTACGACTTATTGCCGGCTTCGAAACCCCCTCAGCCGGAGAAATTCTCATTCGGGGTCGTTCCATGACCCAAGTTCCTCCCAACGAGCGACCGGTCAATACCGTCTTTCAAAACTATGCTCTCTTTGACCACATGAGCGTTTGGGAGAACATTGCCTTTGGCTTAAGGTTAAAACGCATTGGCCGCAGTGAGATTCAGCAACGGGTGGAGGAGATGTTGCAGTTGGTCAAGATGGAGGCCTTTAGCAATCGCTATCCCAAACAGTTATCCGGGGGCCAACGACAACGAATTGCCCTGGCCCGGGCCATTGCCAATCGTCCAGCGGTACTGCTGTTAGATGAACCCTTGGGAGCGTTAGATCTGAAACTGCGTAAGGAAATGCAGATGGAGTTGTCCAACCTGCACCGCAATTTGGGTCTCACCTTTATCACCGTCACCCATGACCAAGAAGAGGCTCTATCGATGTCCGATCGCATTGCCGTCATGAATGATGGCAAAATTGAGCAAATCGGCTCCCCCACTGAGATTTACCAACGGCCATCTACGCCGTTCGTCGCAGATTTCATCGGTGAGACGAACCTTTTTGAGGGAACTGTGGAAAGTCAGGATCATGACCTGGTCGTAGTCCGGAGTCATTCCGGTTTAAAACTGGTGGTAGCACGGCAGCCAGAAAACGAGCATCTGAGCCATCATGCCGTGGTCAGCATCCGGCCTGAAAACATTCAATTGCATTCAGATCCCCCCGAATCTGCCCCAAACCTCTACCGGGGCCATCTGCAAACCGCCATGTATCTAGGAACTCACACCCACTGTGTTGTCACCCTTGATAGTGGGGAATCCGTAACGTTGCGCCAAGTCAGTCGTCCAGAAGACCTACCGAGTCCTGACTCTCCCGTCTATTTATCCTGGCACCCCCATCAAAGCATTGTCTTGGCCGCCTAACTCCCTAGAGTAACCCTCCAGAACAGGGTACGATAGCCCAGGAATGGTTCTGGGGAGCCGAGTGTTCTGATTGCTGTGTCCACTCCTCTCTCGTGACCCTTTGCAACTATGATCCGTGACTCATCCCCCTACATCCTTCATTAGACGGATTCGCCGCCGTCAGTTTCTGCAAACCTCAACAGCCGCTCTCTCAGGGTTGGCTCTGTCAAGTTGTGGTTGGACGTTAGCCAATGTCCGCTCAACGGTGCAAACTGCCGATGATATTCTCTATATTTATACCTGGGCCGGCTATACAGACCGGGAGGTGATCGAACAGTTTTTTGAAGAAACTGAGATTCGCGTCATCGCCGATGTTTTCTCCTCTAACGAGGAAATGCTGGCCAAACTACAAGCTGGAGCGGGTGGGGCCTATAGCCTTATTTATCCCTCCGATTACATGGTCCGTCGCATGATCGATGAAGAATTGCTCCTAGAACTCGATCATGATCGCATTGATGGCCTCGATACCCTCTTCCCCAATTTCCAAAATCCTAGCTACGATCCCGGTAACCGTCACAGTGTCCCCATCAGTTGGGGAACGACGGGCTTAGTCTTTAACACAACGGTTCTGGTGCCGCCACCGGATGATTGGACGTACCTCTGGGAAAATCGTCAACGTCTCACCCGCCGCCTCACCTTACTCAATGACTCTCGTGAGGTGTTTGGGGCAACCCTGCGGATGTTGGGCTATTCCTATAACAGCACCAATCCCCAAGAAATTCGCGCCGCCTACAATAAACTTGTGGAACTCCGACCTACCATTGCTGCCTTTGACTCCGATGCTTGGCGACCGCAAATCCTAGCAGGAGACTTAAAGGTGGCTATGTGCTTCTCTTCCGATGCCAATGAGGTGATTCAAGAAAACTCAGATCTGGCCTATGTGTTGCCCCGTAGTGGGTCTTCCATTTGGACGGATGCTCTGGTGATTCCCCGCACTGCCCCCAATGTGGATGCGGCCTATGCTTGGATTAACTTTATGCAGCGTCCTGAGGTGGCGGCACGGATTGGAGAACGGTTGAGTTTTGCCACCCCCAATAAGGCGGCCTTTGCTAAGTTACCTCAGTCGGTTCAAAACAATACGAGTCTCTTTCCCCCGGACTCGGCTTTGGAAAAATCTGAAAGTCTAGAACCCATTCCCCCTGAGATTGGAGAAATTTATAATCAGTATTGGACTCGCTTGACCAGTGGTTAAGTTACTTGCGTATCTCTCACCTGCCCTTTTTAATGTCAGAACACCGTGTCTGTTTCTCCTCCCCCCTCTGCCCCCTCCCCAAGCCGCAAATCTGAGTTACCTTGGGGAAGCCGCTGGCTAGGTGTCACGGGACTCCTTGCTCCCGCTGGCCTGTGGTTACTCTTGTTGCTCGTGTTGCCGACGTTGGTAATTTTCCAGTTAAGTTTGGTTCCTAATATCCGACCGGGGGATGTGGTCATTCCCTCGGGTATTGATAATTACCTGCGGGCCCTCGACCCAGGGAATTTGCGGGTAGTGTTGCGATCGCTCAAGTTCGCCTTGGGAACGACGGGCCTCTGTTTACTCTTGGGCTTCCCAGTCGCCTATTGGATTGCCCTATTAGCCCCTCAACGCTGGCGTAATTTATTGCTGCTGGGGTTTGTTTTACCCCTCTGGACCTCTTCTCTCCTACGGACCTATGCCTGGATTGCGATTTTGCGACCCACCGGAGTGATGAATTCCCTCTTTGGCTTGCTGGGATTGCCCGCCTTGGATATTCTCAATCGCCCTTCGGCGGTGTTAGTGGGTATGAGTTATAGTTTCCTGCCTTATATGGTCTTGATTCTCTACTCGTCCCTGGAAAAACTCGATCGCCAACTCTTGGAAGCCTCGGCAGACCTTGGCGCAACCCCAATTCAAACCTTTTGGAAAATCACTGTTCCCCAATCTTTACCTGGAATCGCGGCTGGGTCTTTGTTGGTATTTATCACCAGTTTAGGGGACTTTATTGATCCAGAACTCCTTGGAGGGGCCTCCAGTATGACCGTCGCTCGGCTGATTTATAACCAGTTCTTGGGCCAAACTCCCAATTGGGGTTTTGGTTCCGCGTTGAGTATGGTCTTAATTTTCGCAGTGAGCCTGGCGATTGCCCTCCTACTTAAATATGGTGACTCTTCAGCGACCCAACGCTAATGTCGATTAAACCCCTATGACTGAAACGGCTCCTACTCCGCAACCGGATCTCGATCATCCTGATTCCCCTGATCTCCCTTTGGATATGGCACATTCTTCGTTTAAACCGCGCGTTTCTCTGCAATCGGCATTTGTGGGGTTGATGTTTGTGTTTATGTATTTGCCGATTTTGGTGTTGGTGGTCTATAGCTTTAATGAGTCTGCCTATAGTGCTGCATGGGAAGGATTTACCTGGGAGTGGTATGAGTATCTCCTGTCGGACTCTCGTATTTTCGCGGCCCTGCGCAATAGCCTGACGGTGGCCATTTCGGCGGTAGCCGTTTCGGCGGTGTTGGGAACCTTGATGGCCGTGGGACTGGCTCGCTATCGTTTTCCGGGCCGCCGACTCTATTTAGGAATTTCCTATTTACCCCTGATCATCCCTGATATTGCCATTGCGGTGGCGACGTTGGTTTTTTTGGCGGCGGTGGGGTTATCCCTGAGTCTCTGGACGATTGTGGCAGCTCATATTGTCTTCTGTTTAGCCTATATTGCTATTGTGGTCTCCACTCGCTTGGCGGATTTGGATCGCAATTTGGAGGAGGCGGCTTTGGATTTGGGGGCCACCCCAGTTCAGGCGTTTTTTAAAGTCCTGTTGCCCCAGTTGATGCCGGGAATTGTCTCGGGGTGCATCTTGGCATTCATCCTGAGCATGGATGATTTTTTGATTGCTAGTTTTACCGCCGGGGCCGGGGCCACAACTCTGCCGATGGAGATTTTCAGCCGCATCCGCACTGGGGTTAAACCGGATGTGAACGCCTTAAGTGCTATTTTAATCAGCTTCTCGGCACTCCTGGCTGCCATTGCTGAGTGGGTCCGTTACCGGGGGGAGTTGCAACGACGATAGGGGGGCGATCGCGTTAAGATTGCCCCAAGGCCGAAGCCAACCCATAGGAAAGCTAGGTAACCTAAAACTGAGTCAGGCTATCCTAGCAGCGTACAGTTGAGAACCATTAGTTAACTCAGACGAGTCAGGGACGCCTGAGTTCCATTTAGAAGAGTGACCTTCACACCACCTAAACTAGGACTGATTGTAAATGACTCAGTTTAAAAATTAAGTTTAGTTTGTGACAGTTGACATGGTGACCCTAAAAATTTACGGCTGGGTTGTGGCTTAGGCTTAATCAGGACACAACACCTGATTCTGGGGCGATCGCTCTAGAATCGCTGGGATTGTCTTACATGTTATCGAGTATTGACGCTCATTGAGGGGAGTCCCTAAATACGATATGAAACCGTTTCGGAATGCTTTAGCAAATGTGGGTTTAGCCTTGCTAACTGTTTGTCTGGTTTTAACAACTGGGGCGATCGCCCAGCCCGATGAAGCCACTCCCCCCCTCTCTGAAATCGGCGAGGAATTTAGGGAAACTCCTTCCGAAATCCAAATGCCAGAAACTCTTTCCCCTCGGCCAATCTTTGAGGCAGAACGGGAGAGCGCTCGCGTCATCGTCGATGGTATCTTTCTGTTTGAGATGGGAGATACCAGTCAGTTTCCCGCCCCAGAACGGGCGGCCCTGATGAATGACAAGCTACAACGAGCTGCCGAGACTCCAGGGGTGGAAGTGGTGGAAGTGGTCATGCGCAATGGCTTACCCACCTTACTTCTAGATGGGAGTCATCTAATTACGGTAACGGAGAGCGATGCGCGTCTAGGCACTGGAACCAATGCTCAGGAACAAGCCGAACTCTGGGCCCGGCAAATCCGCGAAGTCTTGCGCCAGGCGAATAACGAGCGGGGAGAGCGGTTTTTACGTCGGGCCCTGTTACAGGTGACCCTGGTCTTGACATTAGCCTGTATCCTGCATTGGGGAGCTGGACGGCTGTCATTCCACCTGGTGCGAGATCAGGAGGAAACACCCACCCTGGAAGCTTGGCGCAGTTTGGGAGCGTCAGCAGTGCGCTTGCTCATCTGGGGCCTGACGCTGTTTTATATTAGTGACCTCTTCCCCCTCACTCGCCGCTGGAGTTACCGCCTACGACAGATTGTGGCGAATAGCATCACGGCACCAATTTTGCCAATTGATACCAATACCTACTCGGTACTGGATATTTTGATTCTCATTGGCCTGCTGTTGGGATTGGTGATGGGGGCCAATCGCCTCAGTCAGCTACTGCGAGTCCGCATTTTGCAGGTCTCCCGTCTCAATCGCTCGGCTCAGGATGCGATCGCCACGACGATTAAATATACCCTCATGGTTGTGGGTGCAGTGGTCGTCTTTAACCTCTGGGGGTTAGATATTACCTCCCTGACGATTCTGGCTGGGGCCTTGAGTGTGGGGATTGGTTTTGGGTTTCAGGATATTGCCAAAAACCTGGGTAGTGGCTTAGTTCTGCTGTTTGAGCGACCGATTCAGGTGGGGGATTTCGTGGAAGTGGGCAATTCCATGGGGACGGTGGAGCGCATTGGCAGTCGCAGTACCCTAATTCGTACCCTCGATCGCGTCTCGATTATTGTCCCTAATTCCCGATTCTTAGAATCAGAGGTGATTAACTGGAGTCATGACAACCCGGTGTCCCGGTTACGGCTACCGGTAGGGGTGGCCTATGGCTCCAATCTAGAGGCGGTGAAAGCGGCGTTATTAGAGGCGGCCCAGGAGCATCCCCAAGTGTTGCGGATTCCCCCGCCTCGGATTCTTTTTACAGGCTTTGGGGATAGTTCTCTCGATTTTCAGTTGTTGGTGTGGTGTGGTGACCCCAGTCAGCAACAGCTCCTTCGCAGTGATCTCTATTTTGGCATTCATGAACAGTTGAAACGTCGCAACATCGAAATTCCTTTCCCACAACGGGATTTGCATGTACGCTCTGGGAGTTTTGTCATGGGAGAGGGGAATGGAAAGCCAGGGGGGAACCACAGAGTCACGGAGGACAGGGAGTTATGAGAAGTTGATTTTAGGGGCAAACAGGCTTTGTAGCCGTTGGAGTTTGGAGCCGCCGTAGTAGAGGAGATCGCCTTTGCCGAGGAGGTTTTGGGCCTGGCCCTGTTTGCCTCCGAGGATGATGCTGGAGTCGGCTTCGCTGGCGGTTTTGAGGGCAATGCGGCCGGGAAGGTTGGACCGAATTAAGGGCGTGACGACTTTGGCTTCGGGCCGCTGGGTGGCGATGATGAGATGGATTCCGGCGGCCCGGGCCATGGCCCCCAGCCGTTTGATGGAGAGTTCGAGGACTTTGGCCACTTCCTTTTCGGCCATAAAATCGGCATATTCGTCAAAGAGGCAGATAATGGGGGGTTTGGTGGGTTGGTTACGTTCTAAACACTGTTGGTTGTAGGTGGGGAGGTCGTTACAACGGTTGGCTTCAAAGGCTTTGTAGCGCGATTCCATTTCTAGGACCAGGTCTTCCATGAGGGCGATCGCGCGATCGCTATCTTTGACAATGGGAGATAGCAGCCAGGGAATGTTCTCAAATTCCGGGAAGGTGACTCGTTTGGGATCGACAAGGGCCAGTTTGAGATGGTCGGGCGATCGCCGTTGGGTTAAACTCAGCAACAAGGCCCGCAAAAACTCACTTTTCCCACTTCCCGTCGTTCCCCCCACCAAGAAATGACAGGTATTGGGGTCTGACAAATCTGCTTCCACCAGTTTATTTTCCAAGTTAACGCCAATGGCCACCCGCACTGGGGCGGTGACGGGCAAGGATTTCGGTTTAAGATATTGCTCAAATAGGGCAATCTGAGCCGGAGTTCGAGGAAGATCGACACTAACAAATCCCGCCTGAGGGGCAATCATCGGCGGAACGGAAATCCCCAGTTGGACCTGTAAATCATCGGAGAGTCGCAACAAAGATGAGACCTTAACCCCCAACTTGGGTTTCAGACGAACCCGGATAAAGGACGGGCCAATGGCGGCCCCTTCATAGGTGACCTCCACGCCAAAGGCATTGAAAACTTCCGTCAGTTGCTGACCAAGTTTCTCTCCTTCTTCTATATCGGGGGGAGTAATGGCTGGTGTTGGTGTTGGAGGTGGTTCTGGTGTAGGCGTTACAATTGGCTCAACAGATGGCGATTTAACGGGGCTGGCCTGCTCTCCGGCTAAAAAGAACGTTTGACAGGTGTTTTGTTGCGGACAGAGGGGACAGAGCCGTTCTTCGTAGGTTTTGGGTGGGGGGTCGGGGTAGTCCGGTTGCCAACTGAGCCAATCCTGCATCCGTTGCAGATGAGGGAGTAAGGCCATATCCCGCATCGATCGCAACTGATCCCAATCATAGAAATAGACTTGAAACTCCGGAAAGATACAATAGACCGCTGCATCAACGGGTTCCTGGCGTTGGTGATGTACCAGATCGGCGTAGAGGGCCACTTGCATCAGTTGTGCCGAGGGATCAGCAGGTTGATAGGTTTTGTACTCCACCACACATAGGCGCTGGCGATCGCCATCATAGACGAGGGTATCGAACTGTCCTGAGACGGTCTGCTCATCACCGTTAGCCAGTTGATAGGACCGCTTTAGCCGTAATTCACTATCAATAAAGGTCTTGGCAATAATTTGGTCTGCATGAAACACCTGACGATTGCGTTTAAGTAATCCGGCGTAGTGCTGGATTAAGCGTTGTAAGCCTTGCCAAATATGTTCCAACCGTTGAGCAGAATTGGGATTTTTGCTAACTATTTTGATGAGATAGGGATAGAAACAATGGTCGTAAAACAGTTGCTGCATATTCCGGGACAGTTGTTCAACCTCAAGCTGTTCACTAGGAGGGGTCAGCAGTTGACTGAAGCGAGAGTCTGCCGCTGCCAACTTAACAAATTCCTGTGCTAAGCGGTGAACGTCAGTTCCCACACCCGAAACTTGGGTATCTTGGGGAATGAAAACCGTGCGACAATTTGAGTGATGACCCAAATAAAACAGGCGGGGACATTCTTTCGCCACACGAACATCAGTAGCCGAAAAATTCGGGTTAGAACTCACAGATGACTGCTCCTCTAGGCGCTCAGGCGGTGTATGAGACCCGTCAAGATGGGTTAACAGATAGCGATGAACCTGGGCCAGATACACCACATCAAGTTTAGCGTAATGCAATTGTCGTGGCTTTAGGGGCCGTTGCCCCCAATTGCTACCTTGGGAGTCTCGGTCAATGTCAGAGAACTGGCAAAGTTCGGCGGCTAGGGTTTTGAGTTGCAGATTGGTAACTCCCAGTCGCTGTTTTCCCAGTTTTCGAGCCAGTTTAAGGGTACAGGTGATGTTTTGTGCCCTGGACTTGCCTAGAAATTTAACATCATAGGTGGCGTTGTGAAAGATTTTCTCAATTTGGGGATTGGCTATAATCCGCTCAATGAAGAGGCGGATAGAATGGGGGTGTTGGAGGACATCGAGGATATAGACGGAGTCACCACGGCGATCGCCTCCATCGTCACTCACTTGGATGAGGGATAATTTGGGAGATTTTGTCCACCAGTCAGCGGTTTCTGTATCAATCCAGAGTTGGGAGGCGTGAGAAAGACGAGTAATGGCGGTCTCGATGTCATCAGGTTGGTCAAGGTACACGGGTTTGACTATGGACAGATGTGCAAGGGAGAAATCAAGAGGCTGAGCGTTGGTCTTCGGGAACTCGGAACACAGACTGGTCTTGGATATTCGTCTCGTCGCCAATCATTTGGATATAGTTCTCTTGTTCTAATGCCTTAAGTTCTTTGATAACACCGTTCAGGTCAACTTCATCAAATTCGGCTAAGGTTGAGTTAATCAAGACCTTAGCTCCCAACAATCCTTGAGTTTTGATTTGCTTCATGAGAAAATCGCGAACCTTGGTATCCCGTGAAGGCGGGGGAGGAGGAGGTAATATCTCCCCATCTCTATTTGGCTTATCAAGTATCCCCAATTCTTTCAAAAGCTGACAGTGTTCCAATACCCCACTTTGCTGCACCAATTCCCTGAGCTGGTGGGGTTTAGGGGAATCATACCCCACCACCAGTTCCCCAGACGTTGCCTCATTGAGTAGCCGATGATAGGTCACCAGATAGTGAATTGAGTCAAGATGGGGACAGATGTGACGGTGGGGGTTGCCGGTAAATAGCTTCTGGAAGAGCTTATAGCCTTTATTATTTTTGCTGCCAAAGGGTTCATGACGAATGAAGATGAGGCGATCGCAGTCTCCGGCTTTCACCACTTTCTCACAAGCCGACATACTATAAAAGAAGCTTCTCATGTTGGGGTCTTCATTCCACAACACCCCGATTTTTTCAGATGTTTTGGGATGGGTAAAACTCAGAGAGTAGTTCCAATACTTCGACCCTTCCAGATATTTGTAAGCCACATTGGGGACTCCTAGCGCGTCTAACACATCCGCTAAGTACTGTGCCAATTCACTAGAGGACTGCTGACGAATCCGTTCAACTTTTGCCTGAGTTTTCTTAAATTCCTTGTCCCAAACCAGAGAAAAGCTATCATCGGTTTTGATATCCCCCTGTCCTTTGAGTTGCTGAATCAGTTTATGACCCAGTTGGATGACCGTCCGAGGAACGATTCGACCGCCGAGAGCGCGTTTCTTCAGCTCGTCTCGCGTCAGAGGATAAATCGCAGAATCAGGCTTGGGGTCTGCCTGCTGATGCAACGGATGGAGACGCTTTTGCCAAATCTCTTCCGCTTGATCTAGGGTGATTTTGCCAAGTTTAACTGTTCGATCAATTCGATCTCGGTCAGCCAAACAGGGATATTTCGTACTTTGGTTTTCCCAGGTATCTTGAATTAGACTTAAAATGACCACGAAATTTTTAAGTCTTTCATTATGGATGGTTGTGTTCGCTCCTAATAACGTTGGCAAGCCATTCTCCTGAAGACAGGCTTGATCCACTTGATCAAAACATAAGACAATGGGGTATTGAGCCTTAGCGGCAACTCGTCCCAGGTTCATGAGGATATTTTTAGCATCTTCCTCACTTGATAATGACTTACGGATTCCCAGTCTCTTTAAATCACTGGCATCTAAATCTTCTCCTCGTAACCAGTCACAGGCTAAAATATAGTCGTCAGGCTGTGTAGCATGATACAAGGCACTGAAGAAATTCTTAGCTTGGTAAATACTCGTCGGATAGCTACTCTTGAAATTTTGAACAAAGACGGTTTTTTCACCCAATATCCGTTTAGTTAGGCTTTTATCCTGAAAGGCTGACAAACTATTGAGCCAAAGCAGAAATTGAGATTGGCTCTCATTTTCGGGAGTTTGCATCAGGCTATCGACCGTTTGACGCAAAATATGCCGCCAAATATGGTCGTTGTCTGACCAGCTCCCAATGTAGGCAAATAACGCTTTTTGATTGACTTGCTTCTTGAGGCGACCGAGAAAATAACTTTTACCGGAGGCTAAATCTCCTTTTAATAAGATACTGCGGGTAATATGGTTCAGTTGCACTTCCTCGATAACCTGAATAATCTCCGTCAGTTGCTCCTGGTGAATGGACTCTACTGTCAGAGTTGAGGCTTGTTGTTCTAGCCAAAAATTACCGCTTCTAGCTGTGGTTAAGTCAAAGGGATTATAGTTTTGTTTAAGGAGGGTGATGATGTCAGCCATGACGAAACTGGTGAGGTGAGCTAAAATGAATCCCTAAGGACTGGTATTCAAGGGGATTCGTTAATTGACGATAATAAAAAAGAGAGGACTACTAAATTCTTGGGGAATTCCGGCGGCTAGTTGGTCGTCGCTGTAGCTCATGCCATCTTGGAGAGAACTGAGTTGGATTTTATCCTCCTCGATGAGGCGGAATAGAGCCTGATCGAGTTCGTCGCGAGTCATTTGGGGCTGAACTTCGGCGCGCAGGTGATAAATTGGGGTATAGTTATTGGTGGGCAGCCGAGCATCAATTTTGCGGATCATCTCAATGAGTTCGAGGTCACTGGGTTTGGCTTGGGGAGAAGGGGTGGCGGTGTCTGGAGTCGGGGAGACTTCAGGGGTTGGAGTAGGAGCAGAACTCGTCCAGGTCCGCATGAAGTTGATATAGTTGGTTAAGAGTTGGGCGTTGAGTTGTAGGTTGCGCCTGGCGTTGGCATCAAAGTAGTCATCTCGGAGAAATTCTTTGCCTCGTGCCGAAAGGCTGACCTCCACAATTTTTCGCTCGATCGCACTCAAGAAGCCGCGATCGCACAAACTCAGGAGAACTGACTGACGTTGCGGTGCAGGAAGTTTCGTATCTCCGGGAGTTGCGGGTCCTTTGGCGGCAATTTGTAATACCGTTAATTCTGCTTCAGATAGGGGAAGATTTTCAACATTAGCATTGAGGAGGGTTTTGCCGGCCGGACTAATTTTAAATTTCTTGATTTCTTCGTGGAGTGTCACTAACTCCCGATTGGCCAACTTACGACAAAAGCGTTGAGTTTCACTCACTTTTGTACCGCTGGTTGGCTTCACCTCTGCCAGTTTGCCCCGATAATCAGGACAGCCGAGTAACTGAAGCAGTAGTTTGAGTTCTTTTGTTTCCATAACCTAAAACCTGACAGGGGATCTTGTCCTTCTAGGACTTGGAGCCTGGAATCAGTGTACCCTAACAGCCAAGCCCAAGCCAAGCACAATCTGGGGGAAGCGTGAACTCCATCGCCGCCATCTTTGATAAAATGCCAACAAGCCCAATCCCCGGTGAGTGAGTCGCTTCTGGGCGATCGCCATCGCTTCCTAGGGATTGCTCTTTCATTTCGCACCCGTTTCAGGCAGAACATACAGATGCTCTTATCCAAAGGTTTTGAAGTAGAAATGTACACCGGAACACCCAACGGTGACATTGTGGGACTGTCTGATCGCATTGTGGCGGATCTTGATCGCTTCTCCCGAGAACCCGACTCGCGCAATGTGGAATATACAACGGCTCCCTTTTGTGACTACGACATTTTACTCTGTGATTTAGTGCGCCCTCGGCAGCAATTGCGTCACTATCTCAAAACCTTGGGGGATTACACCCTAATTCCTGGAAGCACCCTGTCTCTGGGAGATAGTCGCCGCTTCTTCCGCTCAGACCCCGGTAACCCCTATCATGACTATATTGAGCAGTCCTATGGGGCCAACGTCGTCACCGCAAGCGTTCATATTAATGTTGGCATCAGTGACCCGGAAGCTTTGATGCGAGCCGCGCGGCTGATTCGTGTCGAAGCTCCCTTATATTTAGCTCTAAGTGCGTCCTCTCCCTTCCTGGACGGGGAAGTCACCGGCTACGACTCCACTCGCTGGTCTCTGTTTCCTCAGGTTCCGCAAACCGTTCCCCTGTTTGAGAGTCATCGTCACTTCATCGATTGGACCCAAGAGCAGTTAAACCTGGGAACCATGCAAAATGTGCGTCATCTCTGGATTTCCGTCCGTCCTAATGGCGATCGCCGTCCTTATAACCTCAATCGCCTGGAACTGCGGATTTGCGACCTGATTGTCGACCCCATTGACCTATTAGCCGTGATGGCTTTCCTAGAGGCGCGAATTTGGCAAACCCTGCTCGACCCCAGTCTCGACCCCTTAGAACGGAGTACCCTCCCCGCCGGCCGCCGCAGTGAGGACCTACTGGCCTTAACCATGGCCAATGAGCAGGCGGCCGCCAAAGATAGCCTCGACGCCACATTACGCCATTGGCAAGATGGCCGAGAAATTCAAGCGCGAGATTGGATCGAGGAGTTGTATGCTGAGATTCTGCCCTTGGCTAAGTCTAAGGGGATTCGTTGCTTCCTCTCCCCGGTGCAACGGATCTTGCGGGACGGAAATCCGGCTCAGCAATGGCGACGGGCCTGCGAATTGGGTTCATCCCCCCGTGAGCAGATTATGCGGGAGGTTGAAAGCGCGATCGCTCGTGAACAGGAACTCGAAGACAAATTATGTAGCTTCATGGCGGCCTGATTCCTCCATCCTGAACGCCAATAAATCATAAATCTGTCTCTAGCGGAATTTACGATTAGCAAAACCTATCGATAGACAGATGTGGAAAACCGAACCTTGCGTCTTGTTTCTGCCCGAGCTCTGAAGCATGTTTGGGCATAAATTAGAAAAATATGCCCTAAAATTGCTAAAAACAGGGTTTAGTCTGCAAAAAATCATCGTAATCTCTCCCGTGCCACAAGTTGTTCTCGTTAATCCCCAAATTCCTCCTAATACCGGTAACATCGCCCGTACCTGTGCCGCCACCCGCACCCCACTCCATCTCGTTGGGCCATTGGGATTTGAGATGAGCGATCGCTATCTCAAGCGGGCCGGCCTCGATTATTGGCAGTACGTGAACTGGACACTTCATGAATCTATAGAGAAGTTCCGCAGCCAGAGCCGCCGTCAATCCGGTCGTTGGATTGGATTCAGCACTCGCGGCCATTGTAATCATACTCAGTTCAGATTTCATGCCGATGATTGGCTACTGTTTGGTAGTGAAACCGAAGGACTCTCCCAAGAGACCCTCGCTGAATGTGAAGAGACCGTTTATATTCCCATGTTTGAGCCAGGAGTTCGTAGCCTCAATCTCTCAGTCAGTGCGGCTTTAGGGCTTTTTGAATGCTTACGTCAAGTCGGCAAACTGCAACAGCAGTAAGGGGAGATACCCCAAGGGGGTAAATCCCCCAAAGAATAGGCGATCCCACCATTTAGGCAATGATAAGAAATTTCTATTGTTGATGGAAAATTGTCCTCCCCAAACAGCAATCTCAAAAGACTCTACGTAATAATACGCAGGGCAACCGCTGAAACTGCCCAAGGGTGAACGCTTGATGACTTGGAGATTCAGGGAAAATCTTAAGACTTTCAGGATATTGATACCGGGGGGCCGCCAACGGAGCAGTTGCCGTTTTGCCCCAATTCAGCTTAAAGTTTCGTCGATACGCTTTGATACGCCGTCTTGTGGGTCAAAGGACATCCAAACCTTGAACCAACTTGGACATCTCCCACTTATAATCATGCCAAATCGCGCGATCGCGTGATCATCAAATTTAGGGTAAAGTCCGTCAGTCCAACGGTTCAGAATCAAGTCTATATGAGGTTTATAGCTTTGTAACCTTGTGTAAATTGATAAATCGGGGTAACCTGTCCTAAGCATCTTTGCCGTCAGTGATGCAAATCGCAAACTTAATGTGATATAAATCACTGGCTAATCTCCAAGGTCGCACCCCCGACCGACTGTAACTCACACGCTTATTGTCTAGGAGGTCGTTCTTGAAACGAGCGTTCCCACATCACAACCCCCCCGCTTCCTTAAGCGAGCTTGAGGCTCCTTCAGGATCTGATCTGTTCCGCGCCGCTTTACCGGAGCAGCATCGGCGGGTTCGAACGTCAGCCGCTGTCCTGGGTCTCGCCCTTTCCATGGGGGCGTCTACTCTTGGTCTAGCAGAGGACACAGCTGTTGCCGCTGAGCCGGTCGTTAAGCCAGCGTCTAGCCTGATGCCACCGACCCTCGACAAAACCGCTGTCATGCCCGACGAGGACTTTAGAAGGAGTGAGACCTCCTCTTCCCTCCCGGTGCAATCTTATGGAAGAGCGGACGTAGCCGTACCTATAGAGCCGCACAGCCAGCATCATGCTGAATCTCAAATCAAGGCTCCAGTGGCCCAAGAGCCGGTTCAAGAGCATGTGTACCATGTTGTCCAGAGCGGTCACACTCTTTGGCGTATTGCCAGGGCCTATGAGGTTGCTCCCGCTTCCATCGCCACAGCTAACGGACTCCCCTCAATTGAGACTCCCCTAGAAATCGGTGAAGTTCTCAGAATCCCCGTCACCGACACGATGGTCTATCCCCCACGGGAGATCATCGCCCCCGATTCCTCAGAAGCTCAAGTTGCTCAGGTCACCCCCTCTACAAAAGCTCACGCAAACGATGACTTGACCCCTGAGACTTCTCTCAGCAAGATTCCTAGCTCCATTTCAGACTCTCAACACAACAATAACGCCCCATCCCAAGTCTCCAGCATCGCTTTAGATGACGATAAGCTGGCCCTGATGGACTCCTCTGAGGGATTCTCAGAACTGCTTTTACCTGGCCAACTCAGCCGCCGCGTCAGCCCTGAGTCGTCCCTTGATACCACAGCGTTAAGATCTTCCGCTCCCGTTGAGTCCGCAGAGGCCCCTGAACTCGACCGTGATGAACCCCTTGCGACCCCCAGCGGACAAGACGATAGAGAATCCAGCCTCTTGGCCGTCGCTCCTGAAATTCGTCTTAACCGTTCTTTCATACAACGTGAGCGTCAAGTCTTAGAAACTCTTGAATCTCACGAGGTCCGTCAGGGAGAAACCTTAATCAGTCTCGCCAATCAACATCAGACCACTATTGAGGAGATTGCTCGGGTCAATGGTCTCGACGACCCCAACCAAATTACAGCGGGGCAACGTTTAGAAATTCCCAAGCAGATTGCCCGTCGTTCCGCCCCGGTTGAGGTCTTCGGGGAAGATCGCACCCTAGCCTCGGTGACCGATAAAAAACGACGCTTGGATGCGAATGCCGCTATTGTTGAGGACAACCCCTTAGAAGTGGCCCTATCCACCCTCGACGAAGAGCGAGTTAGCCGTCTCGATGCCGATTCAGACGTGCCTGAAATTTCCGCAGTCCCAGAGATGGCCGCTGAAGCTGACATTGACGAAATTCCCGTCATTGCAGCAGCGAAGCCAGAACCCCCTGATGTTTCGACAACAGACCTAGCCCGTGAAGAGCTAGCGAGCGAAATCGACGAGGTTGAGCCTTCTGAGATGGCCATCCCTCCCGTCAGCGAAACGCTCACCGCTGACATTGCACGGCTGAGGGATCGAGTTCGTCGTAACGACGTTCGTAGACCCCGCCCAGTCTCCAGCCCGGAACCCAGTTCAACAGATGAGTTGACTCTTCATGTCGATGCCAGCGATCGCAGTCTTGGGGTTGTCCGTGAACATAGCAACCCACAGTTTGATCGTGATCAGATTGCCTTAGCTCGTCGCTCTGAGCGTGACGAGGCGCGTCGTTCCCCGGAAGAGAGTTCAGAGTCTGACTTGGCCAGTGCCAATGTCTCCTCATCAGCCAGTGCTGACGATGATCAGGTGGCTGTAGCCCCTCTCGGCTCTCACAACTACGCTCCTCTGATGGAACCCCGTTCCGTCTCCCCAGAACTCCCCGGTTTACCGTCATCGGGGGCTTATCTCCCCAAACCGGAAGAGCGTCGCCAAGCCTTTGATGGTTATATTTGGCCCGCCCAAGGAGTTTTTACCTCCGGTTACGGCTGGCGTTGGGGTCGGATGCACCGAGGCATCGACATCGCCGGTCCAGTGGGAACGCCTATTGTTGCTGCTGCGCCCGGAACGGTCACCTATTCTCGTTGGAACTCGGGCGGGTTCGGTAACTTGGTGGAAATCACCCACCCCGATGGAAGCTTAACCCTCTATGCTCACAATCATCGTAATTTAGTGAGTGAAGGGGAAGAGGTCTCTCAAGGACAACAGATTGCTGAAATGGGCAGTACTGGCTTCAGCACCGGTCCCCATGTCCACTTTGAGATTCACCGTCCTGGCCAAGGTCCAACGGACCCCATGGCCTTCTTACCCCGGTAAGGAAAGAAGCCCCCAAACATTAACAATTTGGGGCGGAGTGATTGTGTGTCAGCACCCCCGGCTGAAGCACGGGGGCTTCGTGCCCTCCCCTTCAGGTAGCTGACCAGCTTAAGCCTTAACTGGCTACGTTCAGAGCAAGAGTTAAAGTTCCTACCCGGGAATGCGTGCTAGTTCCCGGCTCTAGAACCGAATCGTTAAACAGTCCTAAGGGGTTAAGACAGTGCGATTGGGAAAGTACCGACTCTGAACATTAGCGAAGCAAACATTACCCCGCAAGGGAGTCGGAGCCAACCATAGCTCCATGGAGGGGCAACCATACCCCTCCACCCCGCAAGGGGGTGCTGGCGGCTAAAGCCGCTTGCGTCGGTTTTCCTCTCCGCGATCAATCACGGAGCTTCCAACCCTCCCAGGAGTTTTACGTGAGTTTTTGAGGATTCTGAAGTGGGTGTGCTGGAAACGTGGTGTCTTTTACGCTGAAGTAGACTTCACGGGAACCAGCCAAACCTTTCCCAGTTGTGGTACGAATACAGGTAAAAAAGAGCTTTCAGTTCGCGTACATCGCTGTCCTGAATGTGGATATACTACAGATAGAGATATAGCCGCCGCGCAGGTGGTCGTACAACGTGGACTTGCAGCCGTCGGGCAGACGGTCAAGATGTTTGGCGAGGGGTTAAGCACTGGCTCCCCATAGACCCAAGAATCCCCACGCCTTCAGGCTGGGGAGTGTCAACTGGTTCTCTGCCTATTCCCTCTTCCTATGCCTCCATTTGTTGTTGAAACGGTGGATTTGACCAAAAGCTATCGTACGGGTTTTTGGCTCAACCAAACGGTGACATCCCTCAAACGGTGTTCTCTCACCGTTTCCCAGGGAGAAACCTTTGGCTTGCTCGGTCCCAACGGGGCCGGTAAAACCACCCTCTTGAAAATTTTGTTGGGAATTGTCCGTCCGACGTCTGGGGGAGGGACGTTGTTGGGTCGTCCCCTGGGCGATCGCGCGGTGCGGCAATTTGTCGGTTATCTACCGGAAAATCCCTATTTCTACGACAGTCTCACCGCCTGGGAATTTCTCGCCTTCATGGCGGGACTGTTTAATCTCCGGGAACCCGATCGCTCCCGCCGCATTGCCGAACTCCTAGACTGGGTGGGTATCGCGCAAAAAACAGCCCGCCGCAAACCCCTACGGCAATATTCCAAAGGGATGTTACAACGAGTAGGCATGGCCCAGGCCCTGGTTGGCAATCCCGAGGTCGTCTGTCTCGACGAACCCATGTCCGGCCTCGATCCCCTAGGACGCTATCAGATGCGGGAAATCATCCTGGCGTTGAAATCCCAAGGAAAAACCATCTTTTTCAACAGTCATATCCTGTCCGATGTGGAATTAATCTGCGATCGCGTGGCCATCCTCTCTAAAGGAGAACTCCTCTGTAGCGGTTCCCCCGACGAACTCCTCGGAACGGGCGATCGCTATCGCGTCTATGGTCATGGCGGTACAGCCGAAGTCCTACAAAAATGGCTGCCAGACCTAGAATTTGACAAAGGGGACTGGCAAGGAACCCTCCAAGGAGAATTACCCGACTTCCTCGCCAGCCTAAACCTCCTCGGCGGCAAACTCCTACGCCTCAATTCCTCCCGTCGCAGCCTCGAAGAGTTCTTCGTCGAACAAGTTGGAGGGGATGCGAAGCCGGTGGTGGTGGAAGGGAACAGGGAACAGGGAACAGGGAACAGGGAACAGGGAATAGGGGGGGGGAGGCAATAGGCAATAGGCAATAGGGGGGAGGAAGTAGGCAATAGGGAGAAACTATCCCTGTGCTGTCCTCTGTGTCCTCTGTGACTCCGTGGTTCCCCTCACCCCCGTATTCCTCGGGTTGCATTGGCTACCGCCACCAGGGCCACGCCGACATCTGCAATCACCGCCTCCCAGAGTCCCGCGATGCCGAAGGTTCCGATGCTGTTTCAATGGCGGCATCTGACCCTAAACCGCCCATAGCGACCCCTACGTCCGCCAAGGCTAGGGCTGGGGCATCATTAATACCATCCCCCACGAACACCACCATCCCTTGCCGTCCTGACGCACCGAGCCATCGCTCTAGGAGACGGGCTTTGTCTTCCGGTAGGAGTTCGCTTTGACATACTCCCCACTAAGCAAGAGATGGGGATTCTCCGGCTAATCAAACAGATAATCGCTACTCAACTGACGGTTGGTTTGACAAAGCGATCGGATTGCCAGAAGCCCTGGTCTTATGCCCGTTCTTTGTCCATTTAGAGTCGTGGGTATGCCCTACCCCGACTTTTTCTATGTTTTTGGCAGCATTCTCGTCTCTGTCCTGTTCAGTTCCGCAATTAAGACAGACAACGGGAGGAGAAGCCCGCGCCGTACCGCTTAGCGGTCGGCGTCGGGAGTACGTCACATATCCAGTCTATCAACGCCACTGGTCCCAGGTGTTGTTAAAAATTGACGTATCCGGGAACATCACCGGATTGTCATTATCCGAGAGTTTCCGTTGTAAGGCTTCTAACTGAGGGTTGGGAGTCGGGAGATTATCCACTAACTGATAGGGAGCTAGATCATGCTCCAGGGCAAACACCGCCGTTGTTCCCGCCGCCGCCCCAGCCGACCATTCAAAGGAGTGAACCCGATAGGCCGCCGCCGCAATGTGACTGGTGGCGATACTCTTACCGGCGACCAGCATATTATCCAACCGTTGAGGAATCAAGGCCCGTAGAGGAATTTGGAAGGGAAACGCCCGTCCTTGACCTCGCCGTTCCCCGGGCCGCTCGTAGTTTCCGGGGGCTTCCGGGGGGCTGAAGGCCATACAGGGGTGGAAATCGATCGCATAATGACCAATCCCTACCGTATCAGGAAAGAGGGTAGAGCGCGATCGCCGCGTCACCTGCTCCCGAGACAGTTCCCGAGAGGCAATCCCCGTCGCATCCAAGCCCGACAACACCGCCCACAAATGCCGCAACGCCGCTGGAGTCAGAGTATTTTCATAAAACTCATCCTCAAAATCGGCCATCGTAATATCCACTTCCCAGATCGTAAAGCCATCAGGATGAGCAAAGCTGGGCCGACCAATAATCCGCCGTCCCTCACGCATATAGGGATATTTCGAGAGACCATGAGCCGTTCCCATGGGGGAGTCGAAACCACTCAAATAGCGATGATTAGGATGAGGTTCCTTAAATCCATCTCCCAACTGAGAATCCGTGGTTCCCTGCACCAGCCAATAGAAGAAGCCAATGGCGTTCTCCTCGCCTCGACGTAGGGTTTCCGTGCGTAGGCCGCCCAACCAGCCGCCGGGATCTAACTGTCCCGCTTCTTGAAGTTGTCGGCGGGTATAAATCAGATTATCCTCAGAAGTCCCCGGACGGTAATCATTACCCCAGGTCCAGTTCTGCATGGAGATATCCCCCGGATAGATGGGGAAATCTCGCACATTCCCCGGACGAGGTTCCTCTGGCTTCATGCTATGGATTTGGCGATAGGTAAAGACCAGGGTGAAGTTCGCCAGCCGTTCGAGTTCGTAGCTGTAATAGGGTTCATATTGTGCATAAAAGTCAGGAGGGTTATGCTCCTGAGGCTCTTCTGTGGCTTCCATCGCGAAGGTATAGGTGAAGCCTTGGGTGCAGTAGGGGTCGTTGGTTTCACTCGATGAGGTGGGTTCGAGGAAGGAGCGGGGGTCAATCCCCAGACGGTAGGGAATATCCGTCAGACCAACCAACTCCCCAGTTTCCGTGGCATCAATCACATACCAATCAGGGGAATTGCGATTGCTATCTGTGGATTTTGGACGAAACTCAATAATCGTTTTCTGGAATAGGTCTGAGTCTTCGTAGCGGAAGGCATCTTCGATGGTGGCCGACAGGGGCAGAGTATTGAGGGGAGGAGCATCGGGTTGAGGTTGATGCTGAATGGCGATGGCTGAGGTGATTTGGTTGCCTTCAGGATTATAGGCGACATCCTTGATGACCGTATTTGGGAACCAATGCAAGGTACCCCGTCCCCGTTTGGCGGCATCTTCGAGCAGTTCAAACAGAAGTTCATGACCGTCATAGGGCATAAAGCAAGACTCGCTCACCCAGCAACCGCCAGGGTTGAGGATGCCATAATGCTCTTCAATGGCTGAGCGTAGGGACAGATAGCCTCGGGGAAAGAATAGCTTTTGCCGCTGAGTATCCCGTTCATCGAGGGCAGAGGTTCCCTGAGCGGAGATTTGTCCCCCCACCCAGTCGGTGATTTCCGTCAGACAAACCGTTTTACCTAACTGTAAGGCCTCATAGGCGGCTGCGGTTCCGGAGAGTCCTCCCCCGGCCACGAGGAGATCACAGGTTTCTACTCTATCGGCTTCCCGAGGCGGGGTGGCTTGGGAGACGGGGCTGACGGTTAGGGCCAGCAGGGGAGTTAGGACTAGGGAGATAACAGAGAAACGGTGCAACATGGGAGTTTCGAGAGGAATGGAAATGGACAGTGAACCGTGATGAATCGCCGGTCACGAGGGGGAAAGCCGTGTTGTAGGGGGTAAACAGCTATGATTAAACCGAGCAGTATAGCGCAAGAGGGACGATGTGCGATCGCCCGGGGTCGCTTTGGGTAACTGGCACAGTTCCTTCTCGTGTTGGGGCTTTGCCCTAACACGCCCCGAGGGCGGCTCTGCCGACTGAGCCGAGTTATTAATGTTTTTTAAGAGAATCCCCTCAACATTGCCCCTTTTAATTTTTTGGGCTAAGATTTGGGCAATTTCAGAGAGCATCTACGATTTTGGGGATTCATGTTATGCAATGGATTGATTTTCAGCAAACCCTAAATCAGCGGGTACAGGAAGAACAGTTAGATGAAGAACAAGCCAAAGCGCGTAACTTTAGTCCCAAGGGTCATAGTCTTGTGCGGGGTGCGGTGGGGTCGGGGAAATCTTTGGTGTTGAGAGATCGGGTGAGTAAAATCTTGGAGGATGGCTTAACCTCAGTTTTAGTCTTGTCTTATAACCGTTTCATGCGCTTTTGGCTAGAGTCAAGCTTGCAAAAACAGGGGTGTAACGTGGAATGTGGGACGTTCCACCAATGGAGCTATCGCCACTTTGAGTACAAATATCGAGAAGACCAAGAGGAAGAATCTCGCAAGAAATTAGTCAAAACAGCACAGGAGTCTGGATTGAAGTACGATGCTATTTTGGTTGATGAAGCTCAAGACTTTTATGATGAGTGGTTTCAGACTATCTTGGCGGTGTTGAAACCTGAGACTAACTCCCTGTTTTTCGTTTATGACAATACCCAGTCTGTCTATGGCCAGTCCCATCGTCGTAATAGTGGCTGGACTTGGAAACAGTTGGGAATCGATGTGGTGGGGCGATCGCAGATTTTTGATGTCAACTATCGCAATTCACCCGAGATTTTAGAGTTGAGTTGGCATTTAATCCAACCCGCGTTGGAAAATGTGGGACTGAGGTCGGACAAGCGGGAAAATAGTCCTCCTATCGACCGAGTGATTGAACCGAAGAAAAAGGGCGATCGCAGTTCTGGCGTTAGCCCCAGCCTGATTCAGATGAATTTCTCCGAAATGCCTGAAGAAATTGCTAAGCAGGTGAAACAGGCATTAGAAAGCTGTCCTGACTCCTCTATCGGCATTTTAACCCATAGAAATTCCCGCGAACTGAGGGTTAAGATAAGTGAGGAACTCGCTAAATTAGAGGTGAATCATCATGCTCCCCAAAGCTCTAAAGAACGCAGCGGGAATGTCGTTAATCGTCCCTACGTCATTGTTGATTCTTGGAATGCCCTCAAGGGAGTCGAGTTTGATGCCGTGATTCTAGCAGGGGTCGATTTAGTCTTGGGGCAGCATAAAAACCCAGACCGTGCTTTTGAAGAAATGGCGGGACTTTATACTGCCATAACCCGCAGCAAAGACCATCTAATTATGCTCTATCAAGACAAAAAGCCGGTAATCGAGCAGTTGGAAAATGCCTTAACGGCAGAAGACCAGTTAATGGTTGTCTAATCCAGTCGATGGCCAACGGGAGGATAGTATAGCAGGTGGTATCTGTTTTAATATCCTGTTCTAAATATCCTCTGTATTTCTAAACGATGGGCTAACCCTAATCACCAGAAACCATAGCAATACATTCAATTTCAACCCGAACATCTTTCGGTAATCGTGCCACTTCTACGGCGGCCCGAGCTGGGGCATTGGCTTCATCAAAATACTGACTATAAACCTCATTCATCGCCGCAAATTCATTCATGTCAGCCAAAAAAACGGTGGTTTTAACGACGTCTGAAAAACTAGCACCTGCCGCCGTTAAAATTGCCTTGAGGTTCTCTAACACTTGCTGAGTTTGACCTTTAATCTCCCCAGTTGCCACCAGTTCACCTTGAGGATTGAGGGGAATTTGTCCAGCCACAAATAGGAGTTTGCCTGTGGCGAGGACGGCTTGGTTATAGGGACCTACGGGAGCCGGGGCGTTGTCGGTACGGATAATCTGACGCATTCAGGGTACAGGTAACAAGGTGATTGTGCCACCCTATTCTATAGCTGAATCTTCTTTAAACCAAACTGATGAATGAGTTGCGCCATAATATCATTACCCGAGATTGGGTGATTATCGCCACCGATCGCGCCCATCGCCCAGATGAGTTTAATCAACAGCGGCCCGCCCCGGCGGATTTGCCCCCCTATCGTGAGGATTGTCCCTTCTGTGCTGGGAATGAGGCCCGGACTGGGGTAGAAACGGCGATTCTCTCGGATGAGCGTGGCTGGCGGGTGCGGGCGGTGTTAAACAAATTTCCCGCCCTATCCCCGGATGGGGAAGTGGTACGACAGCAGGGGCATATCTATCGGTCTCTAACGGCGGTAGGGGTTCATGAAGTAATCATCGAACATCCCCGCCATAATGTCACTCTGGCCTTACTCTCCCTAACGGATATTGTGGATGTGCTGCGGATGTATCGGGAACGCTATCGCTACCTGCGCAAAGATCCTCGGATTTCCACCATTGTCATTTTCAAAAATCATGGTCGGGGTGCAGGAACCTCCCTCGAACATCCTCACTCCCAAATTGCAGCGACCCCCATTGTGCCTAATCAACTGCGGCTACGGACTCAGGAAGCAATTCGCTATTTTGACGATTGGGGGGAATGTATCTTTTGTCGGACTTTAGCCGAAGAACTCAAGGCGGGCGATCGCATTGTCTGTGAAAGCAAGTATTTCGTGGCTTTTGTCCCCTACGCCGCCCTCTCCCCCTTCCATCTCTGGATTTTTCCCCGCCGCCATGTCTCTTCCTTTGAAGATATCTCCGATGAGGAGATTGAGGATTTAGCGGAAATCCTGCGCGTCGTCTTGGCGAAACTCTATGTCGGATTAAATAATCCTGACTACAATTACACCATTCGCTCGATTCCCACCGATGAACATCGCACCAACTATTTCCATTGGTATCTGGCGATCGTTCCTCGGGTGTCCCTGACGGCTGGCTTTGAGATGGGAAGTGGGATGTATATCAATACCACTCTCCCAGAAGCCAGTGCTGAGTTTCTGCGATCGATTCCCGTTGGGGAGTCTCCTGCCAACTCTGGGGGCGATCGCTGATACCCTTGTTAGAGACAATTGAGAGCAGACTGTTTTCCCCGCCATCTATCTGGTTCTTCTATGGCAAGCCCTTCCACTCCTGTAACTCCACAACGTCTATCTCCCTGGTGGCGCAGTACGGTGCGACAACTCCCGATTCTGGTACGTCGGGGCTGTGCCTTTGTGGTGGAAGTCTCCTTTATTGTGGGGAGTGCTGGGATTCCCTATGGCTTTGGGGCCTACGCCACTCAACGAGAGATTGGTGAGCCGGTTCCCCTCAGTCCCCTGTTAGCTGCCACAGAAGACCGTATTGCCCGGGTGTTGAGTCTTCCGGTGCGCCAACCGAATCGTAATGTGTCTCCCCTGACGAATCTGTTTTGGACGGGGGCCCTGGCGATGCCCCTGTTGGCTGGGGGGTGGCAGATTTATTTACTCTCTAAAACGGGACAAACGGACCCGAAACGCTGGTTTGGGGTCAAGGTGGTTAATCGTGAGGGGATGCCGCCGACTCTGGTGCAGGTGATGCTTCGGGAGGCGATCGCCCGCTGGGGAGTCTTTGGGGGCAGTGCTTGGCTCCTCTGGCGCGTCACTGGGGCCTTTCCCGATTTGGGCATTTTACTAGGACTGACTGGGGCGATTCTCTTGGCGGAAGCCTTGGCCTCTCGGTTTAACCGCCAGGGCCGGGCCCTCCATGACCGCTTCGCTCAAACCTATGTCTTGGATGCTCTGGATAATCCCTATGGAGATTGGCAGCCGCAGGAGTTGGAGCGCGATCGCCATTGGACTCAGGTGGAGGGAGAGGCCGTCAGTGCGATCGTTGTTTACCCTCAGCCAGAACCCCGACCCCGGGCCGGAGCGAGTCTCTGGCTTTGGATGTTACGCAACCCGGCCACAACTCTATTATTGGTGTTGCTGTTTTGTCTGACGGCGGTATTGGGGACGTTTGTGGGGACTCAGGTTTATATTCAGCAACAGGCCAATACACGGGAGTTTCAGGAACAAGATAATCAGATGTTCTTGTCCCTGGTGGATAAACTCAGTTCCGGGGCCGGGGGTGCAGAGCGCCGCCGAGATGCTATTTTGGCTCTGGGAACCTTGAATGATACCCGGGCCTTAGCCTTGTTGGTGGACTTATTGGGCCAGGAAACGGAACCGGAGTTGATTGATGCCAGCCAACAGGCGATCGCCTCTCAAGGTACAACCGCTATTGTGGACCTGCGTCGGCTCAACCAATCCCTAAAAACTCAGTTAGACTCCCTCGAATATGGGGGAACCGCTGAGGAAAAAGCCTTGCTTGCCCGTCGTCTGCGGGCCACCCAGCGGGCGATCGCCACCATCCTCAGCAACCACAGCGGCGAACTCCCCACCGCCGACCTCAGCCGCACCCATCTCGGCCAAGCCGTCACGGAAGTTCCCTTCACCCTGGTTTTAGATGGCGTGGATTTAGCGGGGATTCGCTTTCGCAGCAGCGTCTTAACCCGAGCCAGTTTTCAGGAAAGTCAGTTTTACGGGCCTGGGGAAGATGGACGCTTTGGCACCTATGATGATTGGATTGCCGACCTCTCGGGAGCGGATTTGAGTTATGGCAACTTCGCCGGGGCGACTCTGACTCAAGTCTGGATGTACCGCAGCAACGTCATGCAGGCAAATTTCAATCACGCCGATCTCCGGTTTGTCAGTGCAACGGGGTCTAATTTCAGTTCCGCGCAACTGGTGGGGGCGAATTTGGAGGGCGCCTCGTTACGTCAAACCAGTTTCACTGGGGCGGATTTGAACGCCGCCGACTTCACCAATGCTGATTTACAGGGAGCCAGTCTGACGCAAGTTCGGGCTGGGGGCAGTCTTTGGAGTTCGGCCAACGTCAGTCAAGCCAATTGGCAGGGAGCGGATTTAGCGGGGGCTGACTTCTCCCGAGGGAATTTAAGTAATAGCAATTTCCGCGATGCTAATTTATCCGGGGCTAATCTCCGCCGTGCCAATTTGGAATATGCCAGTTTTCATGGCAGTGATTTAAGTTGGGCCGATTTACGGGGGGCGAATGTCTCGGGGGCTGATTTTCAGGGAGTGACCTGGGAGGCGGCTGCATCCGAGGAGGAGAGCGAGTTTGTGGTTCGTTCGGATGAGGCTCAACCTCTCAGTTTTGTCGAGGGGGTTAATTTCAGTCGAGCGCGTAATTTAGACCGAGAGGCGGTGGCGTTTTTGTGCGATCGCGGGGCCATTCATCCTGATTGTCCTTAATTTTGCTTGAGTCGTTGTTGGACCTCCTCAACGGAGATATCAAGCAGTTGGGCGATGTTTTCTGGGGAATGGTTGCGATCGCGCAGACGTCGAATTAATACCAATTTTCAGAAGTCGTGCCATAAATAACTGTAGGGGCGTACCCTTGTGGTCGCCCTCCTCGCTATCGAATGTGTGGCAAGCCTATCGAAAAATGGTATAACACCAATTTTCAGAAGTCGTGCCATAGATGTCTGTAGGGGCGAACGGCTGTTCGCCCTCCTCGGTATCGGATGTATAGCAAGCCTATTGAAAAATGGTATAAAAAAAATGCGCTTCGCGCAGGAAAAAGAGTACAAAAAACACAGAGCAAAGAGCAACAGAGATAAAGTGCAAAGGGCTATGGAGTCCGCGCCACGGAACAACACACCCGAAAACCGATGTTGTTGAGGCGATTGTCCGGGGTATTCCTGACGCGGTTAGCAGAACGGCAGCCCCTAGGGTTGTCGTGCCAAGAACCGCCGCGCAGGAGCCGTTCTTGTTCCTTGCCTGTAACCCAGGGAGAGCCATCAGTTGGCGCACCCTCATAATTCTCATGCCAGCCGTCGAAACACCACTCATAAACATTACCGTGCATATCATACAGCCCAAAGCCATTGGCGGGAAAACTCCCCACAGGGGTCGTCTGTTCACGATATTCACCCTTGGGACTTTGACCATAGGTATAGTTGCCATCATAGTTGGCTACGTCAGTCGTTATGAGTTCCCCAAAGGCGAACGGTGTCGTCGTTCCCGCACGACAGGCATATTCCCATTCCGCTTCACTGGGGAGCCGATAGTCCCGTCCCGTCGCTTGGGAGAGGCGCTGGCAAAACTCTACCGCTTCATACCAATTGACTCGTTCAACTGGATGAGTGTCCCGCTTGAACTTTGAGGAGTCGGGGTCAAGGTCATGCTCAATCTTGGGCAGTCCCCTGGCAACGGCACGCCACTGGGCCTGAGTCACGGGATATTTGCCCAGGAAAAACTCGGGAACTGTCACCGAATGTTGGGGAAACTCATTATCTCTAGCTCCTTTCTCCCCCTTTGCTGCTCCCATGAGAAATGTCCCTCCGAGAATTTGCACCATTTCCAATATCACCCCCTCTCCTAAGTCTTCTCGATATTGCCGAGCAGTTCGGGGACGACGGCGGAGGCGATATAGCATTGGGGATGTCATATCTGAGTGGGGGGAACGGATAACTCTTCGGGATTCCCCTACCAAGCTACCCGCTCCCAGAGGATTTTTGGATGCTGTCACCAGTATCACTGGAACAGGTCTGGACTCTCGAAGGCACACCCGAGGGATTCCCATCCCCCAGTTCTGGCAGGTGGAGAGTCAGCGCCACGGAACAACACACCCGAAAACCGATGTTGTTGTTGCGATTGTCCGGGGTATTCCTGTTGCGGTTAGCAGAACGGCAGTTCCTAGGGTTGTTGTTCCAAGAACCGCCGCGCAGGAGCCGGAGGTGCCTGTCCCGTCTTCACGGTCTCGCGATACCGAGATCCGTGAATATCTTTTGCTGCAAATGCCAGGTGTCACCATGGTCTAGGTGGGCCAACCAGCTTTGCAGACAGTTCTCAAATGTTTGTTGGCAGATTCTGCCCTCATTATACTCTGTTGTGAGCCGGCGGAGACGACGACGACCGCGACGTAGGTTTTCAGTTCGGACACGAACACGATCGGGTAAGACCCGAAATCCCAAGAAATTTGCTCCGTGGCGGGTTTCAAATTGTTGAGTTTTCACAGGATGCAACGCTAAACGCAGACTGGCTAAGTAAGTGGTAATCTCTTGACGTGCTTGCCTGAGTTGATCTGCATCATCGGAAAATAGGGCAAAATCATCCACATAGCGCAGATAATGCGTAATTTTCAGTTGTTCATGGACAAATCGGTCTAAACCACTCAGATAAAGATTGGCAAAAAATTGGCTTGTGAGATTGCCAATCGGTAAACCGCGCTGACGTTGATGAGGGGTAAACAAATCATCCCCTGGAAAATATTCGATGATCGATTCTTGAAGATTACTGTTATCAATAATTCGGTCGATAAGCCATAACGTATCTGGACATTTAATTTTTCGTCGAATCAAAGTTTTGAGAATTTCGTGATCAATGCTGGGAAAATATTTTTTAATATCGCATTGCAAAATAAAACGATGAGTCCTAGAAAACTCCGTGAAACGCCTAAGGGCGCTATGGGTTCCATATCCAATACGGTTAGCGAAGCAACTATTGGTAAAAGTACGCTCAAAAATTGGAACAATTACGTTACAAAGAGCATGATGAACAACGCGATCACGGTAAGGCGCTGCTGAAATTTGTCGTTTCTTGGGCTCCATGACGTAGAACGTCCGATAGTCGCCTGGTTGATAGGTTTTCTCAATTAGCTCTTGCCGAATTTCAATTAAGTTATATTCTAAATTGTAATTAAACCTCAGAACATTATCGCGATAACGTTTCCCCTTCTCCGCCTGTCGTGCAGCAAGCAGTAAATTCTCAAATGTTGTGATATTACACCAGAGATTGCCATGTCGTTTCACAGAAGCTAATCCTTTATACGTTGCTGTTGCTTCAACCAGCCACCCAAGTCACTACCGATATCATTAAGTTTCTGACTCGCAAACTCATAGCGACGAGTGCAAATAAGGTCAAAGTCTAAGAGGAGACGAGTTTGGTATCGTAGAATATCTAGTTCACTATTTAGTTGTTTTAAAATCAAAGTTTTATCACGGGAAAAACGGGCACGAACTAGGTTTTCCAACAAGTTATAAAGATTGACAGCGATTTTGTCCCCTAATATGAATTTATGGCTGCGAGGTAACTTATTTAGCAGCGGAATATACCAAAGAATTAGGTCGTAAGTTTTTTGGATAATTGGCAGTTCTTCCATAATTCTTATGTTGACAGATTTATTTCTCAAGGTCAAGTAAAAAAATTAAAAAAAATGCGCTTCGCGCAGGAAAAAGAGTACAAAAAACAAAGAGCAAAGAGCAAGAGGAATAAAGCGCAAAGGGCTATGGAGTCCGCGCCACGGAACAACACACCCGAAAACCGATGTTGAAGACGCGATAGTCCGGGGAATACCAGTTGCGGAATGCAGAACGGCAGTACCTAGGGTTGAGGTTCCAAGAACCGCCGCGCAGGAGCCGTTTTTGTTCCTTGCCTGTAACCCAGGGAGAGCCATCAGTTGGCGCACCCTCATAATTGTCATGCCAGCCGTCGAAACACCACTCATAAACATTACCGTGCATATCATACAGCCCAAAGCCATTGGCGGGAAAACTCCCCACAGGGGTCGTCTGTTCACGATATTCACCCTTGGGACTTTGACCATAGGTATAGTTGCCATCATAGTTGGCTACGTCAGTCGTTATGAGTTCCCCAAAGGCGAACGGTGTCGTCGTTCCCGCACGACAGGCATATTCCCATTCCGCTTCACTCGGGAGCCGATAGTCTCGTCCGGTTGCTTGGGAGAGGCGCTGGCAAAACTCTACCGCTTCATACCAATTGACTCGTTCAACTGGATGAGTGTCCCCCTTGAAACTTGAGGGGTCGGGGTCAAGGTCATGCTCAATTTTGGGCAGTCCCCTGGCAACGGCACACCACTGGCCCTGAGTTACCAGATATTTCCCCAGGAAAAACTCGGGAACTGTTACTGAATGCTGTGGATACTCATCATTATCAGCTTCTTCTTCACCCTCGGCTGCTCCCATGAGAAATGTCCCTTTAGGAATCTGGACCATTTCCAAAGTAAATGCCATCTCAGGACTAAACAGAGACTCCAGAAACTGCAACCCTTGACCCTCAGAAGGCTGAGTTACCACCTCTGACTCAACCTTTTTGAGTTGCACGGTTTCAAAAGCAAAGGGTTCGAGGTCAACCTCATCAGATGCCGTCACTGGCTCGAAATACCCTTGTCTAAACTCAAACGTTTCTGGGGACGGGAAGCCATCCTCGTCCCCATCTAATAGGGCCGGTTCCAACCCCAATTCCCGCAAGACATCCTCCTGGTCTCGCGCCAGCTCAAGCCAGCGTTGCCGCTCATCATCCTGTGCCTCGGCAATGGCATCCCGCAGTCGTTGGCGCAGTTTCCGAGACGCCTCATCACGGGGTAGACAGGCCAAGGCCAGCCAGTCAAAATCTCGCCCCAAGTCCCGAGTTACCCTAGGATTGCTCGGTAACTTCACCGTCACATAAGCCGTCATAAACCGTGCCAGTTCCTGGAGTCGAGCCTCTCCAAAACGGCTATCCTGTCCTAACTCCCGTAATAAGACCGCCCGCAGCTCCGGGTCCATCTCATAGAGGTCATCACCCACACTGTCAAACCAGGGAAATAGCAACACCTCGGGAACCGCAATCCAGGGACAGTTGGGGAGAAAGTTTTCCCGCAAGCAATAGAGCAGTTCCGAGGTTACAGCAAAGGGAAATGCGGCATGATAGGCAAGGTCAAGATGGCGAAACCCATAGGTTTGCCGGAAACTGCGGATGATGCGGGGGAATGAGGCAATAGACAAGGGTTTCTTTATGGTGCTTCTTTATGGCGGACGGTTCGTTGTCAGGGTCATCAGGCGCTAGTTACGGAGTTGGCTGAGGGCTTGGCTGACTCCGGCTTGGCTGAGTTCAAACATGGCACTGCCGAGCTGTTGCAGGTCCCTGGCGATGGCGGCGGCGGTGGTGTCTGGCCAGCGGTGTTCGGGCATGGGGTTAAGCCAGACTAGAGCGTGGAGATGGGGCTGAATCTGGTGCAGGAAGTCACGGGTTAGGGTCACTCTATCACTGTTGTATCCCCCTCGTGCGGCTCCCCCATCGCTAAAAATCAGGGCAACGGTACGACTGGGGGAGAGACTGGCAAAGAGGTCATCAAAGGGTCGGATATCAGCCCCTTTGGCAGAGCAATAGACAAATCTCTCGGGGACGTTACGAAAATAATACTGCTCGACGCGCTCAAAGTGTTTTGGTTCAACGGTGGCCAGAAGACAATCCCGGGGAAAGCGAAAGGGAACCATCGACCCATCCACATCGATGAGAAGGAGTAATTCCAAGACATTGACTCGTTTGGCTTCTAGGGGAGGGCTTAAACAGCGTCCCTGGGTTGCCAGTTGGGTTAGGGTGGCGGCAATATCCACCTGACCGGTGGTGCCTCGTCGCAGCAGTCGCCGCACTTTCCGCCAGCTTCGGCGAGTCAGGCGGGGGTGAACGGGACTGTCTCTCGGTTGCAGGCGATAGCCTTCGTCGGAGGTCTCCGGGGGCGGCAAATCTCCTCCCTGAAAGGCACTGAGAGTTCGGGGACCTCGACGGGGTGCGGGGGGTTGTGGCGGCCGAGGAACGGTAGGGGGGGATACGGCTGCGGTTGAGTCGTTGGGAGTGGTGGAATCTGTGACTGTTTCGGTAGTGGTTAGGTCCTTTGACGTGGTGGAATCTGTGACGGTTGGGGCGGCGGTTGGCTCGGTTAGGGTGGTGGAATCTGTGGTCGTTGGGGCGGCGGTTGCGGCGGCTGTGCAGTGTTCTTGAAAGATATGTTCAAAATAACGAACGGTTGCCTCATCTTGAGTTTTGAGCCAGAGGAGACGACAGAGTTGTTTTAAGGCATCCTGGTTGTTAGCTGCTTGGGATTTCCCGAATCCCAACTCTAGGGCAGTGAGGAGGAGCTGATAATCTTGGGGAGATAATTTTAGGGGGTCACGAAGTTCTAAGAATAATTCAAATAGGGGAAAAGACATCGGGGTTCTGAGTTCTGAGTCGGGTATATTCCGAGGTGAGCTATCCTGACTGGCTGTTAAGGCGACGATAAACGTTAGACTCGATAAGATTATCCGCAAATTGTACGGGTTTTCTATCTCATCGTGGCGGGTTTAAGACAGGCGATCGCGCTCTCCTTTGGATTTCAGTAAAATTCCTGCATAGGCGGGATTTTGGGCGATTGTCTCAATTTTTTCTGAGGCATCTTTCTGCCCGATTAAAACGGTGAGCCAGTCGAGGAGTTCGCTGGTGCTAGGTTTCTTGCCATAGGGAGGAACCTGACCGCGAATGTCTAAAAACTTAGCGATTGCTTGGTCAATAATCTCCGCCCGGTCTGATTCTGGGAAATGACAGTTGACAATCTCTGTTAGATGCTGAGGGTCAGGAAACGGTAAATAGAAGAACAAACAACGTCGTAAAAAGGCTTCCGGCAGGTCTTGCTCTTGGTTACTGGTAATAATCACAATAGGTTTCTTAGCTCCATCTTCCTCAGCCGGAACCCGCATCTGAGTTTCCTCAACGGTAAAATAGCTTTCTTCGAGAACTGAGAGCAAGTCATTGGGAAAGTCAATATCTGCCTTGTCAATTTCATCAATCAAGAGAATCGGCCGCTGTTCTTTGTGTTGTAATGCTCGTCCCATTGCCCCCCATTCCAGATAGCCGTCGGGGTCACAAAGACGCTCAACCAGTTGTTGTCGTTGTTCATTCTTCAGGAAGCGGTCTAAGGCAGGAGTCCCCACCAGTTGAGCGTCCCGTAATTTACCCAAGGCATCATAAATATAGCAGCCTTGTTTTGCCGTAGAAGTTGATTTAATGTTCCAGCGGAAGTAGGGCCACGTTTGTCCCTTTTCAAGATAGCGTTGTCCAAATTCATAGGCAATGGCAGGAGCGAGTAGAGTTTTGCCACAACCCGGTTCTCCTTGGAGAAAGAGAGGACGTTCTAGGGCGATCGCCAGATTAACGGCTTGGACTAAATCAGCATTGGGGAGATAGGGAAAAACCCGTTTTTGGCGATTGGGTTTAGGTTGATACTCAGGTTTTCCAGAGTATTCCAGAGTTTGAGTCGTCATGATACACTATTTGGTAACAAAGTATTTAGGAGCAAAGTTCACTTCATCAAAGTTGGCAGAATGTCGCGTATCCACTCAAGTTCACAACATGAACAGAGTTCTTTTAAAATTTTTTGGGGAGTCGGGTTTTCTTGTTGATAGTAGGTAATGAGCTTTTGCCGAAGTTCTTCAGGGGGAGTATTTCTTCGATAAGGTACCAGGTTATGCTGATAGTTTATAATCCAGTTTAAATCTTCCTCCAAAAAGTTTTCTGCAACCAGCTCGACGATATTCCTAGGGTTAACTTGATTATAGTTCTGCTGCAAGAAACTCGAATAAAAACCATCTACCTGCAAGTATTTTGATGAATTATCTTTGGAGCCATAATCGACCATAAACAACAAAAATGGGGTTTCTATCAACTCATTTCTGATAAGTCTATCTTTTGTGCTGTTTATAACTTGTGAAATTTCATCAAAAAGTTTAAACCAAAATTCATCTAAAAAAACTTTGATGTCTTCGTCGGGCAAATTCTCGATTTCATTCAGCACTAAAATAACAGTTCTTCTGGTTTTCCAGTTCTGAATTAGTTGGGATCGAATTTCGTTGGGTGTGTTTTTACCCGGTAAATAGCTGCCAAGTTTGTGCCAAATATCCTCAATACTTGGGGATATTCCTGGGATTGTAAAAATTATTTTACGATGGCTAGTGATATACCTTGAAAGCTTATAGTACCAAAGTCTAGATAATAACCAGTGCTGACCACTCTCGGCTTCACCTCGTATCCAAAATGCTCCCAGCTTACGCGGAGCCTCCAAAAAATCATTAAATACTGCATCAACCTTACGATAATTGAATTTTTGTAATGTCTTAATAAACAATTCAGTTTCTTGACCAGAGCGACGCAATTCAGTTCTAGGATGAAGAAGCTCAAAATCAAAACCAGGAGATGCCTTAGATATAGCTGTTTGACCTGAATTTTTTAAATCTTCGATAACCGACTCAACAAGCATATTGAAGCTAACTTTTTTGGTTTTAGGATGAGGGGTCATCAAAGCATCCAAAACCGCCTTAGAAAAAACACCATAACCATCTTTTTCATAAGCTCTTTCCCGAGACCGACAGGCTGCTAAAATTCCTATTTTTCCACCATTGCTGGGTGTAACAAAATCACCTTCCAGGCACTCTCTCTCAAAGTATCCATCAGCCATTACACCAGCATGACAGCAGTCCATCAGGATGACCAGGTTAGACAACTTATACCTTTCAATTGCGATGCAAAACTTACCAAATAAGTCCCTAAATGAGATGCAATTAACTGGATTTCCTTCAGATATATTACTATCACTGGCAGCAATATATCCCTGAGCTGGGCTGAGTTCAGAGTTGCTCTTTATCAGTAATCCATGACACCCAAAATAGATAAGGGCATCTCCATCAGCCTGGATAAGAAATTCGTCAATTTTTTGATTCAGGTCTTGACAAAGCACTTCTTTGCTTGTACTAAGTTCATAACCCGTCCTATCATCATAGTGTTCTGGATAGTATGTCACAATCCATTGATTATTACTGAGGTCAGGTTCTTTTAGAACTTGAGCAATTTCGTTCCCGTCTCGGATCACATTTGGAAGGGGATTGCCGTGTCGATACTGTGAAATTCCGATAACGAGGGCATGGCGTTGGGGCATATCACGTTGCAGTCAGTCAATTGCAGGCAGATCCAGTTTATAAGATGATGGGGGAAGAATGCTATAAATTCATCAAAACTCAGCCATGGCCAATGAACTCCCCCTACAGATGTTGATCTACGAGGATGAGCAAAACACCCCCTACACCATCTATGTCCAGTCTCAGGATGCTGCTGGCGTCGATCCCGATCGCCTGCAAGAAAACCTGCAAGAGAAACAGCCTTCGGGCGATCGCCCCGGTCGAGGATTCGGCGATATTCCCATCGATGAAGAGGCCAAAAAACAGGCTAAACGACGCGCCCAACAAGCTATTCAAACCCTGCGTGGTTCCGCTGGATTAGCCCTTCGAGCTTTTCGCGATTTAGGCGGGGCAGAAGTAGCAGAAATCAACCTGGAATTTGCCTTGAAATTTGCGGGAAAAACCGGAGTTCCTATGGTTACAGAGGGGTCGGCTGAAACCAATATGAAAATTCAGGTTAAGTTAAAGTTTCCTGAGAAAAATAGCGACAATCCATCCTGAATGACGATTTAATTGCCTCCACAAGCGTCCGGGCCCCCAGACACCCGGTTTCTGGCAGAAACCGAGTGTCTCAACCCCCAGCCGGCCACCCCCGCGTCACACTCATATCAACAACCGTTGAACCTCCTCAACAGATACATTAAACACTTGCGCAATCTCTTCTAGGGAATAGTTGCGATCGCGCATACGTCGAATTATGAACCGTCGTTCCTCTTGACGGAATTCTTGGCGGGCCTCTTCCAGACCTTCTTGCCAACCTTCTTGCCAACCTTTTTCCCAACCTTCCAAAAAGGCCTCTTTATAAAAGCGAGTTTGTTTCAAATCCGCGATTTCAAACATTTGGGCAATCTCCTCGCGACTGGCCTTGGGAAGCCTCTAAACGACAAGAGTTTCAATCAGCTCAATCAGCTCTCATTGTAGCGGCGTGGCGGGGACGCTCTATTCACCCAGACACCCGGTTTCTGGCAGAAACCGAGTGTCTCACCCCCCAGCCGGCCACCCCCGCGTCATACTTACGTCAGGAACCGTTGCACCTCCTCAACAGATACATTAAGCACTTGCGCGATGTCTTCTAGGGAGTAGTTGCGATCGCGCATACATCGAATTACGAGCCGTCGTTCCTCCTCCCGACCTTCTTGACGACCCTCTTGACGACCCTCTTCGCGACCCTCTTCGCGGCCTTCTTCGCGGCCTTCTTCGCGGCCTTCTTCGCGGCCCTCTTGACGACCCTCTTGACGGCCTTCTTGTTGACCCTCCAAAAAGGCCTCCTGATAAAAGCGAGTTTGTTTCAAATCGGTAATTCCTAACATTTGGGCAATCTCCTCGCGACTAGCGTTGGGAAGCTTATACACGACAATAGTTTCAATCAAGTCAATCAGATCTCGTTGTAGCGGCGTGGCTGGGAAACGCTCCTGAGTCTGTTGAATCAGTACCTGTGCCGATTCTATCGCGGCCGATTCGGGTTCGACGACCAGTTTCATCAGGTTGACCCCAAACCGGTCCGAGTCCGGGAGTTCGTTCAGATAAATCCGAGTCACACGATCGCACTCTAGCAACTCCTGGAACTGATGCAACTCCGGTCGTTCCGTGCGTCGCGTTGGATAGATGACCACCACCCGCCAGGGATGAGACGGCCGATACTGTCGCAGATAGAGGAAGAGTTCCGCAAAAAGCCGGTAATAGAGACTGTCGTCAGCTTGGAATTGGACTTCCACTAGATACAGCGGCTGCTGGGGACTGTCACCTGTGGGTAGGAAAAGACCATCGAGGCGAAAGGCCAGTTGCTTGACTTCCACGGAGGTGAACTGATACTCCTCAGCTTCCTCATTCGGATGCTGAAGCAGGTCGAAGAGACTCCGGGGATATTGTTGGAAGATGCGGTAGAAGATGCTATCAGTTTTCACAGACTTAATGGCGAGTGACCGGTTGAAGTGATTCTATCTCCAAGTCCACCGCCACTCATTCAGACACCCGGTTTCTGGCAGAAACCGAGTGTCTCAACCCCTAGCAATCCACCCCATCAGACAAAGCACAGATCATCTGAGCGATCGCCCTAATAATCCGCTCCCACCTCAAACTGATGGTCTTTCCAGAACTGTTCGGCGAAGGCCACACTGGGGTGCATCGGCGGCTTCGGCTGACTGCGTAACGGCATCCCCGCTTGTTGAGGGGTGCGATCGCCCTTACGGGAATTACAACTACTACAAGCCGTCACCACATTGTCCCAAGTATGAGTTCCCCCCTTGGATTTGGGAATCACATGATCCAACGTCAGGTTCTTGCGACTGCCACAATACTGACAGGTGTGATGATCTCGCCGTAACACCTCCCGACGACTCACTCGGGGAACTTTCCAAATTCGCTCCGTTCCCGTGAACTTCATGCGAATATGCTCAGGAACCTCCAACACCATCGAGGGCGATCGCACCTGCCAGAAACTCGCCTCACCGGTAATTTGCAACGGTTCCGCTTTTCCCGCTAGCAGTAACACCACAGCCCGTCGTACATTAATCCGACTAATCGGCAGATAGTTCTGAGAAAACACAACTACCGACTGACTCAAAACATTGCTTATGCCGGTCACAATAAACCTCCCTATGCAAAACCCCCGCCTCAGAAACAAATCGAAGCGGGGGTGAGAATCTTGAAGTCCGGAAAAGAGCGGAGGGTTGCGCTTATTAAAAGCAAGCGTTTAACCCAATCGCCCCAAAGCAGGGACTATCCGCGTTATGATTCCACACCACCCGCGCCCTATCATAAAACGGTCTAAAAACCAGCTATCTGGCGCCATACCGACCTCAGCCGTCCCCAACGGGGCGGCTAGCCGAAACATCGCTAAAACTGGTAGAAAATGATAGTTCACGGTTTAACAGGTAAAACGTTGGGCGCTTTAAATACGCCTCCTTGCATACTACACTAATAGTACATTTTTTGTCCACTGGTTCTAGAGGTTAACCTGATGCCCGCTCAAACTCGTTCCCAAACGTCCACCACTCAGATGGAAGTCACCAGCATTCGTCTGGAACGCAGCCTCAAAGATAGACTCAAACAACTCTCCGGCTCCCAAGGCTATCAAGCTCTCGTTCGCGATATCCTCTGGAATTACGTTCAATACCAATCCGGTGACTATAAACCCGAATTTAGCAAAGCCGACATTCGCGCCAGCCTCCCCGCCATCGCCCAAAAACAAGAACGCTGCGTCCTCACCGGAAAACTCATCGCCCCCAAAGAATCCATGCTCTTCGGCCTCACTGCCGAAGGCTGTCTCGTTCCCCTCAGTGTAGACAGCCTCGACCCTTAATCCTCCTCAAACAAAAAACCTCCCGTCATCTCAGACAACGGGAGGTCTCACATTCTTTAACAGGGTTCAGGACAACCCTTAACTCAAGACTCTAGCGGCGCTTAACATCTTTCGCCATATTACGGAACATATCCATACTGGTATCAGTCCGGGCGTTGCGACGCTCAAAGCTTTCGCCGAGATTGGCACTGCTGCTGCTGTTGGTGCTGCTGTTGGCATTCATACTCGCACCGGGAGTATTACCCACGCTGGGGGTGGGTTGGCTATTGCCAAACTTGCGTTCTTCCATCGAAGAGACGTCAACGTAGCGTTCCGTATCGCCAACATTGAAATCTCTTTGTCCCTTAGGAAAGGTACGACGCACTTGTTTTGAGGTGCGCATATAGTCAATGTCACCGAGGGTTTTAGCCGCATCGTTGTCCAGAAAATAAGCCTGGCTCGGCTGCTGTTGCTTAATGGTGTTCTGTTCTTTCTGCTTCTTGCTTCCGAAGAGTCCACGAATAAATCCAGTCATAATATAGCTTTCCCCAGCTCTGCGTATTGTTGTTACTTATCTGAATCATAACAAAAGTTAGCATATTTTTCTCATAAATCTTTAAAAAATGCGCTAAGGAACTGAGGCGATCGCCCCAAAACTCCCCCCAAGAAGCCCCAGAAAGACGCAGATTCAGCCTCACAGCCGCCCTGAGCTAAATGTTAATTTTTATGAATAGCTTTTATGTTTTGTAACCGAGAGAGGCAATGGGGGCGCAGCGATGATACCACGCCCCCAAGCCCACTACTCCGCCCCTTCAATGGGAGCAAAGCCATGACGCTGGATATTCTCCGTAACCGTGCGCGGTTCGAGGAATTGCAGGAGATAATCAGGACCCCCCGCCTTCGACCCCACCCCAGACAACTTAAAGCCACCAAAGGGTTGACGAGAGACGATCGCCCCCGTAATCCCCCGATTCACATAGAGGTTCCCCACCTCAAACTCCACCTGGGCCCGGTCAATATGAGACGGAGTGCGGGAATAAATCCCCCCAGTTAGGGCGTAATTCGTACCATTGGCAACCCTCAACGCATCATCAAAGTTGGCCACCTTCAACACCGCCAACACCGGGCCAAAAATCTCCTCCTGGGCGATGGTGGCATCGGGGGCCACCTCCGTAATCACAATCGGCCCGACAAAATAACCCGGTTGCGGCGAGGCCAACTCCACCGCCACCGTTCCCTCCTGCTTCCCTTGGGCAATATACTCCCGAATCCGCTGCTGGGCTTTCCCATCAATCACCGGTCCCACCTGAGTTCCCGGCTTCGAGGCATCCCCCACATTCAGCGATCGCACCGCCTCCGTCAGCCGTTCCACAAACGTCTCATACACCGACTCCAGAACAATCACCCGAGAACAGGCCGAACATTTCTGGCCACTATAGCCAAAGGCCGACTGAACCACCCCAGCCACCGCCTGATCGAGATCCGCACTCTCATCAATGATGATGCCATTCTTACCCCCCATCTCAGCAATCACCCGTTTGAGGTGTTTTTGTCCCGGTTGTAGGCCGGCCGCATCCCGGTAAATCTGACAACCCACCTCCTGAGAACCGGTAAAGGTAATCATGTGGACATCAGGATGTTTCACCAAATGGGCCCCCACCGTCGATCCCTTCCCAGGGATAAACTGGAACACCCCCTTAGGAATCCCCGCCTCAATCAAAATCTGCGCCAACTGGGCCGCAATCACACTCGAAACTTCCGCCGGCTTCAAAAGAGTACAATTCCCCGCCACCAACGAGGCTACCGTCATCCCCGTAGGAATCGCTAGGGGGAAATTCCAGGGAGAAATAATCAAACTAATGCCCCGAGGCTGATAGTGATAGCGATTGGTTTCACCGGGGATATCGTAGGCCGTCTCCTCTTGCAGACGTTCCATCTCCGAGGCGTAGTAGCGACAAAAATCGATCGCCTCCGAGACTTCCCCATCACATTCCCGTAGGGGTTTGCCCACCTCCAACACCATCCAGGCGTTGAGTTCATGACGACGCTGTTCCATCAACTCCGCCGCCTTGCGTAAAATCCCGGCCCGTTCCGCCACTGGGGTTTGTCGCCAAGCCGTAAACGCCGCTTTGGCTGTCGCCACCGCCTCATCGGCTTGTTCAATAGAAATTAAACCCACAGTTCCCACCACCTCGTCAGGATTCGAGGGATTCAGGGATTGGGCCGTCCCTTGGGTGGAGACAAACTCTCCATTAATCCAAGGTTGATAGGATTGCCCTAACTGTTGCCGCACCTGAGACACCGTCTGCCAGGCGCGATCGCGAATCTCGGCTTGAGCATAATCCGAATCCGGGGCATTGGCAAAGGGCAAACGCTGGGGGGCGAACTCCGGCTTCTGAGGATCGAGTTGCGGTGGGGCGATTAACTCCTCAATGGGGCGATTTTCCAGATTTTGCCGCAGGAAAGAACTATTGGCGGTATTTTCCAACAGCCGCCGAATCAGATAGGACATCCCCGGTAACAATTCCCCATAGGGACAATACACCCGCACCCGGTGGCCCCGCTTGGCTAAGGCCCTGGCTAACTTATCGCCCATGCCATAGAGAACTTGCATCTCCACCCGACGGGGGGGAATGTTGAGGGTTTCGGCGATCGCACAGGCCAGGGCCTGCGATCGCACATTATGACTGCCAATGGCCGCATACAGATACTCATGATGTTCCAACAACAGCCGTGTGAGCCGTTCAAAGTTGGCATCCGTTGCCGCCTTATCGTTGTATACTGGTTGCGGCCAGTCATGTTGTTGGGCCCGAATCGTCTCACGATCCCAATAGGCCCCTTTCACCAGGCGCACCGTCACCGGGGTTCCTCGTTCCTTGGCCCAATCAATCAGGCCCCGTAAATCTGCTTCCGACTCTCGCAGGTAGGCCTGTAGCGTCACCCCGATATCACTGCGATCGCGAAACTCCGGTTCCAAGAGGATTTTCTTGAGAATCGAGAGAATCAAATCCTTATACTCATATTGCTCCATGTCAAAGTGAACCGCCGCCCCCGTGGCTTGACTATGGCGCAAAATCTCCCGCACGCGATCGCTCACCCGATTTTCACTACCCTGGGCATCAAGGGCATCAAACTGAGAATAGAACGCCGTCAACTTCACCGACACCTGGGCCCGAGGCAACGCTTCCCCCTCCGCCTCATCAATTTGCGGAACCGCCCGCCAATCTTGCGCCGCCGCCGCCAACTCGGTCATTAACTCCCGATAACGGTCAAAATACTGTTGCGCTTCTTGTTCCGTAATCACCGCTTCCCCAAGTAAGTCGATGGTAAAGGCCAACTTATCCTTACGCAGCCGTTTAACGGTTTCAATCACTTTGGGGAGGGTTTCCCCAGCAATGTATTTATAGGCTAAGGTTTCTACACCCGTGGCCACGGTTGTTGCCGCAAGCTGCCCAGGCACAGAATCGCCGCCACTAAAGCTAATCAGCTTTTTCAAGGCGTCCGGTAATTCGACTTCCTCGACCGTTAGATATTCTTGCAAGTGACGGGCAATTTCCGCCTTACTCTGTAACGCAGGCAAACAGTCAATGAAACGGAACAGTTGCACCCGTAAACCGGGGTTACTCATGGCCCAATCGAGCAATTTATCGTCCCAGCGCATCTGGTCACGGACTTTTGCGAAAAATCCGCCAGCTTCGCGGGTAGCCGCCAAAAGGTCTCGGGCAATGTCCTGAGTTTTGGCGTCGTAGGGAGTTGAGGTAGACCGTTGCGTGACCACGATATAAGAACCTTTGGCAATCAGAAGGGTTGAACAAGAAGATAGTCTTTAATTCTACAGGACTGTTCGACCCTTCTCTTGAACTCGATGACCTCAACGGCATGAGACTCAACCGAGCCTTTTCAGTAAATTGCTCTAAGTTGGGAATCTTCCCTTAAAATGTCAGGAAATCTGGTTTTTTTCAGGAAACCATGAAGATTAAACCATGAGCTTATCCCTTGATCTCATTTTGGTTCCCCAAGGTGCCGAGTACCAGGCTGTAAAGCGGGCCCAGTTACCCATTCCCATTGTTGCCATTCCCGCCGGCTTGACGGCCGTAGAGGCCAGCCTGAAGACCTGGCGATCGCAACCCCAGTATCGTCAGGCCAAGCGCGTCCTCGTCATGGGCCTAGGGGGGAGTCTCATTCCCCAACTGCGTCCCGGGGATGTGGTGTTGTGCGATCGCTGTCTCAGTCCCCAGGGAGAGTCCCAAGGGGCCGATGATCATCTCCTGAGGCAACTGGCTCATCTCTATGAAAAGCAAGGTCAACCCTTACCCCAATACAGCGTCTATAGCAGCGATCGCATCCTTCATCTGGCCCAACAGAAACAGCAGCTGGCACAAACCAGCGGGGCCGCCGTCGTGGACATGGAGGGGTGGGCCATTTGGCAAGCCTTCCCCCACGTGGCCATGATCCGAGTCATCAGCGACGACTGCCAGCAAGATTTACCCGATATATCGAAGGCGATCGCCCCCAACGGCAATTTAAAACCCATCACCCTAACCCAAGCCTTCCTGAAGCAACCCGCCGCCGCTATGAAGCTAATCCAAGGCTCCCTCCAAGGACTCCACCAACTCACCCAAACCGCCCATCAACTCAACCCCCACCTAACCCCCTAACACCTGGGCAACCACAAGGGATTGCCCCTTGCCTCTTGCCTCTTGCCCCTTGCCTCTTGCCCCTTGCCTCTTGCCTCTTGCCCCTTGCCTCTTGCCCCTTGCCTCTTGCCTCTTGCCTTCCCCCCCATGACCCCCCTTCCCCCTCACCTACTCCAACAACGCCGCCACCGTCTTCGTACTCGCCGACAACGCCGCCGACTGGGAATGCTCTGGAGACTGATGATTGTTGGCAGTGCTGCCGCCGGTTCCCTGTGGTTCCTCTCCCATCCCAACTGGGTCATCCAAAGTCCCGAAGATGTCCATATTTCCGGCAATCAATGGTTGCCAGATACCATCGTCCGCCAACAGTTACCCCTGTCCTATCCAGAAACCCTAGTACAAGTCAGTCCCCAGGCGATTGCCCATCACCTCGAAAATAATCTTCCTCTGAGCACAGCACGAGTTCAACGTCAAGTCTTGCCGCCACGACTGATGATTCATGTTCAAGAACGGGCCTCAGTCGCCGTGGCCTTACTTCCTCCGAAACGAAACCCTGAAGGGGTCTTAGAAGAGCAAGTGGGACTCCTCGACCCTGAAGGTCTTTGGGTTCCCATGGATAGTCATGATGTATTAACCCAACTGCCCCAACTTCCTGCCCTGCGAGTTCGGGGAGCCAGACAAGTTTACGAACAGTCCTGGCCCGAGGTCTATGCCACCCTCAAGGCCAGTCCTGTAAAGGTCGAGGAGGTGACTGAAATTGACTGGCGCGATCCCAGCCAAGTCATCCTTAAGACTCAGACCCTAGGCTCCGTTCATCTGGGGACTCTCAACGATCGCTTGCCCGAAAAACTCAAAGCCCTGGATGGCCTGCGGTATCTTCCCCAAGAGGTGGAGATGCGGGAGGTGGAGTATATCGACCTGCAAAATCCTGACGTTCCCTATCTTCAGAAACGCTCTAGTGAAGCCAGTGAGTCCCCATCCAGTGATTGAATGGCCTTGCCAGTTGCTGGTATGATGGGTTATTCTCCGGTCGAGTCGGCGTTGTTTATCTCCTCAATGGGGCGATCGCACGCCTTAACTAGATAAGGTCTTGAGCTGGTCCTCTCTCCTCGCGAGAGATTTCTCAGTTCGGGAAAGGAGGCAACCGCTGAAAAATGTTAAACTTCGGACGGATTCCCTCTTAATTTGGATAACCCATCCTTACGCTGTCGGTGTGTCCACTGCTGATCACGTCTAGGGCGGCCGTGAGTCTCGGGTGGGTCTTCCTCCTGGAACCTTACCCCCAAGCTCTGACTTGCCTGAAGGGCGATCGCCGTAACTCCTTGCACCGTACTGTTGACGTTTCAGTTGCCGAACCTCGAAACTTCTTGTTAACCGATTTCGCTCGATTCCAATGACCTCAAACAGTCAACTCGCGTCGCATCCAACCCCCCCTTCTGAGGGACAATCGAATTTTCCAGTCGCCGCAGATAACCCTAATCCCTTCGGCAACGCGGGCTTGTATGGAGAGCGTTCTGAAGACCGACGAGTCCCAGAGGAAACCCCCACTCCGGCCTCAATCCAGCCCAGTAACGAGGCCAGAATTAAGGTCATCGGTGTGGGTGGGGGCGGTGGTAATGCGGTCAACCGGATGATTGCCTCGGAACTCTCGGGGATTGAATTTTGGACGGTGAATACTGACGCTCAGTCGTTGGTTCACGCCACCTCCGCCAAGCGGATGCAAATCGGACAAAAAATCACCCGAGGTTTAGGTGCAGGAGGAAATCCTGCCATTGGTCAGAAGGCGGCGGAGGAATGCCGCGATGAACTCATGGCCGCCCTAGAAGGGGCCGATTTAGTCTTTATTACTGCTGGAATGGGGGGCGGAACCGGAACGGGGGCTGCCCCAATTGTGGCGGAGTTAGCCAAGGAAGCGGGGGCGTTGACCGTGGGGATTGTCACCCGTCCCTTCTTGTTTGAAGGCCGTCGCCGTTCGGAACAGGCAAAACAAGGGATTGAAGCCCTCCAAAGCCGCGTTGATACCCTGATTGTTATTCCCAATGACAAATTGTTGGCGGTGATTCCTGAACAGACCCCAGTTCAAGAGGCCTTCCGCTATGCTGATGAGATTCTGCGTCAGGGGGTTCAGGGGATTTCCGATATTATTACCATCCCCGGCTTGGTGAATGTGGACTTTGCGGATATTCGTGCCGTGATGGCGGATGCCGGTTCAGCCATGATGGGCATTGGCCAAGGGTCGGGGAAATCTCGGGCCCGGGAAGCGGCGGCGGCAGCGATTTCGTCTCCCTTGCTCGAAGCCTCGATTGAGGGGGCCCAAGGGGTGGTCTTTAATATCACTGGGGGCATGGATTTAACCCTGCATGAGGTGACGGCGGCGGCGGAAACCATCTATGAGGTGGTGGACCCCAATGCCAATATCATCTTTGGGGCCGTGTTGGATGAACGGATGCAAGGGGAAGTGAAAATGACCGTGATTGCGACGGGCTTTTCCGGACAGAGTCAGGGTTATGATGCTAATCGGGCCGTCCAAACTCCAGAACCGACCCGGTCGAGTGATTATATTCCCCCAGCTCCCCGTGACCCGGTGGGGTCTCCCCCGCCTCGTTTTGGGGTCGGTTTGGATATTCCTGAGTTCTTGCAGCGGCGGCGGGGTCGGGAATAGGGCATGGTACAGCGTCCGAGAGTCAGCCAACCCTCGGTTAAGATTCCTGTGGCCCTGACCATCGCTGGCTCCGATAGCGGTGGTGGGGCCGGGGTTCAGGCAGACTTGCGAACCTTCGCCTTTCACTGTGTTCATGGAACCAGTGCCCTCACCTGTATTACGGCTCAAAATACCCTCAGTGTGACCCGGGTGGATGCTCTACCACCGGAAAGTGTCATAGCACAGATTGATGCAGTTGTCAACGATATTGGGGCAGATGCCATTAAGACGGGGATGCTGCTCAACGCTGAGATTATGGCCGTGGTGGCTGAGCGGTTGCAGTCTTACCATTGCGATCGCCTGGTGGTGGACCCGGTGATGGTATCTCGCACTGGAGTTTGTTTGATTGACGATGAGGCGATCGCCACCCTACGCGATCGCCTCATTCCCCAGGCCACCGTCCTCACGCCCAATCGCTACGAAGCCCAAATCCTGGCCAAGCAAGAGATTCACACCCTCGACGACATGAAAGCCGCCGCCGAAACCATCTTTAAACTCGGCAGTCAGGCGGTCTTAATCAAAGGCGGCGGAATGCGGGGGAAACTCTGTGGCGTCGATGTCTGGTTTGACGGGGAGACCCTCGAAGTTCTCAGAACCGAAACCGTGGGAACCCATCACACCCACGGAACCGGCTGCACTATTTCTGCGGCCATGACCGCTAATTTGGCCCTGAAGCAGTCTCCCCTAGAGGCGACTAAACAAGCCAAAATCTATCTCACCCAAGCGTTGCATCATGCTTTAGCGATTGGTGAAGGCCAGGGCCCAGTGGGCCATTACTTCCCCCTCCTCCCATCCCCGAAATTATCGGGATAGGGGCGAAAGATTTTTCGCCCCTACCGGGATTAACCGAAACGACCACTCACATAGTCCTGGGTCTCCTGACGAGCCGGGTTGTGGAAGATTTTGGTGGTTTCGTCATATTCCACCAAATAGCCGACCTTGTTGCCCTTCTGAGTGGCTTCTGCGTTATAAAATGCCGTCAAATCCGACACCCGCGAGGCTTGGTGCATGTTGTGGGTGACAATCACAATGGTGTATTGCTGCTTGAGTTCATGGATGAGTTCCTCAACCCGCATCGTGGAGATGGGGTCTAATGCCGAACAGGGTTCATCCATGAGGATGACATCCGGGGAGAGGGCGACCGCCCGAGCGATACAAAGCCGTTGCTGTTGCCCCCCAGATAGGGCCAAACCACTCTCTTTGAGCTTATCCTTGACCTCATCCCAAATGGCCGCCTTGCGCAGGGATTGCTCCACCAATTCATCGAGATCTCCCTTGTAGCCATTAATGCGGGCCCCGAAGGCGATATTCTCAAAAATGGACTTGGGGAAGGGGTTGGGTTTTTGGAAGACCATACCAATGCGCCGCCGCACGGATACGGGGTCAACAGATTTGCCATACAAATCTACATCGTAGAAGGTAATTTGCCCTTCTACCCGTGCCCCTGTAATTAAATCATTCATGCGATTGAAGCAGCGCAGAACCGTGCTTTTCCCGCAGCCAGAGGGGCCAATAAACGCCACAACCCGGTTTCTAGGGATGATTAGGCTGACATCCCGCACCGCTAACTTATCACCATAGTAAACATTAAGATTCTCAGTCTTGAGTGCCGCTTCAGCTAACAGGGCTGCTGAATTTGGCGCAGATTGAGACGGGTGATATGAATCAGACATTATAGGTAAAAACCTCCAAAAAACAACAATGACTTGAACAAGGGTTAACACATCCGACCAAGACCTGAGGACATCAGTTGAGATGACCCCCCCTCGACAAATCTCCTAAAATCGCTTGGCGCGGATAAACATCCGACCGAGCAAACTACTAATCAAGACAATCACAATTAAGACAAAGGCTGCTGCCCAAGCCAATTCTTGCTGCGCCTTGAATGGAACAATTGAAAAGAAATAAATCAATACAGGGAGGGTGGCAATGGGGCCTCTTGGGTCTGTTGACCAGAAACTATTGTTAAAGGCCGTAAACAACAGGGGAGCCGCTTCCCCCGCCGCCCGTGCTAAGGACAATACTAACCCAGTGACGATTGCCGGTAACGCGGCCGGTAGGGTGATTTTCATGACCGTTTGGAAGCGCGTTGCCCCAATTCCAATAGCCGCCTGCCGCATTTCTAGGGGAACGAGTAAGAGGGATTCCTCCGTTGAGCGGATGACAATGGGCAACATCAACACCCCAAGGGCAATCCCCCCAGAAAATGCGGAAAAGCGGCCCAGGGGAACTACCACAACGGTGTAGGCAAAGAGTCCACAGAGAATGGCGGGAACCCCGGTTAGCACGTTGGCGGAAAACTTGACGAAGTAAGCAATCCGGGTTCCTCGACCAAATTCTGCTAAATAAATGGCCGCTAACACCCCAAAGGGAAAACTCACCGCCGCCGCGATCGCGAGAGTCATAACACTCCCGATAATGGCATGACCAATTCCCCCTTCGGTTAACCCCGGTGGCGGGGGCAGTTCGGTAAATAGTTGTGGGGTCATGCGGGGCAGACCCTTAGCAACGATATTAATCAGTAACAGTGACAGTGGCACGATCAGAAAAGCCACACAAACCCCACTCAGTATCGTTAAGACCTTACCGAGGACAGCGCGGTTACCACTGATGGCGTTTGAGGTCAAATCGGGGACTTCAAACGGCTGATCATGAGTTGTATCTGGAAGACTCCCCATAAGACGTTTAAATGATGCTTCTTGGTATTGGATTTCAGGAATGAATCGGTCAACTGGCTAGATGGTCTAACGCTCAATGTTTTGATAGCGGCGGATGATCAGTTCGGCGATGATGTTGACGACTAGAGATAAAATCATCAAAACGACCCCGGCATACATGAGGGCGGCTACCTGGGTGCGTCCCGCTTCGCCAAACTGGGAGGCAATTAAGGCGGTAATGGTTGACCCAGGCTGCAAAATTGAGGCGTTAATGCGGTTGGCATTCCCCACTAACATCGCCGCTACCATGGTTTCTCCCATGGCGCGACCCATGGCTAACATGATGGAACTGATAATACCCGAGAGTCCGGCCGGAATCATCACCCGTAAAATGGTTTCCCAGCGGGTTGCCCCAAGAGCTAAGGAACCTTGACGCAGTTCACTGGGCAGGACTTCAAAGGTACTGCGGGTGAGAGAGGCAATCACGGGAGTAATCATCAGGGCCAAGACAAGGCCCACTAATAGAAGATTGTTACCTCGGGGGGCACCACCACCCAAAAAGGGCAGCCAGCCTAGGGAACTATTGAGGAAACGGAAGAAGGGCCGTAAGGCGGGAATCAGGACAAAAATGCCCCAAATGCCCAACACCACACTGGGGATCGCCACAATCAGCTCAATGGCAAAGGCGATAGGGGTGCGAATGAATTTGGGGACAAAGTCTTCCGTGAGGAACACTGCTGTGCCAATTCCCACGGGAACAGCCACAATCAGAGCAATGATGGTGGTAACTAGGGTTCCATAAATTTGCGGTAAAACGCCGTAGGTGTTGGTCACGGGATTCCAACTACTGGTAACCAGGAAACGCAGTCCAAATAACTGCATGGCCGGCCAGCCTGCGATCGCCGTTTGTAGAATAATCCAAACCAGAACAGCGGCACCGCCAATGGCTAAACTCAAGGTGAGTCCCCAAAAGCCTAGATCGAGAACCCTGGCTGTGGAGGCACGCTTATAAATATCAAGGGATTTGCCTGAACTGGCAAACTCACGGTCGGTTCCTGAAGTCATAGTGGTGTGAACGGGACGGGCAAACAGGTCAAATTCAGAACGCGGCCCCCTAAGCTGCATCGCTTAGGGGGTTAGGGTTAGGGGTTATCCGGCCTGGACCCCATCGAGTTCTTCTTGAATGCGCTCGATTAGGCTGTCGGGGATGGGAACATAGAAGAGTTCTTCTGTGATGGCTTGCCCTTCGGGGCCAATCGCCCATTCAAATACGTCTTTCATGGCTTGCCATTTTTCGGCATCGTCATACTCGCGATAGACCAAAACCCAAACTAGACCCGAGATGGGGTAAGCGTCGGGATGTTGCGGATCGGGAACGAGAAGCGCAAAGTCGTCGGGAACGTCTTCCCCTTCAAAGGCCAAAGAGGCATTGGCTGGGAGAGGATCGGGGAAGTTACCAGCTGCATTTTCAATCCGGGCTACGGGAATCTCATTAAGCTGGGCAAAGGCATAGGAAACATAGCCCAATGCCCCTTCATTTTGGGAAATGGCGGCAGCAACCCCTTCATTTCCTTGACCGCCAATGCCTACGGGCCAATCCACGGATGTTCCTGCACCAGCGGGCCAATCCGGGCAAATGGTGTCGAGGTGATTGGTGAAGACAAAGGTCGTTCCGGAACCGTCAGACCGGTGAACCCAGGTGATGGGCAAGTCAGGGAAATCAACCCCAGGGTTATCCTCGGCAATGGCGGGATCGTTCCAGTTATCAATGCTCCCTTCAACCATGCCGCAATAGGTTTCGCGAGAGAACTGTATCTCTTCATCAACTCCAGGAAGGTTGTAGGCAAAGACGACATATCCTCCAACCAGGGGAAGTTGTAGCGGTTCAAAGGGAAAACGCTCTCGGAACGATTCTAGGCGATCGCCCTCCATGGGAGCTTCACTAGCCGCAAAATCGACGGTTCCGTTGATGTATTGTTCAAGTCCGGCACCGCTCCCGACGGACTGATAGCTGACCTGCACTCGGGAATCGACTTCCCGGTTATAGGTGTCAAACCAACGCTGAAATAATGGCGCGGGGAAGGTCGCTCCGGCACCGCTGATGGCAATTGTTCCACCGCCACCACCGCCACCCTGGGCCGCTTGCTGAGGGTCGGGGGGTTCCCCAGGACCACAAGCGGTCAACCCAGCGGTCAGCGCAGCCAAAGCGCCAAGGAAAAGACGTCCCTTAAAAACCATAACGTACTCGACTCTCTCTTTGTAATTTAAGCAATGGTTGGCGATCGCACAGCCATCGCCAGGCTAGATTCTATAGATACTAGGTGAAGAGAAGGTTAAGGTTAGACCTAACTTGGACTATTAACCTGCCAGAGTCTCTTAACCCTAGGATGATCCTGAGTCCGTCTTAGCCCTGACATCTGGTAAGGAGCGCCCAAAAATGTAAAGCCAAATTAAGCCAACGACTCCTAGGAGAATCCCCCCCAGACTCACCAGTTGAGCTACCCGCAGCGGTCCGAGCATTAGACTATCCATACGCAGTCCTTCAATCGCTAAACGACCCAGACTATAGGCGATCGCATAACTGAGAAACAGGGTTCCTGGTTTTAAACGCAGCTTACCCCGTTGTCCTTGAAAAAATAGCCACAGCAAGAGGGCAAATACAAAGAGGTTCCACAGGGATTCATAGAGAAATGTGGGATGAAAGTAAGCCTCTTGTAGATATTGAGGAGGACGCATTGCCTGGGGAATATAAAGCTTCCAGGGCAGGTCTGTGGGCCGGCCAAACGCTTCTGAATTAAAGAAGTTTCCCCACCGTCCAATAGCTTGTCCGAGAATAATCGACGGGGTAATGATATCAAATAGTTGCCAAAAGGAGATCCCTTGTCGCCGGGCAAACAACAGCCCCGCCAGAACTCCTCCAAGAATGGCACCGTGAATGGCAATGCCACCTCGCCAAATGGCAAAGACTTGAGCCGGGCGATCGGCATAGGCCTGCCATTGAAACGCAACATAGTATAGACGGGCCATGGGAATCGCGCCCAACAATCCCCAAATGGCAAAGTCTCCAATTAAGTCCGGGTTAAGTCCCCGTTTGGGGGCGAGAACTTGAGCTAGGGTTACCCCCAACAAGACGGCACTAGCAATGAGAAAACCATACCAGCGGACGCTGAGAGGGCCTAACTCGAACAAAACCGGGCCTGGCGAGGCAAACTGAAACGCCAGAAGACCGTTTAAACACGTCATGAAATTGCCTAGATCCAAAAATTGAGGGGTTGTGACTGGGTGAAGATGACACAAGACTCAACCCGCCGCTCTATGATAAATCAGATTGGACTCAGGCGATCGCCCCAAAGATGGATTAACCCCTCAATCTCGGGTCACTCAGGGGGATATGAGGGGTCTGGAGTCCTGTCGAGATGTTTTTTGAGCAGTTCCGCCAGGCGATCGCAACTGACGGGTTTGGTCAGATAATCATCACAGCCGGCGTCTAAACAGCGTTGGCGATCGCCCGCCATGGCTAGAGCCGTAATGGCGATAATGGGGATTCTCGGTTCAGCAAAGCTCTGACGCACTTCTTGCGTCAGTTGCAGTCCGTCGAATTCCGGCAGATGAATATCCACGAGCATGGCATCGGGATGATGGTCTTGTAACCAAGCCAGAGCTTCATAGGCATCCTTAACATGAGTGACACAGTAGCCCCAGAACTCTAGAATGTCCGTTAGTAACAGGGCATTAGCTTGATGGTCTTCCACGAGGAGCAAAGACCCTGACTCCCCCTCAGGCGACTCAGTTCGGCCATCACGTCCTGGGTGGGTTTCCATGGGGAGGCTAGGAATCTGCACCTGCCGGGGCAAAATAATTGTAAACTGGCTTCCCTCTCCTAATGTTGACCGACAGGTTACAGTTCCGCCATGGAGTTCTGCCAACTTACGAGTTAGGGCTAATCCTAATCCAGTCCCTTCATGGTGACGGGCCAGGGAACTATCTAACTGTTGAAAAGGCTGGAACAACAAAGCTTGCTGCGACTCAGGAATCCCCAAACCATGATCACGGACTCGTAGGTAAACATAAGTTTTATCCTGTTCAACATTTAACTGCACCTGCGTCCCGGCCTCAGAAAACTTAATGGCATTAGATAGCAAGTTCAAGAGCATCTGTCGTAACCGTAACTCATCTGCCATCACCCGTATTTCAGGATTTTTTACCTCTAAGGTTAGGGAAATTTGCTTGAGCCGTGCTTGCTCACTCATCAGGGCGATCGCCTCGCGACAGATCTGAGTCGCCACCAATGAATGAAGGGTTAGCTCAATTTTTCCTGCCTCAACCTTAGACAAATCTAAAACATCACTAATTAGCTTTAACAAATGTTCGCCACTGTCATGAATGCGCTCCAAATAGAGAATTTGCTTGGAATTGAGAGACCCAAACATTTTTTGTAGCAAAAGATTTGAGAATCCTAAAATTGAGGTCAGCGGAGTTCGCAATTCATGGGACATATTGGCTAAAAATACTGACTTTAAACGACTTGCTCGTTCTAGCTCTAAGTTTGTGGCTGCCAATTTTGCCTGACTATTTTTCTGCTCCGTAATATCGCGATAGGTGATTAAAATTCGGTCTACTTGAGCTGGGCTTAGACTCATCCCCTCCGCCATCGGACGAGGAGCGTCCCGTAGCATAACGCCCACGGAAAGCAAGGCTGGAAAAGAGTCCCCGCTCGCTCGTTGACACATCACTTCACCACTCCAACCCAGTTGCTCACTGACAAAGACTCGCTCAATCAACGACTCCATAGAAATGACAGCATCGTCCTGATAAAATAAGGTATTCTGTTGACCGATTAACTGCTCTTGCTGATAGCCAAACATACGAGCCGTTGCCGTATTGACATAAATAAGGGTGCCATCAGGGTCAACAATCGTGACACTGTCATAGGCAGAATCTACGGCTTTCATAAACATCTGTAACTGGCGCTGAACTTGCTTGCGCTCAGTGACATCCCGAGCAATGCCTAAGCCACCGACTAATACCCCCTGATGATATAACAGACGACCATTAACTTCTAAGTCTAAACAGGTTCCTGCGCTAGTTTGAACCTGAAATTCAAAATCCTTGAGTTCTCCAGAGGTTAACAGTTTCTCAAAGGCTTGAGCCGTCACATCTCGATAGAGGGGGGAGATAAACTCCAAATAGGTTTTGCCACGCCAACCTTGGGGGGAACAACCGAGTAACCGTTCGCCATAGGAGTTGATAAACGTCACGTGTCCTTGTAAATCGACGGCATAGACCATATCATTGGCTGCCTCAACATACGCACAGAAGAGCTGACTATCAAGACAAAAGCGGTCCTCCGCTGGGGAGAGCGGTGCTTCAAGGGAGTGGGGAAAAACTGAAGTGGCGAACCCCTGAGACATGGGTTCCATTGGGTTATCGAAACGCCTCTGCTCTTGTAATTCTTGTTCGAGTTCTGCGACGCGACGGCGTAATTTATGGTTTTCACGTTCGAGAGACATAACGTTCCTGATCGCTCAGTTAAGGGGTAACAACTCGGTGAGGTAGGCCGGTGAGAGTATTATCTGGAGCATCCCAGCTCGAGTGATCCAGACAGCTGAGACCGTAGAGTCTGACCAACTAGGAGTCAAATACATCTTCCCAAAATGTCCTAGGTTTGCTTAAATGGCTGGGAGTGTTCTCATGTCCAAACTCACTGTCCTTCATCTATTGTAATTTGCCGCAAGACCTTAGCTGGTGAGTTGGGCAGTTCGGGGCTTTGATGCTCAATCGCCAAACTTTCCGTTACCGGTTAACCGTCTATAAGCCCAACTTGTGCTACGGACGTGGCTAAATCTCGCCCCCAACTCTCCGGCTCCATATCTTACGTGGCTAAATCTCGCCCCCAACTCTCCGGCTCCATATCTTAACAGAGGTTAACTCCGGTGCATCTCGACTCTAAAATTCAGGTATGGCAACGCCCATTGCCGACCAGCATCGCTCCTTTCGTCGGGTCATCTGAGTTCCAGGCTCTGCCGAGTGATGCTCTCAAGGATGATGACAATGCAGCCTGGATCCTAACCCTGGATCGTCCCTGGCGACAACATTGGCTCGAACGAGTCCGTTGGATTCGTTGGGTTGATCGTTTGGCAGAAAATGATCTCCTCGGGGGTCCGGGTTCCCGTTTTACGGCGTTCTGCCAAAGTTGGCAACGGCTACGTGATCAGCAGGTGATTCACCCTCAGGACTGCTGGGGAACCTGGTTAAGTGCCATTCAACAATGTTGGTTTGAGGGGAAGGTTGATCTGAGGCGAATTCAGGCTTGGGACGGCTATATCCAAGCTATTGCTCGCTATCATTGCCACGACTTGTGCCTTGCAGACTTTACGGCGTTGGAGTCCCTCTATGATGAGTTAGCGGGTAATTTCTTTCAGGTTTTTCCCCTGCTCCAACCCCACCAGTTTGAGGCGGCTCGTCGCTTTGGTATTCTAGACCAGTTCTATAACCACCTGCGGGACTTGGCGGAGGATACTCAGCAGGGGTTTTGTTATTTTCCCCAGACACTGCTGGATGAGTTTGGCTTACAGCGATCGCAGTTTTTGGATGGAACGGCGATTGCGACACCTCACTATCGTCGTCTGATGGACTTTTGGCTCGATGAGTATCTACCGACCCTGATTCAGAAGGCTGAGCCGTTTTTGCAGGCGGATGACCTCCACCCCTCCTGGCAACTCCTACGCTATTGGTCTTTGCACCGCTACAGTCGTATTGAACAGGTGTTGTACGAAAGTCATCTTGACTATCGCCAGTTTCCACACCGCTATTGGTCTGCGGTTCGCCACGATTTACGCAACTGGCGTTGGTTTCCCCGTTAAGGGCGATCGCCCTCAATGCGGATGCGCGTCTCTAAGCTAGTTTCTAAGGGTTGCCCACTCTCCCAAACCGGGTGCTGGGGGGTGACTGTCCCCTGGACCGGTGCGGCATAACGAGGGTAGGGACTGGCAGCGACGCTAATATGTCCATCGGCCACCGCCAAGCCATGGGTGGGGTCATAGCCTCGCCAACCGGCACCGGGGAGATAAACCTCTACCCAAGCATGAAGGTCATAGTCCTGTTGGTCTGGGTCCCCCTCTTGATAGCCACTGACAAAGCGTGCCGCTAATCCCACAGCGCGACAGACGGCGGCAAATAAGACCGTGACATCGCGACAGGAGCCTCGTCTCGTCCGCCAGGTAATACCGGGAGGTTGGGGGTCTCCGTCGAGGCGGGTGACGTAATTACATTGGCTATAAATCCGTTGATTCAGGTCATTAAGAAAGCGTAGGGTTTGATGGTCGGCTAAATGTAACAGTTCTTCGGCTAACTCCACAGCGGTGGGGTCAACCCCCTGGGGGAGTGCGAGGGGAGGATTCAGATAGGGTAGAAGTTGCGATCGCAGGGAACTCGGATAATCAATCGGCAGCCGTCCCACCCCATCATCGAGCAGATACTCAAAGGGATTGGTTTGTAGGGTTTCTACCTGGGCCTGAGAATGGAACTGGAGTTGGGTTGTCGGCTTCTCAAACCAGAGTTTAATGACCGTATTGCCATCGAGATCTACTACCGGCGATCGCCCCAACGGTTCCGGCGTCACATCGAGTCGATAGCTCAACAGTCGTTGGTGGCCATGACTATGGGGATAAAGGCGATAGAGATGAGGCTTGAGGAACACCGCCTGGTTATAGCGATAGGTGGTGAGGTGATCGATTTTAAATTGGCTCATCGGCAAAGGCTTGAAACTCGCAATCCACCACAATACATCGCCATGACGAACTTACCAGTGTAAGGTTTGAAATTGTTGGTTCATCGGAGGCTCAGATACCAACGGTGCTAGGCTAAAGAAGGTCGCAGAAATTTGGTCATCGACCGCATTTAATTCCTTTTGAAAACCATCCAAAAACTCATGCAGTCCATTGTCGATAATATCTTCAATGGTGATGTACCCCAATTTAGCACAGAGTTGTCCCAACGACCGTTCCGCACCATTACACCAGGTTCCCACGGGCGTTCCTGTGATTTTATGCAAACAGCGTTCCGCTTCTTGCACACAAAAACTAATCGACCGAGGAAACTCACGGTTGAGAATCATAAACTCAGCCACACGGGCCGGAATAATCCGATGTTGATATTTCCGGTACATCTCATAGGCGCTCGCAGACTTCAACAGGGCAATCCATTGAATTTGATCTAGGGGCGTTCCCACCAACTGAGCTGAGGGCAACAGAATATAGTATTTAACATCTAAAATTCGCGCTTTTTTATCTGCCCGTTCAATTAAGCGTCCCAATTGACCAAAATGCCAGCCCTCATTATGACTCATGGTGGCATCCATGACCCCTGCAAAGCGATGACTGGCAAACTTCACATGAAAAAACAACTGTTGAAACAGGTTATCTACATTATGATAGCCATTATTTGCCGCCGCCTCTTGTACCATATGATAGAAGGTATTGACCTCTTCCCACATTTCTGAAGAAATAATTTCCCGAATTGAGCGGGCATTTTCCCGAGCGGCTCGCAAGCAGGATAAAATGGAGTTGGGATAGTCTAAATCAAAGGTGAGAAACTGAATCACATTTTCAGCGGTTGCCTCACCATAACGCTCTTCAAACAGTTTTAGATCACCGGTGGTAACCACCAAGGGTTTCCACTGTTGGCTGACCCCGGAGGGTAAATCCAACATCAAGTTTAGGTTAACATCAATAAAACGAGCCACATTTTCAGCCCGTTCAATATAGCGATTGAGCCAATAAATTGAATTTGCAACACGACTCAGCATCGTTTAAACCTCATCCAAAATACCAATACAAACCTTGAAAAACTACGACTCCTTCGACAATTGCCAGAGACTGGTTTGCCTTATTCCATTAAGACCCAGGTATCTTTGGCCCCTCCCCCCTGAGAGGAGTTAACCACTAAAGACCCTTCTTTTAAAGCGACTCGGGTCAGTCCACCGGGATGAACATAGACCTCATCGCCGCGATGGAGAATATAGGGTCGTAAATCCACATGGCGACCTGCAATTTCGTTGCTTTCGCCGACGAGGGTGGGAACCTGAGATAAACAGAGGATGGGTTGAGCAATATAGTTGCGGGGATTGGCTTTAATTTTCTCCGCAAACTCGGCTCGTTCCTCGGCGGTGGATTGGCTTCCCACCAGCATTCCATAGCCTCCCGCTTCATTGGCCGACTTCACCACTAGGGTTTCTAGGTTTTGTAGGACATGGTCACGGTCCTGGTCTCGCCAACAGAGATAGGTGGGAACGTTCGGGAGGATGGGGTCTTCGCCGAGATAGTAACGAATCATCTCGGGGACGAAGGAATAAACAACTTTATCATCGGCGACACCGGTTCCGGGGGCGTTAGCCAGGGCCACTCGTCCGGCCCGATACACATCCATGAGTCCGGGAACTCCTAAGAGGGAGTCGGGATTGAAGGCGGTGGGGTCGAGGAAGATATCATCGAGACGGCGGTAGACTACATCCACTCGCCGAGGGCCCTTGGTGGTCCGCATTTGTAGGTAACCGTCGAGAACCACTAAATCTCGTCCTTCGATGAGTTCAACACCCATCTGTTGGGCCAGGAAGGAATGTTCGTAGTAGGCGGAGTTATAAATTCCGGGGGTGAGAACCGCTACGGTGGGATTGGGGAGTTGTTCCGGGGCCAGGGAGAGGAGGGTTTCTAGGAGGTGACTGGGATAGTCGTCAATGGCCTGGACGGCCATGGTTTGGAAGACACTGGGAAAGGTGCTTTTGAGAACGCGGCGGTTTTCCAGGACGTAGGAGATGCCGGAGGGAACTCGTAGGTTATCTTCGAGGACGTACCATTGACCATCGCGATCGCGCACTAGGTCGGTGCCGGTAATATGACACCAGACCCCTCCAGGAGGTTTGAGGCCCATGCAGGGTTTGAGGAAGCCTGGGGCTGACTCGATGATGTGGCGGGGGACAATACCGTCGTTGAGAATCCGCTGCTCATTGTAAATGTCATCGAGGAAGAGGTTAAGGGCGGTAATCCGTTGTCGTAAGCCCGGTTCCAGACCTCTCCAGTCTTGGGCGGAGATGATGCGGGGGATAATATCAAAGGGAAAGACTTTCTCGATGCCTTGGTTGTCGCTGTAGACGTTGAAGGTGACCCCGAGTTTGAAGAGGGCAATTTGGGCCGCTTCTTGCGATCGCCGCAAGTCTCCCGGTTGTAAGGTCTTAATCCAGTCGATGAGCGGTTTGGCGGAGGCCCGGGGTTCTCCTTGGCTAGCAAACAGTTCGTCGTAATATCCTGTGGGGTCGTAGGTCTCTAGCTTCACAGATGGCTCTCCTGCACCTTACACTCGGTGTTTCTAGCATTGGCTGAACTGTTCCGCTCGACTGTAGCGGTTGTTACCATCTTTGGGAAAAACCCTGGGAAATCTCGGCTATATTGGGATTATCATTTAACCCTTGAGGTAAGACCATGAGGCTGGATACCTTTGCTCTGGCTGCGGTTGTGGGATTGGCAGTCCCAGGAATTGTTGAGGTGGTGGCCCAACGGCCGGCGATCGCCCAAGTCCGACCCCTGGGAAGTTTCCGGGATAGTCAATGGGACCTGTCCCTATTTATGGATCGGGGTAACTATTATTATCGAGGCCAGGCCCGAGGCAGTCGCGAGTACCTAGAACTGTGGAATGTGGAGTTTGCCGGGACTCCCGATCGCCGTGTCTATCGTTGGTATAACGCCAATTACACCTATCAAGTGGTCTGGCGGCCAGCTGATCCGGATTTTGTTCGTCTCCAGGTCTTTGAGAATAACCGAGAAATCCTCAATCGCCTTTTGGAGCGGTATTAATGAGGCTCATCCGGGAATTGAAGTTGCCGTTGTGAGGCATCTCGGACGGTGCGACAGGGGGCAAATGAGCGGCGATGCTGAGGGGACCGGCCAAATTCCTCTAAGGCTTGGCGGTGTTTGGCGGTTCCATAGCCTTTGTTAGCTGTTAAATCGTAGTGGGGATAGTCAGAGGCTAAGTCGACAATGGCAGCATCCCGCCAGACTTTAGCCACAATACTGGCAGCGGCGATGGCAATTTCCTGGCGATCGCCCCCCACTCGGGTTTCTTGAGGCAAGGGTAATTCAGGAATCGCCCGGTTCCCATCCACTAAACAGCCGTCGGGACTGGGGGTTAAGGCTAAAACTGCCCGTTTCATGGCTAATAAACTGGCATTGAGAATGTTGAATTGGTCAATTTCCGCCACCGTCGCTTGAGCCACTTGGACATCCAGGGCGATCGCACGAATCTCCTCGTTCAAGGCCTGCCGCTGGTTTGCCCCCAGTTGCTTACTGTCTTTGACCCCTATCTCCTGTAGCTGTTGCTCTTGTTCAGGAGTCAGCAAAACCGCCGCCGCGACCACGGGGCCAAATAAGGCCCCGCGTCCCACCTCATCCACCCCAGCCACCCGCTCCCAGGAGGAACGAGGCTGGGGGGTTAACTCAAACAAGGTCACGAGTCCGAGCTGGCGGAGGAACGGCGGCGACGGCGGCGGGTGGTGCGACCTTTACGCCCGGAAGAACTGCTTTCGCTCCCCTCGTCACTGTCCGTCTTGGAGGTGTCAGCCTTGTCCTCGGACTCAGTGAGGGTAGCCGTCGCTTTCCCCTGACTCACTGGCTCAGATGAGACGGCTGATTCCGTCTCCCGCTCAGACGAGGACTTTACCGGCGCGCCTTTATCTAACGACCGTACCTCCAGAGTTCCCGGGTTTTCCCCAGGACTGATCACATGAATCGTGGCCGACTTGGGATTTTTGGGAAACTTGCCCAACTTAACGCAGGGAGAAATTCCCATCATGGCGTAGACCTCCTGTTCCTCAGGGGTCATCTCCACCGTAATCACTTCAGGAGCCTCCTCGGCTTTACTCTCCCGAGAACTGCGACTGCGAGATTTTTCCTCTTCCACATCCGGCTCGGGGCTGCTGTCGTTGGCCACGTCCACTGTGGGACGTTCACCTCCGGCGCGCGGAACGCCATCACGTTGAGACTCATCGGCAGAGTCATGACGGCTAACGTTGGACTTGGCCGTCTCCTCCGCATGAGCTTTGATATCGGGACTGGCAAAACGACGGCGACGGCGGCGGCGGGTGGTTCCATCCCCCATTTCTTGATAACTGGGGTGATGAATCAGATCAATTTCTGGAGTTTCTCCCTCATTCTCTGAGAGGGTGTCTGAGGGAACATCGACCGTACTGGGACTGCGATCGCGCAATCTCGGGCCACTATCCCGTAAGCGTGGGGCCGGTGTATCTCCATTACGAGGAGGTGGGGGAGTTTGAGAGGATTGTCCTTTACTCGTCTCAACAGTGCTACTGCGGCTCACCTCAACCGTTCGTACCTCCTCTTCCCCAGGAAGCTTAGCTAAATGTCCCAACCCCGTACAGGTGGGACAGGGTTCACTAAACAACTCATAAATGTTTTGTCCCTGACGCTTACGGGTTAACTCCACTAAGCCCAACTCGGACAATTGAGCAATCTGGGGTCGGGCCTTATCCGCCGCTAACTCCGTATTGAACTGCTCCAAGACCTTTAACTTATCGTGGCGGGAGTCCATGTCAATGAAGTCGATGACGATGACCCCGGCAATATTGCGCAGACGCAGTTGTCGAGCAATTTCAACGGCGGCTTCACAGTTAGTCCATAACACCGTCTCCCGAGAAGTGGCTGAACGGGTAAAGGAACCGGAGTTGACATCCACCACCGTTAAGGCTTCCGTGGGTTCAATGATGATATAGCCCCCCGAGGGCAGATCAACCCGAGGTTTCAGAGCTTCGCGAATGGCCGCATTGACTCGGAAATACTCTAAAATCGGCTGAGATTCGCTGTGATGATCAATGGAGACGGAAAGGTTTTTGCCATCATTCCAATTGGCAATGTTTTGCTTAACCCGTTTGAGTCCATTGGGAGAATCGACCACAATCCGGTTGACATCGGTGTTGTACATATCCCGCAACACCCGTTGAATGAAATCATCATCCCGGTTGAGCAGGGTCGGTTCCCGAGTGGTGTTGTACTCTTCGAGAATCACCTCCCATTGCTTTTGCAAGACCTCTAGGTCTTCAATAATGGCATCTTCCCCAACCCCTTCCGCTTCCGTCCGCACCAGTAATCCCATGCCAGCGGGTTTAATCAAAATGGCCAAGGCCCGCAAGGTATTGCGTTGGGATTCACTGACGATGCGTCGAGATAGGTGAACTCCTTTACCAAAAGGCATTAAGACCAAATAGCGACCGGGAAGGGTGATATTTCCCGTCAAACGGGGTCCTTTGTTCCCCGTGGGTTCTTTCATCACCTGCACCAAAACCTTCTGTTTGGGGGTCAGGAGTTCGGTGATGGCATTGGAGGAGCGTTTGAGTCGTAGGGGTCCCAAGTCGGTCACGTGCATAAAGCCGTTTCGCTCAGGATCACCAATGTTGACAAAGGCGGCGTCGATTCCAGGAATCACGTTCTCAACGGTTCCCACATAAACATCGCTCACCTGATGGGTTCCAGTGGCAACAACCAGCTCCTGGATTTGATCTTCAGAAAAGACAGCAGCAATTCGATGCTGCTCGGCGATAATAATTTGCTTGGGCATTCAATTTCCTCAAATTTTTTTTAGAGTTCTGGAGGTTAAAGGGGTGGGGCGATCTGACCGTAGATTCCCATCAATGAACGCCTGGGCCGGGAAATGTCGAATCACCCCCGAATAGCGGCGGTAATCAGGCGGCGATGACGGTCGAGTTGTGCCACATCGGGTTAGGCCAGCTAGTCCGCAGGGTTGCTCTGTCTCCGTACAGGGTCGGACCAACCGGAGCCCATAGCGGTTCAGCGTCTGAATTAAACGTTTGGGAAAAGACTAGAGTGGGGAACATCTGTACCGGCAAACCATCTCAGGAGCACCAACGACAGTTGGGCTAATGGTCTTTCGCCTGAGCGCATAACGATCGCAGTGAGGGGCTGCCGCATCTTCTGACATCGACCTCTGACGGCGTTTCGACCCCTTGCCGTTAACGCTGAGCGTAGACCGAACCAACGGGAGTTAGCCAGACTAACCCTCCCAGTCAGAACCGCCCATCTTTTAAACCTACGGGTTGTTATCTTTCGCACCTGTCTAACTCGCATCCCCCAACGGTCTAAGTTCGGGGTGTTGGGCCTGACAAACCCGATGCGATTTCTGAGTACGAATTTGTACTTTACCCCCCACTATATCACGTTTTTCCGTGGGTTTAGTGTAGGGGGCTATCTCACTCCATACAGCTAGGTTTAGGGAATTTCCGGGCGTAGGATGAGCTGTTGACGATGGACATGCTCTAGGGCAATCTCAGCACCGGAGACGGCTTCGAGCATTTCTACCACTTGGGCAGGTCGTAACAGGGTCCCATCATTGCGGCAACTCCCTTCGTAGCTGATGATCGCCTGCTCGGGATGGGGCGAACCTATATAGTCTAGGGCAAACAGTCGCTCTCTGAGATTAATGGCCCGAGTTTTTCCAGATTTGCTGCGATGTTCGCTCCAGAGTTCTGAGGCTTCGAGAACGGCGGCCACCCAGGCGGCCCAGTCGGGACTCTCACAGCGCAGGTTGAGCTGATATTGGGCCCGTTCCAGAACTTGGGTGGCGGCTAAGCCTTTGACGGGAACGGTTTGCACGTCATAAATGGGCATATCTGGGGGCAGTTGTTCCTGAAGCCGCTGTTGGAATTCAGCGGCCTCTAGGGGTTGGGTGAGGTCAAATTCAACGACTTCGCCGCTACTGGTGGCCCCGAGTTGTAAGGCGTTGGCGGGGGAAATGCGAGGACTGGGATGATAGCCACCGCTAAAGGAGATGGGTAAGGCGGCCCGACGGATGGCGCGATCGAGTAGACGGGCGAAGTCTAAATGACCAATCAGGGCCATGTCTCCCAGTTTGCCTAGACGCACCCGCAACCGCTGTTCTCGCTGGGTGTTGGGTTTGAAATGCCCAACAAAGTGGGGAATCGGCGGTGGGGTTTCGACGATGTTATGGCCGAAGTCGGGGGTGCATACGCCACAGTGGGAACAGCCTTCATAGGCACAGTCGGGGACGGTGGCGGCTTCGAGGGCCCGTTGCAGGTCTTGTTTGAGCCAGGTTTTGTCAATGCCGGTGTTGAGGTAATCCCAGGGGAGAGGGGCATCGAGGGATTGATGGCGATCGATGTTGCCCTGATCGTCTTTAAAGAGATTCCATTCCCCGGATTCTACTTGACGGTATTTCCAGGTTAAGCCCGATTCTTCGATCGCCGTCTCCCAGGCTTGATAGGCGCGATCGAGGCTTTCCCACCAGGCATCCATGCCCGCCCCAAGTTCCCAAGCGCGACGAATCACCGGGCCCAGACGGCGATCGCCCCGGCCCACAAAGTCCTCCATAGCGGAGATGCGGACATCGGTAAAGTTGGCTTTTACCCCCCGCATCCGCTTAAATTCTTGCCGCAATAGGTCTTGTTTGCGTAGAAACTCGCGGGTGGAGACGCTATGCCATTGGAAGGGGGTATGGGGTTTGGGGGTGAAGTTGGAAATGGTGAGGTTGATGTGAAAACGTCGCCGTTTCTGACTGCGACATTCCTGTTGTAGCCAACGCACGGTTTCGGCAATGCCAATCACGTCGGCGTCGGTTTCTCCGGGCAGCCCAATCATGAAATAGAGCTTAACTTTGTCCCAACCCTGTTCGTAGGCGGTTTTGACACCCCGTAATAACTCTTCGTTGGTCAGTCCTTTGTTGATAATATCCCGCATCCGCTGGGTTCCCGCTTCTGGGGCGAAGGTTAACCCCGATTGCCGGGTTCCGCCGATGATGTTGGCGATGTTTTCGTCAAAGCGATCGACCCGCTGACTGGGCAGGGAGAGGGAAATGTTATCGTTTTGTAAACGATTCTTGACTTCCATGCCCACAGCGGGTAAGGAAAGATAGTCAGAACAACTGAGGGAGAGGAGGGAAAATTCGTTATAGCCGGTGGCCCGCATCCCTTTTTCGATGGTATCCACCACTTGCTCTGGGTTCACATCCCGGGCCGGCCGGGTGAGCATTCCTGGTTGACAGAAGCGACAGCCTCGGGTGCAGCCTCGGCGAATTTCGACGGTGAGGCGATCGTGGACCGTCTCAATATAAGGCACGAGGCCAATGGAGTAGGCGGGCATGGGTGGGGCCACCCGTCGTAATACCCGCTCGGGAACCTGGGGATGATTGGGGCGCACAGAACCATCCTCGGCCATGTCGTAAAACATGGGGACATAGACGCCGGGAACTTGGGCTAGGTCCAGTAATAAATCGTTACGACTTAAGCCGGCTCGTTTGCCTTCTTCGATGACGAGGCCAATTTCTGGCAGGAGTTCTTCGCCATCACCGAGGGCCACAAAGTCGAGAAAGTCGGCGTAGGGTTCGGGGTTGGAGGTGGCTGTTTGGCCCCCGGCGAAGATGAGGGGGTCTTGATTCCCCCGTTGCAGACGTTCGTTCCAGGTCAGGGGAATGCCGGCTAGGGTCAGCATTTCCAGGATGTTCGTGGCCCCGAGTTCGTAGCTGAGGCTAAAACCAAGGATATCAAAGTCGCTGAGGGGTCGATGGGCTTCGACGGCAAAGAGGGGAGTCTTGGTGTCCCGCAATTTCTCGATTAAGTCCATGGCCGGCAGGTAGGCGCGATCGCACAGTTGGCGCGGTTGGGCGTTGAGAATGCTGTAGAGAATGATATGGCCGAGGTTGGACGCGCCGACCTCATAAACTTCTGGATAGGTTAAAACCCAGCGCACCTCGGCATCCTGCCAGGATTTACGCACGGCTCCAAGTTCATTTCCCAAGTAACGAGCTGGACGGGAAATGTCCGGCGTGAGTAGCTGGTCAACTGCAACCGCCATTGCTAAAATCTCTCCTATATCTGTTGCAAGCTCCAAGTTCCTAAGCCCCCGGTGGTTCTCGGTGTCACGGCGCTGAGGGGCTGGAGACTAACAAGGGTTTTAAGTCAGTTTGCTAGTATAGCCCATTTGCCGGAACGGTTCCCAGTTGAGGAGGTCTCAAATTCTGATGAGCGATCGCCCTGAGAGTGTTAATGTTTGGGACTATAAACCCTGGTGGTGCCAGCCTTGGTCGATTCTGTTGACGGGGTTGGGCTTGATTGCTGCAAGTTGGTTCGTCTTTCATCGCCTTTGGTTGACAACCTTGGTAGCAATTCCCCTGACGGTCTGGATGGGCTATTTTGTGCTGCTCTTTCCCCGACTGGTGGCCCAATCGGGGCAGTTGTCTCAGGAGATCTCTGAGGATAGGCAGCCTTAACAGGAGTTAGGGTCTGGCAATGGCATTCCACTCCTCTTCGGCGTCGGCTAGGGCCTCCTCGACGGTTTTTTCTCCTAATAGAGTCGCCTGTAAATTATCGTAAAGAATTGCTTGCAATTCATTGACATTAGAGCGGGGAGGGACTAGCACTTCTGCCCGCCGTAACTGCTGGGCACTAATCACCCGAGCCTCATCCATGGGGGTCGCGTTTTCTCCCCCGTCTTGGAAGTAGTCATGGTCTAGGGTTTCTCGGGTGGAGGGGAGGGTGTTGGCGACTTGGGAGAAGGCCAGTTGGTTCTCGGGATTGGTGAGAAAGAGGGCAAAGGCGATCGCCCCCTCGGGGTTGGCGGTATCGCGGGGAATTAACAGGTTCATGACGGCCACGGCAATTTTTCCCGTTTCCCCGCTAATTTGCGGTGCGGGTTGGGAGACGGCGGCAATATCGGGGGCGTTGTTGGCGATGGTTTTAAAGAATTGGGGACCCGTCGTGACGAGGGCCAGTTCTCCCCCTTGATAGAGTTCGATGGCTCGTTGATGGCCTTGAGTGAGAACTTCTCGCGGTAGCCAACCTTCTTGATAGAGGTCTCGCCAATAGTTAAAGGCGGCTACCCCTTCTGGGGAGTTAAAGGCGGCGCTGCCATCGTCGTTGAGCAGTTGTACGCCCATCTGCACCAGGGATTCTAGGACTTCTCCCGAATCATTGGGGGCAAAGGTGACGAAAAAGGCGTATTTGCCCGTTTCTTCCCGGACCTGTTGGGCCACTTGAGCTAGTTCCTCGAAGGTTTGCGGCGGCGCGTCAATCCCGGCTTCTTGGAAGATGTCCTGGTTGTAGATGGTGATGCGGGTGGTGAGATACCAGGGAATGCCGAAACTGATCCCGTCAAAGCGGCTGGCATCCCAAATGGCGTCGAGATACTGCGATCGCACCTCCTCGGAGATATGCTCATCTAAGTTTAACCAGGCGTTGCGTCCTGCCAAAAGGGCGGCAAAGCGCGGGTTGAGGTTGACTAAATCGGGGGCCGTTTGGGCGGAAACTGAGGTGACAATCCGAGCTTCCATGGCCGCCCAAGGGATATCAATCCAGCGCACCTCCTGCTCAGGATGCTCCTCCTCAAACTCAGCAATTAAATCATTAAAGTAGGGGTTGAACGTCGGTTGGAGCTGCATCGTCCAAAACTCCACGGTATTTTCATCCCGAATCGTGCGGGGATTTCCGCAGCCGAACATCCCCAACAGGAGGGGAACTAGGGCTAAGCCCAGGGTTAAGGGCATCATCTTAGGCTTGGTCTGGTCGGGGCGGCCCGCCGTCAGCCGTTTTACAAATTGAGTCATGAAATAGTGAGTTGCAATCGGGAATACAGGGGGTCCGCTAGGTCTCTGGCGGCTTACCTGGCTCGGGTGAGTTCAATACCGAGAAGTTGAGCGGATAGAATGGAGCAACGGTGTCTGCTTGTTGTCAACAAATTGCTATCAATTGACAATTGGCAATCTCCCTATCGTCGCCCCTATGAACCGGTGAACTGAATCCAGTGGCTAACTTAAACTTCCTAAAAAACATCTTCTCCAAGGCCAAGAATGGCATCGGGATTGAACTCTCTCCTGATCGCATCAATGTGATGCAACTGAGTAAACAGCGTCAGGGTTATAAGATTCTACACTTCATTTCCGAGGAAGTCCCCGAAGGGGTAATGCAGGAGGGGCAAATCCTTGACCTGCCCAGTATGTCAGAACTGATTGAATCGATCATCAGTGAGCATAAACTCAAGCCGAAACATATTGCCACGGCGATTCCTAGTCGTGAGGCGATCGTGCGCTTGATTCCCGTCCCCGTTGAACTCGATGACGAAAGTGAACTACGGGATTATGTGAACCAAGAGGCAGGACTTTACCTGCCATTCCCTCGGGAAGAAGCCGATGTGGACTTCCAAAAACTGGGTTCATTCGTCGATGAGGATGGGGCCGAAAAGAACCAGCTCTTGTTTGTGGCCACCCGTAAAGATGTGGTGGATAGTTACATCAGTGTCTTTCAGGAAGCCGGATTGAGCCTCGACGTGATGGAAGTCAGCAGTTTTGCAGTGCTACGCTGTTTACAGGATCAGCTACAACAGTTCACCTCCTCGGAAGTGGTCGTTACCGCTGATCTACAATTCGATAGCACTGAAATCTCAGTGATTGTCGATGGTGTGCCCCAGTTTTCCCGTACCATCGGGATCGGCAGCTTCCAAATTCAAAGTGCTCTCTCAGAAGCGATGAATTTACCCCCATCTCGTAATACAGAACTTTTACAGGGAATGACCTTGCCTGTGAATACGGGTGATAGTATGACCATGGGAACCATGGGTGGCAATAATCCAGGGACTAGCGCCATGATGAAAGTCCTCGGGGAACTCGCCGATGAGGTCCGTCGTTCTATTGACTTTTACATGAACCAAAGTGACGTTATGGAGGTTGCCCAACTGTTTTTGGTGGGGCCTGGCAGTGCGGTGGGTCAACTCGATGAGTTTTTCATGCAGCGGTTGAGTATCCCCACCAGTCAACTTGATCCAGTGGCTGCGCTAGGATTAGAGATGAGCGAAGAAGACGTTCCCCTCGTCCAACGTCCCGGACTAGGGGTGGTTTTAGGTCTGGGACTACGGGAGGTCTAACATTATGTACAACATTGAAATTAATTTCCTCAATGATCGCCCTGAGTATCGTCCGGAGTCGGTTAGGGCAAAACCCAGCCGGCAAAGACGCGATCGTTCAGGGAATGGGGCGGTCATTGCCGGTGCGGGGGTGGCCTTGGCCTTCCTGGCGCTCGTGGGTGGATTCTGGGTTTACCTGGTCCAATTGGAGATTCCTCGCTTGCAGGCTGAGCGGGATGAACTTGATGAGGAGTTAGGAAACTATCAGCGACAAGAGGATCGCTTACGACAGATTCAAGAGGAAGTCCAACAAATCCGGACACAAACCGATGCTCTGGCAGGGGTTTTTAACTATATTTCTCCTTGGTCGGCACTGCTGCAAGACTTGCGCGATCGCACCCCCAGTGGAGTTCGCATCCAAAACGTGCAGCAAAGTGATGAATCCGCTCGCAATGGCCCTCCTCCCCAGCCCACTGACTCAGGTCGTCCTCCCTCTGTGATTACAATTGAGGGGATTGCCCAATCCTTTAATGATGTTAATGACTTTGTCCTACTCCTGAGGGAGTCTAATCTCTACATGGCTTCAGGGACGCATCTACTGGAGGCCGAGATGGAGGACTATCGCGCTCAGGGTATAACCTTTAGTGACAGTCGCAGTCGTCTTCCCTTGGCACCGGTCGTCGCGTTTACCATCCAAACCCAGATTCGCGAAGTTCCCGCAACGGATATCTTGCAAGAACTTCAACGTAAGGGAGCCTTGGGCTTAGTCAACCGTATCCAAGAACTTCAGCGCAGAGGGGTAATTTAGACTTATGGCCTACGACAACGATTTCATTCCAGGTGAAGAAGAGGAAGCCACAAATGGCATTGTCTTTATGGGGGTTACCCTCTCTCCACCCATTTTAGGCGTTATCCTGGCAGTTTTAGGCATTGGCGGGGGAGTTTGGTTAGCCTATCAGTTCGTACAACCCCTTCTGTCCGAGCGGCAAGATCTCCAAGTCGAAATTGCGGAGAAAGAAACGCAAATCGACGCCCAGGGGAATGTGCAGGAGCAGATTGAGCGCGCTGAGGCAGAACGAGAGGAAGTCCAAGAGCTTCAGCAGGATGTTCTGTCCATGTTCGCGACCCCCGATAGCCTGGAAACCCTCTTATTGGACATTAACCAACAAGTTAATCAGCGCAATGCTAACCTCAGTGCCGACGAGATTCGCACTCGTTTAGTTGACCGGGGATGTCCCGCCGGGCTTCTGGAAGACTTTACAAATGTTAATGAGCGGGTCAATGGCTTTTTTAGCGAAGTGAGTCTAGAAGAATTTACCCCGGTGTTTCCCGGAAATGCTCGGGGTCAGACCAATGCTGCGAATATCACGGCTGACGGCTATGAGCTAGTCACAGATGGCTCCTTTGGTCGTCAGGCCAACGAACAGATCAAACGGCAAACCTATCAAGTCCGGATGCAGGGGAACTTCGCTCAAACACGGACGGTTTTAGAACAACTGGAACGACTTCAGCCTTTACTGGTTGTACGACGGTTCCAGTCTAGACAAGAGACCCCCACATTCATCTATGATGAGAACGGTCTCCTGGCTAATTGTCAGCCTGAGACGAGCGTCACCACCTCATTCAAACTTGAGGCCTTATTACCTCTGTCTCAAGAAGAGTTGCAACAACGGCTTCAGGACGATGAGGTCGAGGAGGAGGAAAGCTAATCAGGGGCTCGGGTATAACCCTCTAACGGAACCGAGAAGCATCACACCGAAACAGTTGACAGTTAGCAGTTGAGCGGCCATAATTGGTCGTTAACACTGGTGGATTGGTAGTTAACAGATATTAACTGTTAACTGTTAACTATTAATTATTAAAAGGAGAGAGCGGTGAAACATTATCTCGGATTCGGCGGGTTATGCCTTGGAGCAGCCGTTGTTCTAGCAGCCCCAGCATCCACGTTAGCCACTCCGACGGAGGTGACTGGAATTGAGCTTCGTGAAACCTCGTCCGGGCTAATGTTGGTGATGGAGACGGCTAATGGCGATCGCCCCCAGATTTTCCTGGTTCGGCGTGGGAACGCCATGGTCGCTGACCTCGTTAATACCAGGCTGCGACTGCCTCAAGGCCAAGGGTACAGTCAGAATAACCCAGTTCCCGGCATCGCCTCCCTGGTGGTGACGCCCCTGGATGCCAACAGCACCCGCGTTATTGTAACTGGTGCTGGCAATAGCGCCCCCGAAGGTGAGATTGTCCAAGATGCCAGTCGCGGCATTGCTCTCAACTACAGACGGGCAGCTGACGCCCCCACCACCGCCGCCTCACCGCCTCCTGGGATTGATGGGGTTCCCCAAGGTCAACAACAGCAACACCAAGCCCAGCAGCAACACCAGGCTCAGCGACAGCCTGGTAGTTCCGATGTTCTCGTTCCCAACCCTGGGGTAGAAATTGATGGCGTTCGTATTGAATCTCCGACTCGTATCAACCCAGCGCCTCCCTTCCAGCCCCGCGCCGTTGCGCCACCGGTGGGCGATATCTCGGTCTCTTCCGTCGATACCTCCAGCTACAGCATTAACCTGGGGACAGCGCAACGGGTGCCACGGCTCGTCCTTAGGGATGCCCCAGTTGAGGAAGTCATGTCGCTCCTCGCCCGTGCAGCCGGCTTGAACCTAGCCTACGTGGCCGATGATAACGGGAATGGCAATGGGCGACGCACCATCTCCCTCGATATTGAGAATGAGGCAGTTCAAGATGTCTTTAACAATGTTCTCCGTCTGAGTGGCTTAGAAGCGAACCGGGAGGGCAACACCATTGTGGTGGGTGAACGCCTCCCCGACTCCGCTCGTCCCATTATCAGCCGCACCGTTCGTCTCAATCAACTGACTCTAATTGACGCTCGTAACTTTCTTGTCTCTCAAGGGGCAGAAATCAATGAAGTCAGTGTGCAGCAGCAGATTCAGGCTCAGTCCCTTGGAGAAGGGACTGCCCCCATCACCACAACGAGTACCACAACTCAAGTTGAGTTAATTGCAGCAGATCGCCGAGATCAACCCTATCAGGGTCATGCCGCATTGCCCTTACGGGGGGTGTTGGTTTCTATTGGCCAGCGACAACAAACCGGCGATGGTCCAGGAACGGAGCTAACCCTGGTGGGAGATCCCCGCAAGGTGGAAATGGCAACCCAACTGCTGACTCAACTGGAAACCCGTCGTCGTCAGGTTGCCGTTAACGTCAAGATCGTTGATATTTCTCTGAGCAACCAGGATAACTTCAATGCCAGCTTCTCCTTTGGGATTGGCGATACCTTTGTCTCCAGTGACGGGGGGGCAGCAACCGTGATTTTTGGGGGTGGGAATCCCCCCAGTAGCACGACTACCCGCGATGGGATTACATCTCCTCCTGTGATTCAGAATCCCTTTGGAGGGACAGAAACCTTTATTGATTTGTCCCAGGAAATTCCAATTTCAGGAACATCCCCTGATATTGTCGTTGTCCGTTCAGATGGAACTATTGAGCGACGGCCAGCGCCTCCGGGAATTTTTAGAGGACGTGATGCGGCTATCTCCCGCGAGAATCCCTTTGATGTTGGCATCACAGAAATTGAACGGGCTACCGATACCGTCATTACTGAGAGACTTAGCCCCATCTTTGAAGAAGTCTTTGTCGGGAACGATGGTGAAGGAAATCCAATTTTTGAGGAACGCTTTACCGGTCAATTTGAAACTCAAGCTACCACAAACCTAGGAACCCGTGGTTCAGTTACCCAAAGTGTCGCAGATCTCTTCCAATTCCCGACGCGGTTCCTCGCACAGCTTCAGGCGCAAGTTATTAGCGGGAATGCCAAAATCCTTACTGACCCAACTTTGGTGATTCAGGAGGGGCAAACTGCCAATGTAAATCTGACCAACCAGGTTGTGCAGGATGTGACGGTGGACTTCACCGATACACCCTCGGGACAACGGGAAACTCGTGATGTCAACCTCCGTGATGTGGGGTTACAACTGAGTGTCCAGGTCGATCGCATTGACGATAATGGCTTTGTTTCTTTGCGGGTGAATCCTAGTGTGACCGCACCGGTCGGCCAGGAAAACCTCGGCAATGGTCAGTTTGTGACCTTGGTTCAGGAGCGGTCTGTGTCCTCGGGGCGAGTTCGCTTGCGGGATGGTCAAACCCTGATTTTGTCGGGAATCATCCAAGATACCGATCGCACGACGGTCAGTAAAGTCCCCATTCTAGGAGATATTCCCCTCTTGGGTTCACTGTTCCGCAGTACGAGCCGTACCAATGAACGTCAAGAGGTCGTCGTCTTACTAACCCCCAACATCCTCAACGATTCTGATCCTAACAACTTTGGGTATACCTATACTCCGGGTCGGGATGCGCGGGAAGTGCTTCAGCAACAACGTAACTTCACCTTCCCTCAACCCCAGCAGTAAGACGCTGTTACCCCCCTTTGGCCCTCGTTCCTTGGCGCGCTCTTCGTCGGGGAACGTTCCAGGGGGGTCTTTGGCTTCTCGTCTCCAGCTCAAGGGTTCTCCTCGGGCTGTTGTCGAGGAATCTTGATGGCAAAACCGGTTCCGCCGTCAGGGGGGATAAAGCAGTGAATACTCCCCTGGTGGCGTTCCACGATAATTTGATAGCAAATTGACAGGCCCATTCCCGTTCCTTGTCCTACAGGCTTAGTTGTAAAGAAGGGGTCAAAAATCTTTGACCTTACCTTCTCGGGAATGCTTAAACCATTATTCAACATGAGAATTTCTACCGCGTCTTCCTCGTCTAGACATTGAGTGAAGATTTCGATTTTTGGATGATTTAAATCACCATTTTTGACATATTCCTGCAAAAAGTAGATGGCGTTATTCAGAATGTTTAAAAAAACTTGATTAAGTTGGCCCGGATAACAATCAATTTTGGGCAAGTCTTTATAGTGTCTACAGACCTCAATCTCCAGGGCGCTACTGATTCTCAGACGGTTTTGTAGCATAATTAAGGTGCTGTTGATGCCATCATGGATGTCCACCCGTTTCATATCAGCCTCATCCAGACGGGAAAAGTTACGCAAATGATTGATAATTTGGTGGATTCTCGATGCTCCCACGCGCATGGAATGGATGAGCTGCCTGGCATCTTCCCTTAAAAACTCAATATCAGTATCTTCTAGCAAAGTCTCCAGGTCTTCGGGAACATTAGGAAAATATTTTTGATAGCCATAGATGACAGCGAGTAAATCCTGAATATAGTCTTCAGCAAAGGATAAGTTTCCTTCAATAAAGTTGATGGGGTTATTGATTTCATGGGCAATTCCCGCCACCATCTGCCCCAAACTTGACATTTTTTCACTTTGGATCAGTTGTGCCTGAGCTTGCTGGAGTTTTTGCAGGGTTAGCATCAAATCATGGTTAGTGGATTTGAGTTCGTGATTGAGTTGATATTGCCGTAGTCCAGCCCGTACTCTGGCTCTGAGTTCGTTGGGATCAATGGGTTTTGAGAGAAATTCATCGGCCCCGGCATCCAGGCCTTCTACGCGATCAGCAACGGTTTCGCGGGAGGATAGGAGGATCACAAAAACCCCAGACAGTTGTGGGTGCGATCGCACCTGGCGGCAAAGTTCCATACCATCTAGTCCCGGCATTACCCAATCACTGATAATCAGGGCCGGAGAAATGGAGAGGGCTTTCTCCATCCCCTTCACGCCATCTTCTGCTAGGGCGATCTGGTATCCCTCCCTCTCTAGAGTCTTTTGCAGCAGTAGGCGAGTGGTGTTGTCATCCTCAATTACTAAGATTTGTAACGAGTTTGGGGCCGGTAGATCGTGCATTCCGAATTGGTTTGAGGTCTAGAAATCAACGAAACTAGGTCAATCTGGTCGGTCTCTCAGTCGTCCCTGGGGAACTAGGTCTATTCTGCCAGATTTATTGAGCCTGGGAGAATATATCTTGTTTGGTAGGATTTGAGAGTACAGTGGAACAGACGGGGGACTCAGACTCTGGATGCAACAGCCTGGGAAATAGCGGCTTCAAACTCAGAAGAGTTTGACCTTAAATCAGTAATGTTGCCATTTGGGAAAACATGGTCTCAACATTCTCCCCAGTCTTGGCTGAGGTTAAATACATGGAGGTTAGGCGATCGCCCTGTTCTGTCTTGAGTTTGTCCTGGAGGTAGTTGAGCTTGTCCTTCTCTAGTAAGTCAGACTTATTTAAGCCGGCGATCGCCACCCCTTTCGGATTCACCGAAAAAAATAAATCCAAATGCTCACCCAACCGTTCAATGGTCTCTAGGCGAGTCACATCCGCGACAAAGAAGGCTCCGGATGACCCTTGTAGGTAACTCGGGGCGATCGACTTAAATTTGGTATGTCCCTCCAAATCCCAAATCAGCAGCTGAACCGACGTATTCTCGCCAGTGGGACGGGTCACCTCCAGAGGTTTACGAGAAATCTTGACCCCAACCGTCGATAAGTAGCGATCGCTAAACTTTCCTTCAACAAAACGACGAATCAAACTGGTTTTACCGACACTAAAGTCTCCGATGGTACAAATTTTTTTAGAAATAATTGCCATAGGGTAAATGTAATGAACATTAAATCTCAACTTAAGCCCAGAACCGTTCTAGGCATAGAACCGATGCCCCTAACTTCTTATCTTAAGGGTAATTGTAAATAACCCAAAAATGATTGTAGCGGTGATAGTCCTAGTTTTACAAAACTTCCCAGCGGACCGTACGGCTTAAGGCATCATCGATCGGTTCCTCAAGATCTGGGGGAGGAGCAATCGACCCCTCAACCTCTAAGCGGTCTGGAGAAACCCCTCGTTCAACTAAGACATCCCGCACAACCTGGGCCCGGTCTAGGGCGATCTTTTGATTGATAATCGGTGAGCCAATCGAGTCCGTATGGCCCACTAGGCGCAAGCGCATCTCAGGCGACTCTAACAGCACCTCGGCCAAAGCCTCCAGAACCTGCCGTTGCTCCGGCTCTGTAACGGCCGTCGCACCGGAGTCAAAATAAATCCGTTCTTCGAGAGGGGAACGACGCCGGCCAGCAGTATGAGTCACCGTGGTTACGCCGGGAATCCCCTCAAAGACCCGAGTCACCTGATGGGCCCGGTCTTGATTGGGTAACTCTCCCCAGATGCGCACCTCCCCTCCCTGAATCTCTCCCTCCAAGGAGACCTCTTCCAAGGTATTCAACGCCGCCAGAGTCCGCTCAAACTCCGCTGCTGTCAGTTCCGTAGTTGGGGGAACTTGCACCGCTAAAATGCGATTATCTAGGGGGCGTTCCGGTAAAACTTGCTGAATCGCCTCTTCTGCTTGCGATCGCAAACTTTCACTGGGGACTTCCCCGGATAAAACTAACGTGCGCCAGCTCATATCAGCATCGAGACGATAGACGGCCAAGGCTGGCTGCGATCGCAAGACGTGCCGCGCCTGAGCCAAAACCCGTCCTTGCCAGATCCGAAAACCGCCCCAAACCCCCAAACCGAGTAACACCAGCCCCAAAATTCCCAACAAAATCGGCGGTCGATTGCGCTGCTGTTCCTCCGTTTCCCGGAAATTGGCTGATTCTACCAGCATCTGTAAGCGATTTTCCACAAGGGGAGGAATGGTCTCAGGGTCTCCCTCATACTTTTCAATGGTCTCCCCGGATTTCTGCACAATATAGCCCAGGGTATTGCGAAGATTGTTGACAAAGGATTTGGGCATTTCCCCTTCTGCCACCACGGCAATATAACAGTAGCCCGCCACCTCCATCACCAAGTTGAAGGTTTCATACTCAATTTCTTGCAATTCAGACGTACCTGTCGGGCTGACAATACAGTCAGCGGCAAAACTGCGAATTGCCGTCAGCATCCCCCCAATCATGTCTGACTCTAGCCGTTCTGACTCAGACAGTTGCGCTTCACAAATCACCAAACCAGAATATTTATGAATCAAAAAGGCGGCCCGGACCTGGAAGGGGAAGGACTCCCGCAAAATCAACTCCGCTTCCGATACCCCCTGTAATCGTGCCCGAACCTTGCGGCGTATTCCTTCAAAACTGAGAGTATTCTCGACCTTGCGATTAATATCCCGCACCGCCTCCGCCATGTACTTGGCGATGGTGTTGCCGATAACGGGATAAAGGGCGTCCACCATAGAGTCCCGTTCCAGTTCAATTTGCGCCTTGATAAAGCTCCCAATTTCTGGGGCTAGGGCATCGCGAATCGCACTGCGGTCTAGTTGAATCTGCCGATGAATCGCTGCCCCCATTTCTGGGCCAATGGCGTTAGCAATTTGTTTCGGGTTGCGCTGAATTTCTGACTCAATAGCCCCCGGTAGGATTTCCGCAAAGGCCTCTTGCATAGCATGGGGGTTTTGTTGCGCTCGCTGACGAATCACCCGGTCAATTTCGGGAACCAGGGCCTGAATGACCTCATTTCTCAGTTCAACGGGGGATAGACTACTGAGAATTTCCTGTATGACAGGCATCAGGGGCCCCATTGAATCCGTCGCCCGATCTAATTGCTGCTGCAAGTCATCAACTTGAGCTTGTAGTTGCCGTAGTTCTGGGTTAGGAACAGGGGTCAGAGGAGAGATTGGGGCAGGATGGGGGGGGGAACATTGGTCCCGAGGAGGGGTCTGAGGAGCCGCTTGGGGAGGGGCGATCGCGGCCCTTGGGGGGTCTTGGAGGGGCGGCAGAGCGGTGGCGGAGCCAGAAATCTGACGCGGCAGAGGGGATTCTTCCGGGAGAGACAAATTCTCCGATTGCTGAGACTCGGGAACTGCCGAGTCAGGAGTCGGGACTGGCTCCTGACTCGGGGAGGCTGATGACTCCCCGGGTGGAGACGATGGCCCTTGGATCAACTCGCCTAGAAGTTCCTGCAAGGCGCTGAGGGCTTCTAGGTCGCTCAACGTCTTTTCCTGGGAATTGGGAGCGTCTGAATCAGAACCAGTCATGGGAATTAAGGATTCTGGGAATCGGGGATCGGCTCTTCCTGATAGGTTTGTTCTTGATAGTCGTTCTGGCGCTCGGGGAGAATGAGTCGTTCGGGGTTGAGGTCTTGCACCTCCTGGGTTTTGGCCTCTTTTCCCTTAACCTGCATACAGACATCAAAAAGAATGTCGGCGAGATCGGTGCGGGAGAGTTTTTCCCCGTCAAGCTGTTGTGATTTGCGCTGAAGTTCTTCTAGGATCTGCGATCGCAACTGGGCCAGCTCCCCATCAAGGCGCGTTCGAGTTTCTGAGAGTTCTTCCTCTAGGGTTCTAACTTGAGCTTTGAGGCTTTTCTCAGCCACGACAAAGTTACTCGACAGTCGACTTTCCACCGTTCGCAGTTGATTGCGGAAATCTTCGGAATCCTCATCTAAGGAGGCATTGACATACTGGAGCTTCTTCTCAACGGCATCAATAGCCGTTCTCAAGTCAGAGACAAAGACCGTCCGCAGGCTTTCCATCTGTTCTGTCATCTGACGACGCAGGGTCGTGACCTCAGACTCGAGTTGACTGAAGCGACGGTCATATTCACGAGAGCGATCGCCAAACAAGATATCGCGAATCTGATCAATGTTGCCCAGGCGTTCCCGCATCTGGTTGGGAGTCATCTCGTTCATGAAGGGAAAGTACAGTTGGAGTTTACTATCGGGGTGGCCAGACTTGGGCTAGAACCTAGTCGTCTCAGGTTGTTACCGACCCCTGTAATTCTACCATGGTAGTCAACGTGCCTGCTCCATCTGATTCCCTTGAGACGGCCCCCCCAGGTCCGAGGTTGGTCAAGGTTAGGCAGCCAGGAGTTGGCTTTTGAGTCGCCAATCACTACGCTAAAATAGGACTCACGACCCAGTCGTCTCACCCGTACCCGAATCCTGGATACCCCTATGACCATCGCTGCCCCAACCAAAACGCAGTATGAAGCTGTTATCGGCTTAGAAACCCACTGTCAGCTTGCCACCGAGACTAAGATTTTTTCCCAGTCCTCCACCGCTTTTGGTGCCCAGCCGAATACTCATATCGATCCGATCTGTTTGGGACTACCGGGGGTGTTGCCGGTTCTGAATGAGAAGGTCTTAGAATATTCTGTTAAGACGGGTCTGGCACTCAACTGTCAGATTGCCCCCTATAGCAAGTTTGACCGCAAGCAGTATTTCTATCCGGATCTACCCAAGAACTATCAAATTTCTCAATATGACTTGCCCATTGCTGAGCAGGGCTGGTTAGAGATTGAACTGATTGATGATAACGGTAATCCCTATCGCAAGCGCATTGGCATCACGCGCCTACATATGGAAGAAGACGCCGGTAAACTGGTTCACGCGGGGAGCGATCGCCTCTCGGGGTCTGCCTATTCCCTGGTGGACTACAACCGAGCCGGTGTTCCCCTGATGGAGATTGTTTCGGAGCCGGATATTCGCTCAGGGAAAGAAGCTGCTGAATACGGCCAGGAGTTGCGGCGTATTGTGCGCTATCTCGGGGTCAGTGATGGCAATATGCAGGAAGGGTCCCTACGCTGTGATGTGAATATTTCCATTCGTCCTGTTGGACAAGCGGAATTTGGCACCAAGGTGGAAATCAAGAATATGAACTCCTTTAGTGCCATTCAAAAGGCGATCGATTTTGAGATTGAGCGTCAGATTGAATGCTTGGAGTCTGGTGAGCCAATTATCCAGGAAACTCGTCTCTGGGAAGAAAACAGCCAACAGACTATCAGTATGCGGGTGAAGGAAGGCTCCAGTGACTACCGCTACTTCCCGGAACCTGATTTGTGTCCTATTGAGGTCTCCGTGGAGCAACGGCAGGCTTGGAAAGCTGAGTTACCCCAACTTCCTGCCCAGAAACGCCATTATTACGAGGATACCCTTGGCTTATCTGCCTATGATACCCGAGTCCTGACGGAGGAGCGCGATGTGGCTGAGTATTTCGAGGCCGTCGTTACGGCGGGGGCCCCGGCGAAACTGGCCGCGAACTGGGTGATGGGAGATATCACCGGTTATATCAATGAGGGCAAACTCAAAATTACAGAAATTGCCCTAACTCCGGCCATCCTAGCGGAACTCATTGGCTTGATTGAGGAAGGGACGATCAGCGGCAAAATTGCCAAAGAAATTCTGCCGGAGTTGTTGGAGACGGGCGGCTCAGCTAAGGCCTTAGTGGAAGCAAAGGGCATGACCCAAATTTCCGATCCGGGAGAATTGGAAAATATCATCGACCAACTGCTGGCCGCTAACCCCGACAAAGTGGAGCAGTACCGAGCTGGGAAAACAAAGCTTCAAGGCTTTTTTGTTGGACAGATCATGAAACTCACGAGTGGACGAGCTGACCCAAAACTGGCCAATCAATTACTCATCCCTAAGCTCAAGGGAAATTAAGACCACAAGTTCCTCCTTCTGAGGACTCTAGAGATTTCGTTGAGCGAGGGGCTTGACCCCCCACTCTAAATCCGCTAAAATCTGGTACAGATGCACCCTGATGGCGGGGAGGGCTACGGCTCTCCCTTCTTTTTTTTGGGCGGGTTTGCTCCTCTCAACAGAGGAGTCCCGGGGACATCTCATCAAAGAGATATCCCCGGGACTTCTAATTCCTCAAGAGGTCTGACCTGTCTTAACGGCGCAGACCGGGATCTTTAGCCATATCCAGAAATGACTTCATATTGGCACCGGGACGACGACGGGGGGTCGGGGTATCGGACATCAGATAGCGGGTGGCAAACTCTTTACGCTGTTTTGGCTGAGGAGCTGGCTGGGGTTTGGCCGGCTGACTCGGAGCTGGTGCCGGAGCCTTGGGGGCTTCCGCCTTTTTCGCTTTAGGGGCTTCCGGTGTTTTGGCCTTGGGCTGAGCCTTCGCGGCTACAGGCTTGGCCTCAGTCTTCGCCAGTTCGGGAGACTCAGTTGAGGCTTTGCCGTTGCTTTGCCCTGATGAATCGTCAATTTCTAAGAAATAACTGGATTTTTTGGATTTCAAAAGCTTTTTTAACATTGGGCGCTCCCTAGGATCTGCGTTAGCGATAACGGTATAGCAAACGTTTGGATGAAACGATTGTTGTGGGTTGACGCACGACAGAGCCAGGCGATCGCGTCGTCAGTCTTTAACCCCAACCTATTGTATGTCCCTAGTGGAAACTCAGTTGACAAATCTTAATAAAGCTTTACACCGAAAGTGGAGGTTTCGCGCTAGTTAGGGCGATCGCGCTCTAGAGTGTCAGGGTTTCAGAGGATCATTTACAGTTGTTTACCAAAAACTCAGCTTGACTCTCAGAATCAAGGCCAGGTCTTTAGCATGGCTCTAGCAAAGGATAGGGCTTTGCGGTATCTTGAGATTGACTCACTCGACGGCAAAGGGTGCAAACCATTGATTTAAGCGTAATCTTAACCACCAGAGCGTCTCAGTATCTGCTTGTGACTATTAACCTGTAGCCTTTTGCAACTGTGGAATCGGAAACATCACCAGAGCATCTGCGTCAAGAACTTGCCCAGCTACGTCTAGAACTGGAGGTCTTGCAACGTGAAAAACTCGATCTTGAAATCATGGTGGAGAATATCACCGAACACGCTGATGCCATTGAAGTGGAATTACGGGCCCGTAATCAGGATGTACAAGAGTTAAATGAGCGGTTAGCCCTCGCAAACAAGGAACTTGAACAACTCGCTAGTGTCGATGGCTTAACGGGGATTGCGAATCGACGGCGCTTTGACATGACCTTAGAGCGAGAATGGAAACGGCTAAGCCGAGACCAAAAGCCTTTTTCCCTGATTTTGGGGGATATTGATTACTTTAAACGCTACAACGACACCTATGGTCACCAGGCCGGCGATGAATGTTTGCAAAAAGTTTGCCAAGCTTGTCATGCCTGCGCCAAACGGGCCAGCGACCTAGCCGCCCGCTACGGTGGGGAAGAGATTGCCATTATTCTTCCTGATACAGACTCCATTGGGGCCATGTACATTGCCCAAGATGTTCGCCGGCAGATTCGTCAACTGAACATCAAACATGACGCCTCGCCCATCGGCAATCTGATCAGTATGAGCTTGGGAGTTGCCACCATCATCCCCCACAATCAACTTAGGCCCAACGTTCTCATCAACCAAGCTGATATGGCTCTTTATCGCGCTAAGCAAAACGGACGCAACCGGATCGTTCTGTTTCACAAAAGTCTCTGAAAAACCGGTTAAGTGCCGTTAAACTTGGGCCGGATGTGCTACCACCTCTTGGAATTGAATATTATCCTCTCGTGGGTCAGCATGGGTGACCCGAACCTGAAACCGTTCTCCAAGTTCCATTGGCCGGGGGAAACGCCAGACAAACTCAATGCCAATCTCTTCGAGGAGTAGGGACCCCAAGTTATCATCTGGACGAATCCAACGTAACATCAGGGCTTGCCAAGTCTCGTCACCATGACGGCGTAGATATTCAATCGCCCAATAGCGACAGGTTTGTCGTTCCACCAACACCGCTTCTTTGGCAGACACCATAACACTCATCATCAACTGCTGAACTTGCTCACTAGAGAAGGGCTGAGTATCCCCTCGTAGATGAGCTTTGAGTTGAAAGTGAGTGAGCAAATCTGTATAGCGGCGAATGGGGGAGGTGACTTGAGTATAGGTATCTAAGCCCAGACTGGCATGGCGGTTGGGGAAAACGCTCATCTCACTGCGGGGCATACATTTACGAATTGCACAGGCACGAACGGGCCCGGCGGGAAGTTGCATTAATTCCTCGTCCGGGGGCAGTTCCGGTTGGGATTGATGCCGGAAGGGAATGGCTAGATTATGTTCTTGAGCGTAGCGGGCGGCCACCTCCCCGGCCAAGATCATCATTTCTGCCACTAACTGACGGGAGGCGGAGTTATCTAAGACCTGAATCGTGACTTCGTTATCTTTAACTTTGATAGCTGATTCTGGCATGTCGATAAAGATCGACCCCTGAGACTGTCGCCAGCGGTGACGAGTTTTGGCCCAATCGGCAATCGCGATTAGTTCCGGTTCTGCCTGGACTCCCAACTCCAGCATTTCATCGACATCATCGTAGGTGAGTCGGTAGGTGGGTTTGACGAGGCTGGGATGGATGCTGAACTCTTCGACGCTGCCATCGGCATGGAGGATAATGCTGAAGCTGAGGGCACAACAGGTTTGTCCAGAATTAAGGCTCATGGGGCCGGTGGCTAATTCTGGGGGTAACATGGGGGTCATCCCCGTAGGCAAATAGACGGTGGTACAGCGGCGGCGGGCTTCTAAGTCCAGTTCATCACCGGGGGTGAGCCAACGGGTGGGATCGGCAATGTGAACCCAGAGTCGCTGGCGATCGCCCTCAACAAATTCGAGACTCAGGCCGTCGTCAATTTCTTGGGTACTGGCATCGTCAATGGTGTAGACCTTAAGGTGAGTTAAGTCTAGGCGGTTGGCTTCTGTATCCGGTGGACAGTTGGTTAAACAGCGTTGGGCCACATCGAGAACCTTGCTAGAGAAGTGCGTGGGAATCTGAGTGCGCCGCAAAAATAGATTTTCATGGGGACTCCATAGGCCTAAGTCCACCAGCACGGCAAAGGCACCCTGAGGGGTGAGAGGGCGGTCGAGGGCACTGAGGACATCCTGGGCAGCTGTTCGTCCCGGGGCCTCATCTCCTAGGGTGGCGTAGCGTTCTAATGCCTCTAGGTGAGGGCGATCAGCCCCTTCCCAATCGACGGCGGTTCCCGTGAGAGCCTCTTGGACTCGTGCTAAGAAGCTGTCCCAGGCCTGCTGACGCTGGGCCTCCGCTTCGAGTTGATGCTTCAGTTCGGCGACTTGAGTGGCGGGGCGAGGTTCGTAGCGATCGCCCTTCTGTTTAAAATAAATTTTGTCCTCAGACAGCAGCCGATGGGCGGCGTAACATTGGGGGGGGGTTGAGTCACTAAAGAGTAACAAGGCCAAGTCTGGGGGGGCGACGGATTCTCCATCTTCCGAGAGCAACTCCCAAGCCACCTCCAAACTCGACGGATCGAGATAGGTACTGACTTCAGACTGAAACGTTCCTAAGTCTGAGGGCTGGTATGATTGCCCATCGAGGCAATAGGACATCTGTTTTGGCGATAGGGTTCGAGTTTGGCCCTGCTCATCCACGACCACCCAGTTTTTCTTACCCTCTGGACGATCGAGAACGGCTAGCCGCCGCTCACCCTGTAATCGAAATTCGATAAGATTTCCTTTCTCCACCAGCCCTTAAACTCTCTTACGTCGAACGCCTTGGCGTTTGGTCGGGTTTCCCTAGCCGAAGAGTACAAACCACTGATAGCCGACACCTCCGATGGGGGAGGATGCCGGTCCTTTCAGCTTTCGTTGACATTCTGGTTGCGGATTCGGGTCAACCGAGTCTTGAAAGAATTGACCCTAGCCTTCTCGGTTTAGGAAGGGTAACAGTGCCAATATTCTAGCGCGTTTGATGGCCTTCGTCAGGTCTCGCTGTTGGCGAGAGGTCAAGCCTGTGATCCGACGGGGTAAGATTTTCCCCCGCTCGGTGATGAACTTACGCAGTAGCTCTACATCTTTGTAGTCAATGGGATCTCCCGGCTTAATTGGGGAGATACGACGACGATAAAATCCTGCCATGAACGTTGGTTACTCCTATAACAAGGCAATTGACGATGGACACAACACTCAGAGAACATCTGAGATGTTATTTGGTTTCTTTGTGAACCGTATGTTTGTTGCAATGGGGGCAGAACTTCTTGAGTTCCATCCGTCCCGTGGTGTTGCGGCGGTTTTTCTGGGTCGTGTATCGGGACACGCCGTTAGACCGCTTGTCAGGGTTGGTGCGACACTCGGTGCATTCGAGGGTCACAACAATGCGAACGCCCTTAGCCATAGTTGTACTCGGTTGGTTATACTCGCTGTTAAATCGATGAAATCTGAATTTTTGAGAAATTCAGACACGATCAACTATTGTTTCACATTTCGGCTAATTAGAGCAACCCATTTTTTGACTTTAAGATCCAGAGAATAGCCGCGACGGGTTGCTACGACGCGGGTTTCACTGACGCGATCGTGGAACGCCGAGGGGTCAACGGGGTCAAACCAGGCGACCCCGACATCCATTCCCAAGGGCAGCAGCAGAATCAGATAGAAGGCATTGCGGGTTCCCAAGTTGAATAGTCCCAGCAGGGCCAGGAAAACAGCGAGTCCGGCGATCGCTTCTCGTTTGGCTAAGTCTTGCCAGAGGGGGGTCCGATTATCGCGATCGCTCACCACCCGCATATCGAAGGCCCAGCGTCCAGGACTTTGACCGAAATAGGAACTCGGCACAATCACCCGCATGGAGAACCAGGTGAGGGCGAACACAATCAAGCGCGGCATCAGAGTTGGCCCCCCAATCAGGGTCGCCAGGAACCAGGCGATCGCACTATCGAAGCCAAAGGCACAACCTCGTCGCCAAAGGGGAACACGAGGAGCGCGGAAGTAGAGAGGATTATCATCCATCGAGACTACGATTGAAACGGATAAAACGAGGGCTTAGACATCTCTCTCTATGGTACGAGGTTTTGAAGTCCATGGCAGGTACAACGGGATTCTGACCTCCCTAGGCTAACCCCTTAATTTCCGCCTCCAGCTCTGCCAAACGGCTCGGTTCTGGGGGGGCTGCACCAACCACCGATTGAAAATGACTACACTTATCTGCTGATTGAAAATAATGGGCATCCTGGATCAGTAACCGCGATGCAATCCCCTCAACACATTTATCCTCCAAGTCTCGCCAGTCTTGGGAAATGAGATCAGACACCGGCGTTCTAAAGTCCTTAACAACCTGATGGTTCGGATCTAAAAAACAGCCGCTTTTTAAACATATCCTCAAAAATTCGGAAATTTTAGATCTAGAAACGTCTTCATTTAAACTCGCATACAAATCTGTTTTGATGTGAGAGATGGTTTGGGGGCTCGTTTGAGACGAAACTCGCTCAATTAGGGTTTGGATCAATCTTTCTCGGTCTTTGGGCAAGGGTCTGAGACCCGCCGCAATCAGGAAAGATTGAAGCTGCATGGGAGTCCCTAACCGATAAAAGACTTCCGGCTCGTTAACCCCTGACTCCGATGAAGATAGAACAGCTCGCCGTACAGGTTTCGCTCCATCAAACACCTGGAGGGTATGCTCAATCGCATCTGGCACCTCATCGGGCGTGACAACCTGAACATGATGGATATCCGTTAAGGTCTGGGCTTGCTCTCGTGGCATATCCAAAACGACTAAAAATATCTGTTGTGGATTTAGGTTGAAAAGTTTGGCGAACCGTGAATAGCGCGAAATAAATTCTTCACAGTTTGCCACTTTACATTCAATCCAAAGAGGTTTTTCTTTAACAAAGCACAGCAGATCGATTTCTGACTGAGTTCCATCTTTATCCTTGATAATAACATTCATCAAGGCTTCATACTCTAACCCTTTTTGCTCAAAGATTTTTGTCACGACTTGATAGGCATAGCGTTCTAGCCATTCTCCTGTTAAAAATTGGGTTCCATTACTGTCGAGGGTCCGAATATGTGCAGTTCGTCTGCCACCCTGTCGCTGATAGGTATAGCTCAGAAATCCTATACTTTTTAATTTCGTACCTAAATTGGTGACCGCTGTTATTCGTTGTTCAGGTTCGTTTGTTAAGTTAACTCGAAATCCAAAGTGATCACAGGATAAACTCTGACGAATTTTATGTAGAACATCATGTAATAAGGGATAATTACTTCCAATAAAAAATGCTGTTTGGTCGAGAATTGTATCAGCATCATGTCCTGAATAAGAATTTACAAGCTCAACCTGATATGACCTGAGCCATTGAATAATTTGGCTGGAGGATTGCTCCTCGGAGGTATCTTTGAGTCTAGTTTTGGGTTTATCAACTTTTGTTTGAATGATAGGTTGATTTAGCTTTGTTAGGCAAATATTTATCTTTTCGTTGACATTATTTATATTTTCTTGAAATTGCTGTTCTCTAGACTGAATCACATCAATTTGACGCTTGAGTTCATCGATTTGATGGTTATGTTGAAGGTCTAGCTGTAGCACTTGCTCCGATAAGACATGAAAGTCCTGTGTTAAGTCTCCCAAACTTTGACGCGGGTTACTCTTCTGTTGATCTGACCTAGATTTATGATCAAATCGGGTCACCTGTAGCAGTAGAATCCCTAACGAGCTACCCGCCAAGAGTCCCATCAAGCCTCCGAGATGAGGTGAATTTGGGGTAATCAAAAAGCCCAAAAGACAGAGACTAAAACTGAGTAGAGTCATGGCAGCATAGGGTAGATACTGATTCTTCATAATTCTTTACAAGGTAAAGCAAACCAAAGATGTGAGAAAATTGTTTTTCATTATAACTAGCATGGCAGAGTTGCTACAAGGTTAAGTTGAAGAAGAGGGAATCCGGGAGAAGTTCTCGTTAGAGTCAGAGTCCTAAGGTCTAATCCTGACAGTCTGGGCCAAGTTCCTCATTGCCCTAGAGGGTCTAGCCCTCGACGCCGGGATTCCCAGCAAAACACCGTCAAAACATTCCGAGGGAAGAGAAAAACGATAGTATTTAGAGTGAGGGCATCGAAGTGCATAGGAGCATCTCTATCTCGTTGCAACTTCTCCTTGTCCCCAACGGTGACACCCCTCACATGGGTGATTTCGACGGACTCCGGTTCGATCTAGCCACTGTGATCAAGCTTCATACCCATGTCAGACCTATGAAGATGGTCTTTGCTTTGAAACGACTCAAGAGACTGCAAAAGAACCTGACCGTCCAGATCCTAGCCCTGGTCGGTTTATATGTTCTCTTATATGGGGTGATGAGGGCGATTACCCTGAAAGACCTGCGAATCGCCTTGATCGGAGTTCCCCCAGGTTTTGGACTGGCGGCTTTACTGTTGGGGGGACAGCGATTAGGAGTTGGTATACTGTTAGGTGCTTTCCTGGGCCCCTATTTTCAAGGGATGTCGCTGCTTCCGAGTCTATTTTGGGCGATCGTCCAAACCCTGCAAGTCTCCCTAGGGGCGTTATTACTGACGCGATCGCACTTTCGCACCTCCTTAGAACGGTTGAAGGATGTGGCCCTACTTGTCCTATTTGGCTGCATCGTCACGGCCTTCGTCAGTACCCCTTTTCAAGCCGCTATCTTAGGATATGTGAGTCTCCAGAAGGTGGAGTTTGCCAATTTGTGGTGGTTAACGGCCCTAGGAACCCTTAGCGGTATTGCCACCATAACGCCTCTGTGCCTGGCCCTGTGCGATCGCCGTTGTGACTTACCCCGAGAAGAACTGCGGGAGCGATCGCTCAAACGCTACTTAGAAATTATTGGACTGCTTCTGTCGACGATCGCTGTCGGTTGGTTTGTCTTTAGTTCTCGCAGCCGGGCCTACAGCTATGAGTTTCCCCTAGAATATCTCCCCTTCCCCATTCTGATGTGGACAGCCCTACGTTTTGGTAAACGGGGAACCGTCTCCATCAACTTTATCATCGCCACCATGGCCGTTTGGGGAATTCTGCGTAATAGTGGTCCCTTTCTCATCCAAGCACGCACCTTAACTCAAGCTGTCTTATCCCTACAAGCCTTCATTAGCGTTGTCTCCATCGCCTCCCTAATCCTGGCTACCACCCTCGCCGGCCAACGACGGACTCAAGCCTCTCTCAAACGTAACCAAGCCCGTTTACAGAATGCCCAAAGCATGACCCAACTCGGTCATTGGGACTTAGATCTCAGTGATGGTAATTTATATTGGTCGAAAGAACTCTGCCAAATTTTTGGCTGGAGGAAGCCGCGATCGCCCAGCCGAGAACACCTTGAGGCAGCCCTTCACCCGGATGATCGCCCTTCCGTCTCTCAGGCCTATCAAAAGCTCCTCAATCACAATATCGCCTTCTGCCTTGACTATCGAATTCTACGGCAAGATGGTGAAGAACGCTTAGTCCGTGAACGGGCCACCCTATCTGCAAACTATGCCATTGGGACCTTGCAAGATATTACTGAACTCCAACGATGGCAAGAACTGAAGGAAGCTAAGGAAGCCGCAGAAACCGCTAATCGTGCGAAAAGTACGTTTTTGGCTAATATGAGTCATGAATTGCGGACTCCCCTCAACGCTATTATCGGGTATAGTGAACTCCTCGAAGAAGAACTCAGCGACATAGATAATCCTGAACTTCTTGAAGATATTCAACGCATTTATCGTTCAGGCTATCATCTCCTTTCCATTATCAGTGATATTTTAGATATTTCCAAAATCGAAGCGGGTCGAGTCAAGTTAAATTATGGCGTTTTCGATGTCAGAGGATTAGTTGATACAACTGTCGCCAAAATTGAAAGTCTAATTTATGCAAACGAAAATAACTTAGAGATTGTTTACAAAAATTCTCCCGAAATTATCTATGGCGACGCCCAACGAGTGCGGCAAATTTTGCTTAATCTCATGAGCAATGCTGCCAAATTCACCCGCTCTGGAAAAATTCAATTAATTATCATCGAAAAAAACAACATTGTTCGCTTTATCGTCTCCGACACCGGAATCGGTATCCCGACCGAACTACATGAACGTATCTTTCAACCCTTTTCCCAGGGGGATGCATCGAGTACTCGGCAACATGGAGGGACTGGTCTAGGACTGGCGATCGCTGCCCAGTTTGCCCAAATGATGGGAGGAAAAATTTCCGTTGACAGTCGTGTGGGACAAGGCTCAACCTTTATCTTCGATCTCCCCATCGAACCCCCCGAACCCAATAACTATCTATCGTAACCTCCGTTAGCCCACCTATGGCCTCTTGCCTATGGCCTCTTGCCTTCCCCCCCTATTCCCTTCTCCCAAACACAAACACCTCATACCGCTGATAACGCACCTCAAACTGGGGGTCTTGTAAAAAATGGAGAACTAACCCCCTCGCCAACTCCTCCGTTCCCCGCCAGGGATAACGAGTGTTCAGAACCACATAGTCCGGTTGGTCTAAATCAACCGGTAAAGGACTGGGATGGCCCAATAACAAGACCGTTTGCCGATGCGTCAAATGGGGGGCGAGATAATTATCCGTCAATACTGCCGCCTCCGGGGGAACCAGGGCGATCGCCTCCCGTGTCGCCTGCCAGGTTTCCAACCCCTCAAAACCCCGTAATAACTTATTAGGATTGCCCAACACCAACAGGGCCGTCAACGACCAGATGAGCAGGCCGCGATCGCCCAAACGCCGCCATAATCCCCCCTTCACTGCCACCGTATCCACCGCCACCACAAACAAAAACGGTAATAGAGGCAACGCATATTGATGTTCCAGAGTTCGTTGTAGCGGATGTTCCGCCAGAAGATTTAAGGCCAACGTCGGCAGTGCCCCCAACAGCGGAGTCAACTGTCCCCAAGAGAGGCCCCAGGCCATCGGCAACAGAACCAATCCCACATAAACAAAACTCTCCCCTGAAAACAGCTTGCCCCAAAACAACTGCGGTTGTATCAGCAAATTCAGCAGAATCTCCCCCAGAGACCCTCCCAAATAGTCATAACGAAACAGGGCCTCCACTCCATCCGGTCGAAAATGAGGAATCACCACCTGAGTTACCACCACAAACCAAACCGTCCCCAACCCCAACGCCAACCCCCCATAGCGAGGGCGTTTCTCAAACAGCCATAACCACAGTCCCATAGCCGCCACCGTCAGGGACAACACCGCCTTACAACCCAACACAAACAGCAACAGTCCCGTAAACCCCACTAGCGTCCCCCTCGCCCGGGCCAGCCAAATCCCTGCCAATAGGGCCGGAACCGCCATCACCTCCGGGTGAAAGTCAAAGAGATTGACATTAAACACCAAGGGATAACACCAAAAGGCTAAGGCCAACCCTCTCGCCGTCGTCACGGAAATTCCCCGCTGACGGGCCAACGCCGCCACCATCACCCCTCCCAACGCCAACGCCAGGGCCTGAATCGCCAACAACCAATGGACATCGGGCCACAGACGATAGAACCCCGCCAGGAGATAGAGACTATAATCCCCATGACCCCCCAAGACATGATGACCCCAAAAGGAAATAATCGGAGGTTGGCCACGACTGATTAAATAAAGGGCTTGGTCAAAAAACCCCAAATCCATGGCCGTCGACTTAAACAAGCCATGACGGAGACTACTACAGATAAATAGGGCCAAGGCCACCCAGGCCCCATACCCCAGCAGCCGCGTCCCCAGATAGCGGCGTATCTGACTAATTCCCAACATGAGAAATCTCCCCATGCCGGGCCGCTCGTTCCTGAAACTCACCCAACCCATAACCGGTTAAGGTGACATGAATGCGAGGCTGAAATAAGCTTGTATTCAGGGTTGAAAACTTAAAACTATAGGTTCGCGGCGGTAACTGGCCCTGAAACAGCTCAAACGCCTCCCCATCATGTCGGGGTAGATGACTCAGCCAAACTCCCCCCTCCGCATTCGCCACCAAAATGCGATAGTCGCGTTCCTCCCCGGCTAAATCGCGAACGGTAATCTTAACCGGGGGAACTCGAAACAGGGATTTAGCCAGTCGCCCCCAAACAGAATGTTCAATCCGAATCGAGGCTCGGACTAATTCCCCATCTTCGGGGGTAATCTGAGCAAAATCATTCCAAACCACTGATAACTCCCGTTGGGACTGTTGCGGGCCACAGCGAGACTGGGTTAGGGGTTCTAAGACCATTAAATTGGGCAGGGCGGGCAATTGCACCAATTCGGGAACTTGAGGGGAGATGCCATAGTGACAGATATAGTGAAACGCCGTAGCGGGAGCATCGAAAAAGGGATGTCGGGCATCTACGGTATGGAAGTTATATAACAGAATATCCCGAGGTTCGTTGGCGAGGCTATCTCGGTTAGCATTGTCTAAATAGGGGGTGTAGGCGGCTTGGGATTGGAAGACGGGACGGGGTTTCCAGTTCAGTCCATTGGCTGCCACCATGGAGATTTCTCGGGGAATAATATCAACGGACTGGGAACCAATTACCTCCCGGACAGTTGGGGGAAGGGTGACCGCTTGTAAGTTTTCGTCACTTTGGGCGAGTAAATCGGCTTTGAGGCTAGCGGGATTCCAGAAATAGGTGAATTTTTCGGCCACCAGTGCGGGGGTGAGGGGACGGATGAGGTTGGTGTGATAGTAGTCGGAGAAGAGGTTGGTGTAGTAATGATGAAACCCCAGACAAAGAATTAGGCTATAAAGATGGAACCCATAGGCGAATTTTTGCCAAAATCCAGGACGAATCTGGAGGGTGCAGAGGGCAAAAATCAGGGGCATACTGAAGACAAAGCGTAAGCCGTGGGCCCCTTGTCGGACAAAGCCATGTTTGAAGGTCAATAAAATCAATAGGACCATGGCGGCTGAGAAACTGGGGTTGCCATCTTTGGCGACGAGACACAGTAGGCCAATCAGTCCTAGGAGTTCTAAGAAGACGACGGCTAATTCCGTGGATGAGCCGATATAACTCATGCCCCCGGAATAGCCGGCGGTAATGTGAGAGTAGCCTTCTAGGTAGTCGAGGAGGGAGGGAGAGGACAGGAGAATAATGGCTGTTAAACTCAGTCCGTAGAGAATCCGAGGGGTGAATTGGCAAATTGGGGTTAGGTGGGGATGGGATTTAAGCAGTTTGGGCAGAACCGCGACGGCGATGAGGACGGAAATGACGAGGGCCAGGAGTAGGTTGAGCCAGTTCGTAAGGGTTTCAACTCGTAAGAAGAGAAAGGCGGTACTGGCGGTGGCGAGTTGGGAGTCTAATAGGAGTAGAATATTTTTACGAATCCCCAGGCGGCTGCGGAAGCCGAGTAAGACTTGAATGGCAAAAAAGATGAAGAGGGAGACCGAGGCTTGTAGACCCATGGAGACTTTACTGTGGAGCAAAAAGCCTCCCACGGCACCAATGCCAATTGCCCAGTAGTGGGCGTTTTTTCCTTGCCAAATTTCTCGAAATGACAGGAGAATGACGATAATATAAAGGGTTTGATATTCGGTTTGTAGGGCTTCGTAAAAGTCTGAGATGAGATAGGGAAAACTGACACTGATGGCGATCGCCAGTTGTTCTAAGACGGTTTTGGATTTTATAATTCGCCAAATGGTTACGGCAAACAGTAAGCCATGAACGAGAGTTTTGAAGATAAAAATATCCCAAAAATTGCTCTCTAAGACCGCTCCTCGGACTAAATAGCCAAAGGCACCATAGGTAAAGATAATATCTTCGCCAAAAATGACGTTATTTTCAGCCAGTTGGCTAATTCCATATTTCCAGGACGGGTCTAAGCCAATATCAATCGCACGAGGAAGGGGGAAAAAGGCGAAGAAGAGATAGAGGGTGATGAGGCCACAAGCAACCTGAATGATGCGCTCGGGCTGGATTGTAATTGAAATGGGTTTCATCAAGTTTAATGTCTTGCCAGTCCTCTTAGGGTGAGAGTTTACGGGAGGCTGAGACGTACCGTTGTTGCCACTCCTGGTATGCAGCCTGTAATCCGATCACCATCAACAGCCACAGGGCCGGTAAGAGGGGGCGTAGATAGCGATCGCCCGCTCCCACGGGCCAACTGCTCACATCAATATAGGCTACCAGCAGCAGGCGCACGAGAATACACAATAGCAGGATTACCGCCAAAATGAGCAACTTGGGAGACGGATGGCTGAAACTCCAAAGCCAGCCTAGTAGGCTTAATCCTAAACAAATGGGAAATAGCAGTTGATAGAGGTGAGAGAGCTCCTGAATTAACCGATCTTTGGCTTGGTTGAGGGGGTTTGAACGAGCTTGGAAAAAATCGGCCGGTTCTCGGGTAATTTGACGGTAATATCTCTCGCGTAATTCTAAATCTTCTAAGCCGGAATCGAGCCGTAGGACGAGGGAACTGTGAGTCAGTTGACGGCCGAGGTGGAGGCTACTCATGAGCCAGGGCCCGATGAGGTCCCCCGATATCCTGGGAATGAAGCTGGCCCGTCTGCGGGGTTGACAGTTTAACCAACCCTGTTCACAGGCCCCATTGACTTCCTGGGCGATTTGCCGGTAAAACCCTTCGGTTTCCGCCACCGATTGATAAAATCCTTGGGCTTCCACGGCATCTCGTAGGGCCCAATAAAAAATCCCCCCTACATAATCGTCACAAACCCCTAAGTCACAGGAGGCGGCTCGCCACCCCTCATCCTCGGCAATTTCCAAGGCTGGTTTGAGGCGGCGAAAGCTGGGACTGATGGCATAAATCTCCCGTCGGGTTGCCTCGGGAACGGGAATTTGTGGCGGCTGACGTTCGGGAGAGACCCGCTGTAAACTGCTATAGGCGGCGGTGAGTCCGGGGGTTTTTAGGTCATAGGTGTTGAAGAGTCCGTAGTTGAGGTAGTTGCTCCAGGCTAGAGCTGAGGTGATAAAGATAATGGGAGCGAGGCTGAGCAGGGTTCCAGCGACAAAATGAGTCAAATGGGTTCGAGAGCGAAAACATCCCTGTTCTCGGGCGCTATAGAGGTAGCAAAGGCTTAATGAGGGCAGTATCCAAACCCCTTCGGGTCGGGTATTCCAAAACAGGGCCAGTAGAAGTCCCAGAATTAGGGAATGGAGTAGAAAGCGGCGGCGATGATGACAGTCTTTGAGGAGATTGAGAGCGGCTCCTAAGAGGGCGGCGGTGAGGGGAAGGTAAATTACTTCCTGGAGGGTTTGCCGGTTCCAATGGTAGGAGAAGGGGGCGAGGCTATAGAGGGTTAGGAAGAGAAGGGTTAGGGCGGGTGCTCGCAGCCAACGCTGGAGGCTAAAGCCGAGGAAGACCCCGGCACCGAGATAGAAGAGTTCTTGGGAGAAGCGCAGGGGGATGCCGAGATGGTAACTGGCCAGGATGAAGAGGGGGTATCCCGGCTGACGGGCCAAGACGAGGCCATCGTAGGGGACATCTCCCTGGAGTAACTGGGTGGCGCGAATGATGTAGCGGAGGTTGTCGTGGTAAGCCAGGGAGGCGTGAATGGGCAAGTGGGCGATCGCCCAGAGCTTAAATAGCACTAGGGCGATCGCCCCCCAAACCGTGGGAGCGACATAGGTTTTGCCCTTGGTTGTTTCCCAAGCCATCCACCCCACGTTAGCGGAGATGTTCTAGGGTGCGGGCGCTTCCGGTGAAGCGATCGAGGAATAAACTCATCACCGTCCGCTCACGCACTTTAATGCTGGCTTCGACTGCCATCCCCGATTGTAGGGGAACCCGCATATCGGAGTTGGGGAGTTCAAAATATTGGTCTTCTAACTCAATGGTGACGGGGAAGGCATAGAACGGACGGTTTTGCTCCGGTTCCAAGACATCTTGGCCAATGGAGGTGAGGGTTCCTGGGATCGTGCCAAATTCCATCGCGGGGAAGGCGTTAATCTGTACCTCGACATCCATTCCCGTGGTGATGAAGCCAATATCGTTGTTGGTGACAAAGACGTTGGCAATCAATCGGGTGTTGGGAACAATGGTGATGACCGGTTCGGTGGTGTTGAGGACAAACCCAGAACTTCCCGTTTCCTCATTCTGACCGAAGTTGGGCAGCACTTCAAAGACGACCCCATCAATGGGCGATCGCAACTCCGCAAAGCGCAATTCCTGTTCAGCCGCTGCCAGTTGACTGGTTAACTGGGTATTTTGCTTCTGATTTTCAGAAATCACCTCATAGGCTTCTCGTTGGGAACTGGCGCGAACCCTCTGTAATTGGGCTTGGGCTTCCTGAATTCCATCTTGCAGGCGGTTTAACTCCCCACGAAGGCGATCTTGTTCGTCTCGTCGGGCCACCAGCTCAGCTTGTACACCTTCAATTTCTGATTCCCGTTCACGCCGGCTATCCTCAATCTGAGTAATTTGGTCCCGGCGAGCTGAGACCTCATCTTGCGCACTGGAGACTTCCTGCTCCCGGTTCATCACCTGCTGACGTTGGCGGGTGACTTGTAAGCGAGCAATGCCTCCATCTTCTAGGAGCGGCTCTAAATCCGCTAGGATCTCCTCGTCTTCCTGTAAGACTAGACGGGAGCGTTGTAGACGTTGCTCGGATTGCTGTAGGCGTTCTTCAGCTCTTAGCAACTGTTCACGATAGGAGTCACGGCGCTCTTGGGCAATCCCTAAGCGATTTTCCAGACGACCAATTTGGCTATCCAGGGCAATGATTTGTCCCTGGGTTTGAGTAATTTGGTTGTTCAACTGTCTGATTTGGCTGTTGGTCACCTCTTCTTGGGACCTCAATTCATCCTGCCGAGCTTGAACTCGTCGAGCTTGGGTGCGATCAAACTCGCCCACTCCATCCGGGATGCTCAAACCTAAGCCTTCGGCTTGAGCTTGGAAGGCTTGGGCCTCGCTCCGTCGTTGATCGCGGGACTCACGTAAGGATTCCACGGAAGCCCGAGATACCGTTGAGTCTAAGGTCACGAGCAAATCCCCTTCCTGGACGCGATCGCCCCCAGCCACGTGAATCTCACGCACCACGCCGCCAGTAGGGACTTTCACTTCCCGCAGGGAGCCTTCGGGTTCGAGTCTGCCCTGAGCCGGGATAGACTGATCCATCTTGGCCAACGAAGCCCAGACCACCCCAGAGGTGGTAATGGCAACAATCAGCCAAATTAGCGCCCTTGTCCAAAAGGCGGGCTGTTCCAAAATGACGGGTTGTTCCTCGATCGACTCAATTCGTTGGATATTCATGGCTTTTTACCTTGGCTTCGATAGATCAGCAACGGCCCATCCTCAGCATGACAGACGTTAACATGATGGCTTCCCGGTGACAAGCGAGACGGATAGGGGGGCAATTGCGGACTTACAACTGAGACTGTTGTTGTTCATATAGACAGTAGTAGCGCCCTTTAAGTGCCATTAATTCCTCATGGGTTCCCTGCTCCACCAGAGCGGCGTTGTCCATCATCAGAATACAATCGGCTCCTTGTACGGTGGGTAAGCGGTGGGTAATAAAGAACACTGTGCGTCCTCGGAACTCTTCGACGAGATTTTGACAAACCAGGCTTTCGAGGTTGTAGTCCAGGGCACTGGTGGCTTCATCGAGAATCAACAGGCGGGGTTTTTGCAGAACCGTCCGGGCGATCGCAATCCGTTGTCGCTGTCCCCCAGATAGGGCGGACCCCCGTTCTCCAACAATGGTGTTGTAGCCTTGGGGCAGGGTCATGATGAAGTCATGGGCCACCGCCACTTTAGCAGCGTTGATAATTTCCTCATCACTGGCCTCGGGGTTATTCAGGGCAATGTTGGCCTTAATGGTGTTGTTGAACAGGAGGGTATCTTGTAGTACCACCCCCACCTGACGCCGTAGCGAATAGAGTTCGACCTTATTGATGTCATAGCCGTCGATATGAATCCGTCCCGTTTCCGGGGGATAAAGCCGTTGTAGCAGCTTCATCAGGGTACTCTTACCGGACCCACTCTGTCCGACAATCCCCACAAACGACCCGACCGGAAACTCAATGTTGACATTGGCAACGTTCAGCGGACTTGTGGGTACGAAGCGGAAGCAGACATCTTCAAATTTAACGTGTCCTTCGATATTTGGCAGGGGAATGTTAAGGCGATCGCTGTCGTTACTCTCCGGCTCGGAGTTGAGAATATCCCGCAGACGTTCGATGGACATCCCCACTTCCTGGAAGCTCTGCCAAACCTGGACAAAGCGCAGCAGCGAGCCGGTCACGTTCCCGGAGATAATCCGGAAGGCGATCAGCTGACCCAGGGTTAGCTCTTGGTTAATGACCAAATAAGCCCCCACCCACAACAGCAACAGGGAGGACAGTTTATTTAGGAAACTGGCGACGGAACTGGCAGCGGTATTGGTGAGGATTGTCCGGAAACCGGCGTTCATGTAACGGGCGTAGCGTTCGTACCAGTTCCAGCGGGAGGTCAACTCAATATTTTGCGCCTTCACCGTCTGCATCCCATTTAGGGTTTCCACCAGATAGGATTGAGCGTCGGCGTAGCGTTCCGCCCGTTTCAGCAGCAGTCGCCGCACAATCGGGGAGACGAAGACAATCAACGCCGTAAAGAAGGGAACTGTAACGAGGGACACAGCCGTCAGCAGCCAACTGTAGGTCACCATTACGGCAATATAAATCACCGAGAACACCGCATCCAAAACTACGGTCAGGGCGGTTCCGGTGACGAACTGACGAATGTTGGCTAACTCATTGACCCGTCCAGCGATATCTCCCACCCGGCGTTTATCGAAGTACCCCAGGGGCAGTCGGAAGAGGTGGTCAATCACCTCAGAGCCGAGGTTGAGGTCAATACGGTTGGTGGTATCCACGAACAGATAGGTTCGCAAACTGGTCAGCAGGGCTTCAAACAGCGCGACCCCGATCATGAACACCCCTAAGATATTCAGGGTTTCAATACTACGCTGACCCAAGACCTTATCAATAATGACCTGGGTTAAGAGGGGGTTTGCCAGTCCGAACAACTGAACGAAGAAGGAGGCAATAAACACCTCAATCAGGACTTTTTTATAGCGCAGCAGGGAGGGAAGGAACCACCACATGCTGAACTTCTCAGACTGATCGCCGGAGGGAGGTTGAACCAGCACCACCTCGGCCACATCCCCCTCGACCATTTCTGCCACTTGGGCTGGGGTACGATGGAGAATCCCTATTTCGGGAACCGCTAGGATAATTTCTTTTTCGTTAATACTATAGATAACGGCGTAGCTATCCTGCCATTTCATCATCCCCGGCGCTTGCAGCCGTCCCAGGGAATTTTTCGGGATACGAGCCAGTTGAGCTTGCACCCCTAGGGTGGGCATAATCGTACCACAGCCATAAAGGGATACAGCCCCTTTACTTTTTAACTGCTGCTCCAGCAATTTACGGATGGCATCCTTCCGGAAGTTAATCCGCATATATTTGCAGAGCATGTGGAAGCAGGCTAGGGGCGAGCCGATGGGGCCGCTACCACGAATATGGGGATAGCGGGGTGGGGGGGCTAGGGGGTCTCGAGGCGGATCGGGGGGTCGTGGGGGGGCTTCTGGAACGCTAGCTAGGGCGCTACTCCCATTGGAAACGATCGCTCTGCCATTGCCGTTACCAGACTCTTCGGAGCCATCGGGGCCATGGTCTCTGGGTTGGCCATCTGGATCGGGTTCACCGGCCTGGGGAAGTTGGGGAGAGGACACCGCTTGAGCCACTTTCTCACCCCAGGGCACTCCCACGAGGCGTAGGGAGTTGTCCAGGCGCGTGGTTTGGTGGCGGGCCGGATAGACGCGATCGCCCACATGGGAATCGGGCAATTCTCCACGACTGACCCACCAGAGCAGCTTCGGATCTAACCGGCTTGGCTCGAAGCTTCCCCCTTTGGGAATGTCGACGATTTGGGCCTCTGACCAGAGGTCGTAACAGAGGGTTTTGAGATCCGCCGTAGCATCGGCTCGTCGTTGCAGTTCTGCGCTGCTCAGTTCAAAGACTTCCGTTAGGCTCGGATGCTCCCGAACAGCACGGTTAAACTCTTGTTCTTGCCGCAAACAGTCCCGAAAGTCGTTGACATTGATGCTGACGCAAATGGTTTCACTCGATGCTAAGGCCGTTTCACAGGGACGATCCCGCACGACACTAATCCAGCCCAGGACTTCCCCAGGACCGACCAGGCGTAAACTGGTGGAATGACCATTACGGCTGTCGTAGCCGAGAACCCGCACTTGGCCCTGATAAATCAGGGAAATTTGCGCGGGCATTTTTTCCCGTACGAGCAGGGGTTGACCGATGCGATAGCGCAATAGCTGAGCCTTAGCTGCTAGTTGCCGCCGGCTTTCGGGCTTGAGGCGGTCAAAGGGGGCTGTTTGGGCCAGAAAATCCGAAATTTGGGGTTGGGAGGTAGTCTGAGTCATACGGACGCTGGGGGTGAAGACATGCGTTTGAAGTAGTTGGCGGCGATGCTTTGAACTTCCTGTTGAAGCCAGTTTACATAAAGCTCATCTAACATCCGCTGATGCATGGCAGCATCAAGCTGAGCCGGGTGAAACTCGTCTAGGCGAACAATGATAAACCATTCTGCCAAAGGACGAGGGGGCCAAAGTTGTCCGGGTTGGCTCACAGACAGCAGTTTGCCGATGGCGGGGTGGGGCCGGTTGAGGGAGACGGGGCCGAGTTTGCCGCCGGTTCGAGCCTCGGGGCCTTGGGAATAGTCGCGGGCACAATCTTCAAAGGTTTGTTCCCCTTCATTAACGCGATAGTACAGTTCTTGGGCTAATCCTTCATCTTGGGTGCGGATGAGGGAATAGACGACTTGGTCTAAGCTGGATTTACGGGTCATAAAGTGCGATCGCACCTTGGGTCCCCAGGTTTTTTCCTTAAAGTTTTGTAATAATATCGGTCGTATGGCGAGGGCTTCGAGTTCTTCTAGGGTCATCCCGTTAGCGTTCAACCAAGCCTGTTGAATCTCCGGAGACGTCAACTGGTTTTGTTGACAAAATTTCTGGACAGCAGCTTGTTGCTCCTCCTCAGGACAGGTAAACTCGGCGATCGCCTGATCAATCACCAACCCCTGCAAAAACTGTGGTAGTAGCTGATACCGTTTGAGCAGTTCTGGGATTTCTGCTTCTGTAATTACGTGCTCGCCGACGCGGAAGACTTCAGTCATCACTCCTGTCAATTCAATCTAATCGAGTAACCTATACACACCTTAAGACATGAACGGAATTGGATCATGACGTTGCGGATGCCGCCAGGGGAATTTGGCCGCTGGTAAGGCAATACTAATCGATCTGGTGTCTTCCACGCTAATACTGAAAAATGGCTGGCTAGTCAGGACTATTGAGGTCTGGTTGCGCTGACGGTAGCCGCCGGCCAGTTGTTCCGTAAGAAAAATCCCGAACTCCCTAACGTCTAGCCGGAAGTTCGGGAACTGTAATGGGTCAAGGCCAGGAGACCCCTGACCTCCTGGCCTTAGGCCAGAAGGGTTAGGCGTCGGGGTGTTTGAAATGCCGCAACCGTTGAGACAAGCTATACATAATCTCTAAGGCAAACATGGGAGTCTCTTGGACGGCAAAGAGAAACTTCTGTAAGTTCATCACCGCTAGGGTGCAATTGGTTTTAGCCACGGCTGTTGAAGCTCGGGTTCCCTTCTGACGCACCAAGGAGCCTTCCCCAAAGACATCCCCCGTCTCAATGGTTTCTACGACTCGACCATCCACCACTAGGTCAACGGCCCCCTCGATAATCCCAAACATGGTTTCTCCGGGATCTCCCTCTTGGAAAATGACGTCTCCGGCTTGGTAACGTTGGGGTTCGGTTTGTTTCTGGAAAATTTCAACGGTTCTAGCAGGTTTGAGCATAGGTCTGAGGACTGGCGATTGAGATGGAACGAGAGGGTCTAGGTGATGACGGTGGGGGCATTCATACCCGTGTACTGACGAATCTGTGCCACCTCCTCGGCGAGGGCAATAAATTCGGCGAGGGCATCTTGGGGATCGGCCCCATGTTGACTAGAGTCCGGTTCATAGCTTTCGAGGTACAGCCGCAGGGTGGCGCCTTGGGTTCCTGTCCCTGAGAGACGGAAGACGATGCGGGAGCCATCGGTGAAGCCGATGCGAATGCCCTGGTTTTTGCTGACACTGCCATCGACGGGGTCGGTGTAGTTGAAGTCATCGGCATAGTCTACCTCGTAGTTACCCAACTGTTGACCGGGGAGACGGGCCAGTTGCGATCGCAGTCCTTCCATCAGTTGGTTGGCATTGGCAGAGTCGATACCTTCGTAGTCATGGCGAGAGTAGTAGTTGCGCCCGTAGGTTTGCCAATGGTCTCGCACAATATCCTCAACGGACTGCTGGCGCACCGCTAGGATATTGAGCCAGAAAAGAATCGCCCAAAGGCCATCTTTTTCTCGTACATGGTTAGACCCAGTCCCAAAACTTTCTTCACCGCAGAGGGTGGCCTGTCCGGCATCGAGGAGGTTCCCGAAGAACTTCCAGCCGGTGGGGGTTTCATAGCAGTTGATGCCCAGTTTCTCGGCGACGCGATCGACGGCGGCACTGGTGGGCATAGAGCGGGCCACCCCGGCTAAACCATCTTTGTATCCAGGCACCAAATGGGCATTCGCCGCTAAAACCGCTAGGCTATCGCTGGGGGTGACAAAGAACTTGCGCCCTAACACCATATTGCGATCGCCATCGCCGTCGGAAGCTGCCCCAAAGTCGGGGGCATTGTCCCCAAACATCAGTTCAACCAAGTCATGGGCATACACGAGGTTGGGGTCTGGATGGCCGCCGCCAAAGTCTTCGAGGGGAGTTCCATTCTGCACGCTTCCCGGTGCTGCCCCTAAACGCTCTTCTAAGAGGAAGTGAGCATAGGGACCGGTGACCGCATGGAGGGGGTCCATGCACAAGCGGAAGTTCCCGGAGGTCAGAACGTCACGGATACGGTCAAAATCGAAGAGAGACTGCATCAAATCCGCGTAATCGGCAACGGGATCAATGACTTCAACGGTGGTTTCGTTGAGTTGGGTGATTAGCAGGGTATCCAGGTCAATGTCTGGGGCTTCCAGGATTTTATATCCCTGAATGGTTTTGCTAGCTTCAAAAATGGCTGATGTAACTTTTTCTGGGGCAGGGCCGCCATTGCTAGTATTAAATTTAACGCCAAAGTCTCCCTCGGGTCCTCCAGGATTATGGCTAGCTGAAAGAATAATGCCTCCGAAGGCTCTGGTTTTACGAATAATGCAGGAGGCGGCTGGGGTTGAGAGGATTCCCCCCCGACCAACGAGAACCCGTCCGACGCCGTTGGCCACGGCCATTTTCAGGATGGTTTGGATGGCGGTGCGGTTGTAGTAACGTCCATCACCACCCAGGACGAGGGTTTTCCCCTGGTAGTCTTCGAGGCTGTTGAAGATGGCTTGGATAAAGTTTTCCAGGTAGTGCCGTTGTTGAAATACCGGGACTTGCTTTCTAAGCCCTGAGGTTCCGGGCTTCTGGTCAGAGAAGGGTTGAGTCGATACCGTGTGTACGTTCATACGATGGGCAAACTGCAAGGGAGATATTTGACAACACCATATCAAACGCTGTGGTCTCTTGAGTGTTTTCTGGGTTTCTCTTTAGACAACCAGAACCTGGAACCCCTTGATTTAACAGCTTGGCTGTGAATCCATCACGAGCCAGCCTTGGCGAACACAGTGGATTAGGCGATCGATCGCGAGACGCTCTTCTTCACTTATGCTGTCCGTCAAGAGCACATCTCGAACTTGAAAGCGATCATTTGGACCGAGGGTCCCCGCACACCAGGCTTGGAAAAATAGATCGGCCACGGGAGGAACGAGACAGTGCTGGGTAGACATAACAGGGAATTTGTCAATCACTTGTATACTTCGATCCTATTTCTTAATGTTTTTTAAATAATCTACCTTGAGTAAGATTATAAAACAAAAATTAAGAGATCTTGATCATTGACAAATTGAGGTAAATCCCCTTTTGACCTAAAAATCCTGAGCGGTCTCAGTCGAAGATTCCAGCTCAGGATGGGTCTGAGGTCAAGACACCATGGCGGGTTGAAGCTGTTTTTGCCAAGTTGTTAAGCTCTCCAGAGCGCGATCGCGATATTTGCCATAGCGATCGCGCTTATTACGAATTCTTATGTCTAAACTGGGGATAATGCCAAAGTTAGGAGGCATCGGTTGAAAATGCTTGGGGCTAGCGGAGGTGACAAAACCAATCAAAGACCCCATCATCGTCTCATTCGGTGGAGAGACAGGCTCCAATCCCAAGGCCACCCGGGCGGCATTGGTTCCAGCGAGCCAGCCCCCAGCAGCGGCGGCGGTATAGCCTTCGGTGCCGATGAGTTGACCTGCCGCCAGCAGCGTGGGCCGTTGATGGAACTGAAGCGTCGGCTGAAGCAACTCAGGGGAGTTAATAAAGGTATTGCGGTGCATAACTCCCATGCGGACAAATTCCGCTTCTTCTAAGCCAGGAATCAGGCGAAATACTCGTTTCTGTTCTCCCCAACGCAGGTTGGTTTGGAATCCCACCATATTCCAGAGTTGGCCGGCTTTATCTTCCTGGCGTAATTGCACCACAGCATAAAACCGTTCCGGCGATCGCGGATCCCGCAGTCCCACGGGTTTAAGGGGACCATAGCGCATGGTATCTTCCCCCCGTTTGGCCATCTCCTCAATGGGAAGACAGCCCTCAAAAAACTTAGCGGTTTCCCGCTCAAAGTCTTTGACCTCCGCCTGTTCCGCCTCACAGAGCGTCTGCCAAAAGGCGAGATACTGCTCTTGAGTCATAGGACAGTTGAAATAGTCCGCGTCCCCTTTGTCGTAGCGGGAAGCGCGAAAAGCAATCTCAGTATTAATAGACTCCCCCACCACAATGGGACTGGCCGCATCAAAGAAACTCATATATTGGCTGCCCGTAAACCGTTGCAGGTCATCCGCCAGGGCTTCACTGGTGAGCGGGCCCGTCGCCAAGACGACAATTTCATCTTCGGGGATGCGCTGAACTTCCTGCCGTTCCAGCTCAATCAGGGGATGCTGAGCGAGGGTTTGGGTCAAATCCCGACTAAACACACCGCGATCGACAGCCAAGGCCCCACCCGCTGGCACATGATGCTCATCGGCTTTGCCAATCACCACCGATCCCAAACGGCGCAGTTCTTCGTGAAGCAATCCTGAGGCGCGATCGCTCGCTTTAGCCCCAAATGAGTTACTACAGACCAATTCCGCCAGTTCCTGAGAATGATGAGCCGGCGACTGACGCAGGGGACGCATTTCCTGAAGTACCACAGGAACCCCCCATTGAGCCACCTGCCAAGCGGCCTCAGTTCCCGCAAGTCCACCACCAATCACTCGTACCGTCCGCATAATTGATACCTCAAACAATGACTACAAATTTATCCTCACCCCAGAAAAACGCCCCCCTCTTGCCTCTTCCCCCCTCCTCTTCCCCCCTCCTCTTCCCCCCTCCTCTTCCTCTGTGTCCTCTGTGCCTCTGTGGTAACCCGATTGCCTTCCCCCTAAGACAACGCCTGAGTCAACATCTGCGGGACCGGAAGCAAGATCAACGCCAACAGAAATAGACTGATTAGGCCAAGAACATCCCGTTTATTATCTAACTCACTGACGTCATTAAGGGCAGGACTATCCCGTAGGGGAATCAGGAATAGCAGAATTGCCCATAATAAGAGTTCTGGATGCAGGAGGGCCAACAGGAGGATCAGGATACGGCTAATTTGTCCGATAGCCAGGGCCGTGCGTCGCCCAAACATAGCATGAACCATCTGTCCCCCATCTAAGCGGCCAATGGGCATCAGAGTGAAGGCACTCAGAATTATGCCAAGATAGCCAACGATCGCCACAGGCTGTAATTCAATGGCTTGGGAGGGATCTAGGGAGCCGGGGAGTAACAAGGCACTACAGAGGGACAGAAGCAGGGAAAACGTCGGAATTAGTTCTTGGAAGTTTAGAATCCCCGAGGCCTCCGAGGCTGGAACCAGTTGGGATTGGGAGAGTCCCCACAATAAAAGGGGGAAACTGACTAAAAGGGTCAGTAACGGACCGACGATACTGGTGTCAAAGAGGACTTTCCGGTTAGGAATGGGAGAGCGAATCCGCAGAAAAGCTCCTAAAGTTCCCAAGAACATGGGAAAGGGGATGAAGTAGGGGAGACTGGTTTCTAGTTGATGTCGACGGGCGATCGCATAGCGTCCTAATTCCCGAATCCCTAAAACTCCCAGCAGAGAACAGGCATAGGGGAGTCCTTGGAGTAATAGGCGGGGATCGGCTTGCCAGCGATCGCTCTCGATGCCGGCCAGTTCAACGCCGACGGTGGTGCTGGTGAAGAGGGTAATCAGGAACAGTCCTAGGGCAATAGCGGGTTGTTCAGTTGGATCGCTCTCGGCGGACTGGGTGTGTTGTTTGGGGTTAGGGGCGAGGACAAATAAGGGTTTCTGGTTTTCCCCTTCTTGGAGGACGACCAAGAAGCGATCGCCAAATTTTTGTTCGATGTTATCCCGTATGGTGCGATAGGCCCGATCTGGGGTCGTACGTAGTTGACCCCGGCAAATGACAGCTTGAGGTCGATATTCTAGTTGATGTAAGGCATACACAGACCAGTTGAAGCAATTTCGCAATTGTGTTTCTTCCCCAGGGGCAATGGGCCGCAGTTGCTCTTTAAGGGGGGTTAGGGATGAGGAGAGTTCTGGGGCTGTAACCCTTGTCTTTGCCTGCTCCTCTGGTGTAGTCCGTCCTCGGTAGAGGAGCCAGAGATAGAGGATAAAGCAACCGGTCATCAGTGCGATCGCCCCCCAAGCCGGAACACCTCCATCTTCTGGGGTCGCTTCAGCCCAGATAATCAAGACTACAGCCGGAGTCATCATCACCAACCACAACAACCACACTGGGGTTCGCGTGATGTTGGCAACGCTCCGCTGCAAGATAATGTAGGTAATCAGTCCAAGGATCAGCAGTAACCAAAAAGTCATCACGTATGTCTAAAGAACCCCGCATTGTCCGATCAAATATTTTTGCCTTTCCCCCCAATCGGCAAACCCTGGGCGGAACGGCCTACCTTATTGTAGAAAAAGATGGCAACATCCTGATTGATACTCCCCCGTCAACCCCTGAAACTCAGGACTTTTTAGGGGGTCAGGGGGGGGTGCGATCGCTCTTTATTACCCATCGCGATAGTATTGGGGAGGCAACTAAGTTTCAGCAACGCAGTGGCTGTCAGCTTATCATTCAGGAACAAGAAGCCTATCTGCTGCCCGAGGCACAGGTCACGTCATTTCACCACGAAATTCAGATATCTCCCCAAATTCAGGGAATTTGGACACCGGGACAGACCCCCGGTTCCGCCTGTCTCTATTACGCTCAGCAGGGGGGAATTTTATTTACAGGTCGTCATCTTTTGCCCAATGCTCAGGGGGAGTTGGTGCCCCTACGCACAGCGAAAACCTTTCATTGGCGCCGACAATTGCGGAGTGTCGCCCAGTTGCGCGATCGCTTTTCCCCAGAGACGTTATCTCTGATCTGTCCAGGGGCCAGTACGGGCTTCCTGCGAGGTCAACGGGGGATTGAGGCCGCCTATCGTCAACTAGCGGCCTTAGATTTACAGGCCTATGAAACAGCCCCAGCGCTACTCTAGCTGAGGCCCTTAAAATAAAAACCCCACAGCATGTGTGGGGTTTCATGAATGTGAGGGTCAGCCAGCCAAAAACTGACCCAAAATACCCTTCCTAGAAGGAGAACGTGGTACGCAGAACACCAACGAAAGCATCGTCAGCATTTTGGTTACCTTGAGGCGCACTCAACCAAATCAATCCAGGGGTGATGGAAATGTTGTCGTTGAGTTGATAGCGGTAGAAGGCTTCAATGTGAACGGGGGTATCATCCGCACCAGAACCACGAGAGCTGCTGCCATTGAAGCCACCCACGTAAGGTTCCACACCTGCCATCAGTCCGAGGAGGTTACCCTGTCCACCAAAATCGGGGAGAGCCAACCCTAGACCGTAGTACCAGATCTCAGCACTATCTTTACCCGTAGCACGAGAGTTAGCGTTGGTGTAACCGCCAAAGGCATTGATGGCGAAGCTATCAGAAACCTGGAAGGCCGCAGAGAGACCGTAGGAGTTGGCATAGAGCGCCGCCGCATCCCCAAAAGGCTGGACACTCCGGGTGGTTCCAGGGCCAAGACCGAAGATGTCATTACCCGCACCAGCGCCGTTGAAGAAGGCGTGGTTATAGGTTAAACCCAGTTGGAAATCGCCAGAATCAAAGGTCAACTGACTCATGATGGAGTAGTTACCGTTGAATAAGCCCTCTTTGCGGTTGGGGCTGAAGGCATCAGCGGCGAAGTAACCAGCAGACAACATGATGCTGTCGGTCAGGTCAATGGTCATACCGACACCCGTTGCATCCGTCCCGATTTTGTAGATGGGGTTGGATTCAGCAAAGCTGGTCAGAGCATTTTCACCACCGGTGAACCCTTCGAGGTAGGGGCTAATGGTGGGAATGAAGTCCTGCCAGAGACCCCCAGAAGCGGGGAGATAGACTTGAACGTTATCACCGAGGGGGAAGTAGTAAGCGAGCCAGCCGATGTCAACACCACCACCGTTGTCGAAGTTGTGGGTGAGGACCCCTTGGTCAAGGTTGTTGAAGGTGGCCGCGTTACCGGAATCAAGACGAGTCCAGAGTTGGTCACGTCCGCTGAAGCTGGAGACGAAGCCTAGACGAACCCGGTTATGGAAGACGGTTTGGTTGTCGTCCACACCCACGTTTCCGCCACCGAAGGCATCAGCGATGGCGAAGACCGCTTCCCCTTCCAGTTTGGTGGTGGTGGAGAATTGGTTCGCTTCGAGTTCAGAGACGCGAGCTTCTAGTCCGTCCACGCGACCCCGTAGGGTAGCTAGTTCGGCGGCGAACTCTTCTTGCAGACGACGAATGGTCGCCAAGTCGCCGGGGTCAATGTCATCCCCGCCACCGACAATTGCCACAATCTGATCCAAACAGGCGTTCAGACCGGCGGCAAATTCATAACGGGTCATGAAGTTGTTGCCACGGAAAGTCCCGTCGGGGTAACCGGCGATACAACCATAGCGCTCAACCAAGGACTGGAGGGCTTGGAATGCCCAGTCCGTCGGTTGCACGTCTGTTAGCTGCGACACTGAGGTCACCTGGTCAAGCGAGACAACTCCCGAGTTGCCGTTGTCTTGACGAAGTCTTTGATTCTCGTTGGCTTCAATGAAGTCACCCACGGAAAGCTGTTTGCTGCCAAAGTCAGTATCAGCCAGTTGGTCAGCTTTCACGGAGCTGACACCGGCGTCAACCGCTGCCTCTTTAGCTTGAGCCGGAGCATTGATGCCCCAGAACGCCGCCATGAGCGGGCTGAACAGCAGAATCTGCCATGTTAGTTTACGCATCTTCCCTCACACCTTAAAACACAGGAACTTTGAATTTCGCGAAAAGCAGCCGACGGCTGTTCACACATTTAACCATCTATAGTGCGATCGCGGCTACAAAAAATATGTAGCCTAGGCCACAAAAAATCAAGGTGATCGCAAAAATTGGCTGAAACGGGTGTCATTCCGAGTCTGGGTGAACAGCAGTGTCAGAGCCACTTCCCCCCATTATAGTTCGGGGATATCGATTTCGACAGGTTGCTCAAATTTTTTTAAGTCTGAGCCTACTGACCTTAGGGAGAGCTAGGACGGCTTAAGAGGTCTGAATCACTTTTTTAGCGTTTTTTTGCAGCAACAAGCCGTATTCTAGTCCTTCCACAACCGCTTGATAGGAGGCATCAATAATATTGGCGGAGACTCCCACGGTTGTCCAGCGATCATGACCGTTGGTGGATTCGAGTAGCACGCGGGTTTTAGCTGAGGTACCTGACTGGCTATCTAAAATACGGACTTTATAGTCAACAAGATGACATTCAGCAATGGCGGGAAACTGGTTCACCAGGGCTTTTCGCAAAGCAGCATCCAGGGCAGAGACGGGGCCATTGCCTTCGGCAGCTTGCAGGCTGTCTTGACCATTAACGGCGACTTTGACCGTAGCCAGGGCGTTACTGTCTTCATGTCCACCGGCTTGGGTACAGTGAACTTGGAAGCCTTTGACGTCAAAGAACCGTTCTCGCTGGCCCAAGGCTTCCCGTACCAGTAAGTCAAAACTGGCTTCGGCGGCTTCAAATTGATAGCCTTCATGTTCGAGTCCCTTGAGGCGATCGAGAATTTCACGGCTGGCGGGATCGGTTTTATCAAGGTTGATGCCAAAGTTGCGGGCCTTGGCCAGAACGTTACTCAGTCCCGATTGATCGGAGATGACGATACGCCGCTGGTTGCCCACGGCTTCGGGACGGATATGCTCATAGGTGAGGGGATTGCGCTGTACGGCGCTGACATGGATGCCCCCTTTATGGGCAAAGGCGGAACGGCCAACAAAGGCGGCGCGATCGTTGGGAGCGAGGTTGACCACTTCACTGACAAAACGGCTGGTTTCCGTCAGTTGCGCCAGTTGGTCGTCGTCCAGGCAGTGATAGCCCAGTTTAAGTTGTAGGTTGGCGATCGCCGAGCAAAGATTGGCATTGCCGCAGCGTTCCCCATAGCCGTTAATGGTTCCTTGGACCATGGTGGCCCCGCCTAACACCGCCGCCACGGCGTTGGCCACCGCCATTTCACTGTCATTGTGGGTATGAATCCCCAGGGGAACGGACTCACCCAGTTCAGCTATCACCTCGGAGACAATCTGGGTCACTTCATGGGGCAGGGTTCCGCCATTGGTGTCGCAGAGGGTTAACCATTCTGCACCCGCATCGGCAGCAGCTTTTAGGGTTTTCAGGGCATAACTCGGGTTCAGTTTATAGCCATCAAACCAATGTTCGGCATCATAGATAATCCGCCGTCCCTGGCTACGGAAATACTCGATGGTGTCCTGAATCATGGCCAGGTTTTCCTCCAGGCTGGTGTTTAAGCCTTCGGTGACATGGAGGTCCCAGGACTTGCCAAAGAGGGTAATCCAGCCTGTCCCGGCTGCCAAAATCGGTTGTAGCATCGGGTCATCGGCGGCGGTGCGTCCGGGCCGACGGGTCGAACAAAAGGCCACCACTTCTGCTTGAGTGAGGGGCTGTTCCTTGAGTTGCCAGAAAAACTTAACATCTTTGGGATTAGCACCGGGCCAACCGCCCTCAATAAAGGGAACTCCGAGGCGATCGAGTTGATGGGCAATGCGGAGTTTATCCTCTAGGGACAGAGATAGCCCTTCACATTGGGCGCCATCGCGCAGGGTTGTGTCATAGATTGAGAGGCGTTTGGCAGTCATGGCTGGCAAGAAATTCTGGGTAGTTTTGAGTTCACCGTTCCCAAATTTTAACGTGAGGCTGTGATCGAGCCGCCAAGTTGTCACAATAGGTATAGGAGTCACCAGAAAAACGCCATCGTTTGGGTCAATTGCTATGCCAACTGTTTTTGCTGCCGGGAAAACCATCGAGTGCGATCGCGGGGCCAATCTACGTGATCTGCTTCTGCGCCAGGGGATTGCTCTGTACAATGGCAAAGCCTCGTTGATTAATTGTCGGGGGATTGGGTCTTGTGGCACTTGTGCTGTTGCGGTTGAGGGCGAGGTGTCTGAGGCCAATTGGCGCGATCGCACCCGGCGATCACTGCCCCCCCATGAGCGTCAGCGATCCCTCCGTTTAGCCTGTCAAACCCAAGTTCTCGGAGATGTCCGGGTGACGAAATTTGACGGCTTCTGGGGCCAGGGAACAATCCCGGTTTGGACCTCAGATTGTCAACCTCAGTAGTCTCTGAATAACCTTGCAACGTATTATTCAGGTTGTGTTGGGAGTCCTGTTGGCCATGGGCATCCTCTCCTGGCTGGTGCAGGCGGGGATTTTAGATCAGTCATCCCCCCCCAGTGAGTTGCCGTCTCCAGAGGATATCCCAGAGGCGGTTCCCTTTAATCCAGCCACCCCCACGCCGACCCCAACCCCCACGCCGACCCCAACCCCCACGCCGACCCCAACCCCCACGCCGACCCCAACCCCCGCACCGACCCCTGATGCTCGTCCTGTTCCTGCCCTTTGGTAAATCCGCTCATCCTTCCCAGTTAAGATTATGACCCGTGAAATTTTAATTATTGGTGGCGGTGTGATGGGTTTGTCCATCGCCGTCGAACTGACATTACGGGGGGCCCAGGTCACCGTGATTAGTCGAGATAGCCAACAAGCTGCAAGTCAGGCGGCGGGAGGGATGTTAGCCCCTCAGGCTGAGAACTTATCCCCGGGGCCAATGTTGGAGTTATGTTTACAGTCGCGATCGCTCTATCGAGACTGGACTCAGAAACTGGAGAATCTCTCGGGACTAGCCACCGGCTACTGGCCCTGTGGGATTCTGGCCCCGGTGTATGAAACCCCTAAACTGTCTCCCATCTCCGATGCCGGTTCCTCCCTGTGGCTTGAGGCGGAGGCCTTACAGCATTATCAACCGGGCTTAGGGGCAGATGTGGTCGGGGCTTGGTGGTATCCCGAAGATGCTCAAGTGGATAATCGGGCCTTGATGCGATCGCTCCTCGGGGCCGTGGAGGCCCTAGGAATTACCTTAAAAGAGGGATTAACCGTCGAGGCGATCGCCCAAGAAGGGACTCGCATTCGGGGCGTGCAAACCCAAGCGGGACAATTCAGCGCCGATCACTACGTCCTAGCCGCAGGCTCCTGGTCCAGTCAACTGCTGCCCCTACCTCTTAAACCCATTAAAGGTCAAATGGTCTCCGTCCGGGCCCCGCAAGTCAACGGAGAATTGCCCCTACGGCGTGTCCTCTATGGTCCCAATACCTACATTATCCCCCGGGGTCATGGTCAAATTGTCATCGGTGCCACCTCCGAGGATGTGGGATTTGTCCCCGGAACCACCCCAGCCGGAGTGCGATCGCTCCTCAATCGAGCCATCCGCCTCTATCCCGCCCTCCAAGACTATCCCATCGAAGAAATTTGGTCAGGATTCCGCCCCGGGACCCCCGACGAACTCCCCATCCTAGGAGACAGTTACTGTGACAACCTGACCCTAGCCACCGGTCATTACCGCAACGGCATTCTCCTAGCCCCCATTACCGCCAAACTCATCGCCGATCTCATCTGTGATAACCAGCGCGATCCCCTCCTTGACCCCTTCGCCTGGAATCGTTCCCAACTGTCCCCATCGTCCCCGAACTCGACCATGCTGACCCATGCTCGCCCCCCCGCGCCCCAACCCCCACAACCCCCTGTACCTCCCAACCTCAGCGAGGCCGATCCCCTCCTAATTGCCGGCCGCTCCTTCCAATCCCGGTTGATGACCGGCAGCGGCAAATACAATGACTTTGAGACCATGCGCGGTAGCATCGCCGCTAGTGGTTGCGACATTGTCACCGTGGCCGTGCGTCGGGTCCAAACCAACGCTCCCGGCCATGAAGGGTTAGCCGAGGCCTTGAATTGGTCGAAGATTTGGATGTTACCCAACACCGCAGGCTGTAAAACCGCCGAAGAGGCCATCCGCGTAGCGCGATTGGGACGGGAAATGGCCAAACTTTTGGGACAAGAGGATAACAACTTCATCAAACTAGAGGTCATCCCTGATCCCACTTATCTCCTCCCCGATCCCATTGGAACTCTCGACGCCGCTGAACAACTGGTTAAAGAGGGGTTCGCCGTCCTCCCCTATATCAATGCCGACCCCATGTTAGCCAAACGCCTGGAAGAGGTGGGCTGTGCCACAGTCATGCCTTTGGGGTCTCCCATTGGGTCAGGACAAGGGATTCAGACGGCGGCAAATATTCGTATCATTATCGAAAATGCCAAGGTTCCCGTTGTGGTGGATGCCGGGATTGGGACTCCCAGTGAAGCGGCTTTGGCCATGGAACTCGGGGCTGATGCCGTTTTGATTAATTCGGCGATCGCCCTGGCGCGAAACCCCGTCGCCATGGGCCAGGCGATGGGGATGGCCGTCAACGCCGGACGCTTGGCCTACCATGCCGGACGAATTCCCATTCAAGCCCTGGCCAGCGCCAGTTCCCCCCTAACCGGAACCATCTCCAGCTAACGGAAACGATGCATCGAACCACGACGACCCCCTAGGTTTTAGCCAATCTCCTGAAATCAGAGGGGCTGAAATCTGAGATATAATCAGTGCAACTTTGTCAAGGGAGGATTTTTAATGTTCGACATCGCCGAAACACGCACCTCAGTGGCGGTTCTTCTCTCTTGGATTCTCTTTGCCGTCACCCTGGTTCCGGGGGGCTTCCTGGGCTATGTGTTGCGCCGTAATGGGATTTGGATTGGCGTAGGACTCTGGGGACTCAGCCTACTGCTGCCCTTCCCCACCCCCGAACTCGCCGCCATCTCCCATCGAGGCTTCACAGGACTGGCCACGGGGACCATTCTCGGCTATCTTGGCTTAATGTGGCGACAACGCCAAGCCAGTGAGGAGTAAGGTTTCCCATCTTCCATTATTTATCTAAGGTCGTGCCTAATGTCAGAAGCAAATGGTGTCATGATGCAGTATTTCCATTGGTACACCCCCGCCGATGGAACGTTGTGGAATCAAGTTGCCCGCCATGCAAAAGACCTTGCAGAAGCCGGAATTACCGCATTATGGTTGCCCCCAGCCTATAAAGCAACCGGGGGAGCCAACGATGTGGGCTACGGAGTTTATGATTTATTTGACCTCGGGGAATTTGAGCAGAAGGGCTCAGTTCGCACCAAATATGGGACTAAAGATGAGTACATTAAAGCCATTGAGGTAGCTCAGTCTGCTGGACTTCATATTTATGCTGACGTGGTGTTTAACCACAAATTAGGGGCAGATCACAAAGAGGAATTTACCGCCACCCCCTGCGACCCTCACAATCGCCATGATCCTATTGGAGAGGCGCAAACCATTCAGGCTTGGACTCATTTTACGTTTCCCGGTCGTCAAGGTCAGTATTCGGAATTAGAATGGCATTGGTGGCATTTCACGGCGGCGGACTACAATGCCTTTGATGAAGACTTTGAGGCTGTTTATCTATTTGATGGTAAAACCTTTGACGATGAGGTTGACCTAGAAAAAGGAACCTTTGACTACCTGATGGGCTGCGATTTGGATATGAGTAGCGCTGATGTTCAGCAGGAGCTGAAGTATTGGGGGGAATGGTATGTCAAAACAACTCACGTCGATGGCTTTCGCTTTGATGCCGTGAAACATGTCAAGGCAGGCTTTTTCCCTCAATGGCTCAGTCATGTGCGTCATCACGCGGGGCGGCGCTTGTTTGCCGTCGGTGAATATTGGTCAGGAAACATTGAGGCCTTACACTATTTTATTGAGGTGACTGGCGGTGATGTAATGCTCTTTGATGCTCCCCTTCATTACAATTTTAGTGATGCTAGTAAGCAGGGGGATGCATATGATTTACGACAGATTTTTGACAAGAGTTTAGTACAGGAACAGCCAGCACTGGCGGTGACGCTGGTTGATAACCATGATTCCCAGCCATTGCAGTCATTAGAATCGGTAGTGGAGGGATGGTTTAAGCCGTTAGCCTATGCTCTGATTTTATTGCGGCGGGATGGCTACCCTTGTGTGTTTATGGCGGATTATTATGGTGCTCACTATAAGGATGTGGGTCAGGATGGTCAGGAGTATGAGATTTGGTTAGACAGTCATCAATGGTTGATTGATAAGTTTCTTTGGGCCCGTCGTGCCTATGCCTACGGCGACCAGTATGATTATTTTGACCACCCCAATACTATCGGTTGGACTCGTTTGGGGGATGAGGCTCATCCTGGAGGATTAGCGGTGGTGTTGAGTAATGGAGAGGCGGGGAGTAAGTTTATGGAAGTGGGTCAGGCTAACATGACCTATGTGGATGTGACGGAACATATTGCGGAACCGGTGGTGACGAATGATGAGGGATGGGCCGAGTTTTCCTGTGAGGCGGGGTCGGTATCTGTTTGGGTTCCTCATCCGTCTTAAGAAGCCTGGATTGTTCCCGATAGGGTTTCGCAGGAGTTCAGGAGACCTCAAGGGTGGCTGGATGTCTCCTGAGCAAAAATGGTAATTCCCACGCGGTTAATATGCTCTGTTAAATTTGGCTCATCAATGCTGTTGTAATCGATGACATCGAAGAAATAAGGGAAAGGATAGTCTTCATTCAGTCGGTCCGCCAGTCGATAAATCGTTGCATGGGTGACATGGTCTCCCTTGATGGCTAAATCCACATCAGACCCCGGTTTGTGGTTTCCCTTGGCCCGAGAACCGAATAAAATAACTTCTGTAATTTCTGGGAACTGGGCTATGGCCGCTCGCATTTGGGTTAAATCTTGGTCACTAAGTCCATACTTCATGGTTGCTCCTGTTCTAATTTGGTCTCAAATGTATCGTGAAGATGTTTGAGGAGGGGGAAATACTGATGACGGATGCGTTCTTCAACGGCGATTGCGGTTTTCTCGTTGTAGGTATGTGCCATCAAATTTCGGTCTTGCAAGGCTTCAATCCACTGATGTCCATCGCTGATAATCTCTGCCTGGAAAGCCTGCTTTAGGGTTTCTCTAGGGGTTTTAACCGTAAATCCCTCTAGTTCTTGGTAGTCTTTTAGAAGCTTCCAGGATAATTCAAATGCCATTTCAAAAAATTGAATCATTCCGGCTCGCTCAACTAAGGATGGGGATTCAATGGTTAGGGCATTCTCAAGCAGCAGGAACGCTCGTTTAAAGTTGGAAAATCGTTGCATCCAACGAATATCTGGCTCTCTCATCTTACCCCACGAGTTTCTGTTGTAGTTCGGCTTTAATCTGACTCAAGATTGAGGTTTCATCTAAGGAATCGAGGATTTGCTGAACCACGACTTTGGGTCCTTCGGGGCCCCACGAGGCTCCATTGGCTAGATAGGTTTTGGCGACCTGTCCGATCGCATAGGTGGAGACTCCAGCGACACTGGCTTGGGTGATGGCCACGGAAACATAGCCACCGAAGGCGACCCCCCCCGTGACGGGAGTGGCGACCCCTAATAGGCTTTTTAAGCCACTTAAGCCTAAATTGGCTAGGAGTTCACTGGCACTAATTCCCCCCATACTCAAGGCGATTTTTTGTAAGAGGTCGATCGCCCCGGTTTGGGTCATGGGAATCCCATAGAGTCGTGAGAGGGACAGTAATAAGACGACATCTACGGTGGCGGCGGTGAGAATATCCACCACGGTCACGGGATTGAGGGCGATCGCCAGGGCCTTTGCCATAACCCCATTCCAGATGAGTCGGTTGGCCTGGCGATCGCGAATCTCCATCTTGCGCTGCACCACTTGCTCATTCACTTCGTCGGCATAGAGCATACTGTTGAGGGCCACCAAAGATTTCCCCTCTCGCTGGAGAATCTCTAGGATTTTTAGTTTCAACTCCTGAACTTGGGGGAGTCCCGGTTCCATCACCACCCCCCGACGTCCATCGGCCTTCTCGACGAGGGTGGGGGTTAGGGGAGAGGCGGCGGCCATGACAATGCGATCGCTCGTCAGCAGTTGTCGCACTCGCTCATTGCGGACTTGGTCATAAACGGCTTGGCGATCGGCATCAGGATATTGGTCAATCTTATTGAACACCAACAATAGAGGTTTGCCCGCCTCGCGAATCTCTGAGAGGGCATCATATTCAACCTGAGTAATATCTCCAGAAATGACAAATAAGATTAAATCAGCTCGTTTGGCGATTTGATGGGCTAATTCTGCCCGAGTCTGACCATGGACTTCATCTAACCCCGGGGTATCGACTAATTCCACCCGCGCCGTTCCCACCGTCGGTAATGACACCTGTAAGACATCCTCAATTCCCTCGCCGACAGCACTGCGGGTTAGAGTCCAGTCGACACTTTGTTGCGATCGCGTCACCCCATGCAGGGGCCCAGTTTCAAACACCGGCTGTCCCACCAGGGCATTTAACAGGGAGGATTTTCCCCGGCCGACCATACCGAAGGCCGCAATCTGCACCACATCGGATTCTAACTTGTCCAACATGGTCTCCAAGCCCTCGATTTCCGTTTCCAAGCCAGTCCGTTCTCGCTCGGAGAGGTCTAACCGTTCCACGAGGTCATGTAATGCTGTCTTCGCCCGTTTATAGTTGAGTTCTGACTGAATATCGGCAAAACTAAAGATGGCTTCATCCAGTTCGCGTTCAAAATTTGAAGAACGGGGGTTAGGCATAGAAAACGAAAGACAGATAACAGTGACGTAACAACAAGCTCCTTAGAGAACGTCAGCGGGGGACTCACGATCCAAGGGTCCCCCATTCAGCGTCCAATTCATGCCACCCCTAAGAGGCCCGAGTGAGCATTGAGAGGTCAGCCGCACCAAAGTTGGTACTTAGGGCCACTTGCAGATTTTCCAAGGATTCTATCAACCAGCGCACCGCCTCGCGGGTACTTTGGTCGTAATGGTCAAAGAGAATGGAAAAGCGTTTTTCCAAATAGGGACGGACTTTGCGACAAATTAAGAGAATCTTCAGCAACAGGGCCATGACAAAGGTGGGGCCGATGTTGGAGAGCAGGTCGATGAGAACATAATGGTTAGGATTTTGAGGACTTTCAACAACGAGGAAGTTTAGCAGTTGGCTACAGGTCCGCACCACTAAGAAGTCTGTGGGCTTCTGGTCATCACATTGGGGCAGGGTATTCATTAAATGCTGGTAGAGCTTGTCGTAAAACAGGCGTCTGCCATAGTCTTCATCAACGGTGGTAATGAGATACTCAAATAGGTCTTCCTTAAATTGCCGATAGGTACGGGTTTGGCTGGTATGGGTGCGGAAGGTCTGGGCTAAATCCTTATAGGTATAGGAGCCCTCAGCTCGCCCAGAAAACTGTTTGACGGCCACATACAGTTCGCGATCGCCCAACAACGTGGGGTTTCGCACGGGTTGAATAATACGGGGATTTTTCAGGAGTTTAGGATTTTGTCGCGCTAGTTGGGCCCGTTTGACCTTATAGGCGACATATTTGGACAAATGCACCTCATATTGCTTTTGTCGATGAGCCTGTAGCTTCTGAACGGTCTGTTGATGCTCGTAGCTACTGCCTTCTCCCAACAACGAGTGAGAATACAGATAGGGATAGCGACCAATCAAGCTTCCTAGAGGTCGCTGTTCCGGGGGTTTGTCGCTGTCCCTACTGCGATCGACGACCTGGACTAACCGTTGCAGGGTTATATACTCGTCGCTGCTCTTAAACTGGGTTAGCAGGTTCTGAATGCGCCGAGACTCTCGGGATTGCATTCGCCGCTCCCCCGAGGCGCTAATGAGATTCACCAACTCCGGGATGGCGGGCTGATGCTTGGTCTCCATCTGCCAATGGTTGATGAGAATATGGCAGCAGCGGTTGAGAACACTATTGAATTCGTCTTCTGCCTGGTCCAACGCTACAATACTTTGGATAATCGAGGCAATTTCTGGATCGGGGTAGCCCGAACCCTGGACAAACAGGGTTCTGAAGCGTTCAAGCAACCGTTCTGGCGCTTCGACCTTTACTAAATCAAGCAGATGATCGTACAATGCCTGCTCTGCTAGATACAGATCGTTGGATTTAGCCATGTTTTATGTAGCCCCCCTTGAACCTCAGTAGTAGGCTCAGATCGGCTCCCTACTCCAAGTCAACTATCGAAACAGATTTACACTATCAGTCAGAGCCGCTCGTTTTCAGTCGCATACACCCTAGATATCATCTCAATTGATTCTTCTGAGGGCAGTGCTGGGTTCAAGTCCAGTGTGAACCGAGTTAGCGCCGGCGGAGTCAACGCCCCAGGGCTTTTGCTCTGTGGGCTGTGTTCCCGAGATGCCAAGGTTCCACCCATGTTACGTCTCAACGGTCTGTTGAGACCACACGCCTCATCTTAATGATACAATATCAAACTTGGATTTGTTAAGCAGCCCCGACCCTTGAACCAGTTTTTTGAGTATTACACCCAGGCCATCTGCCCCGATACTGGAGCTAGAGCGGGAGTGTTCCGGACGCCCCACGGTATTGTTGAAACGCCACGGTTCATGCCGGTGGGAACTCTGGCCAACGTCAAAACCGTGACCCCCGACCAGCTCCGAGGAACTGGGGCACAGATGGTTCTGGCGAATACCTACCATCTGCATTTGCAGCCCGGAGAAGATATTGTGGCCGAAGCGGGTGGCTTACATCGTTTTATGGGCTGGGATGGGCCGATGCTTACGGACTCTGGCGGTTTCCAGGTGTTTAGCCTGAGCCAGATGCGCACAATTACAGAGGAAGGGGTGACCTTTCGCTCTCCTCGGGATGGGGCGCGGATTAATTTAACCCCGGAACGCTCGATTGAGATTCAAAATGCCTTGGGTGCTGATGTCATCATGGCGTTTGATGAATGTCCTCCTTACCCCGCCAGCCGGGAGGCGGTAGAGTTGGCCACGGCACGAACGGAACGCTGGTTGAAACGCTGTATTGACCACCATCGTAAGAGTTCTCAGGCACAACGGCAAGCCCTGTTTGGCATTGTCCAGGGGGGGGTTTACCCGGATTTACGGGCCCAGGCGGCGGCATCCTTGCAAAAGCTGGATTTACCGGGCTATGCCATTGGTGGGGTGAGTGTGGGGGAACCGCCGGAGTTGATTGAGGCGATTGTTAAGGCGACCACACCTCTGCTTCCTGAGCATAAGCCGCGCTATCTGATGGGGGTGGGAACCTATCGGGAAATGGCTCAGGCGATCGCCTCAGGGATTGATTTGTTTGATTGTGTGATTCCCACTCGTTTGGGCCGACATGGGGCGGCGTTTGTGAGGGGGGAACGCTGGAATCTCAAAAATGCTCGCTTTCGCCGGGATTACGCCCCCCTTGATGAGGAATGCCCTTGTTACACCTGTCAGAACTTCTCCCGCGCCTATTTGTCTCATTTGGTGCGATCGCAGGAATTGTTGGCTTATACTCTCCTGTCAATTCACAACATCACGGAGTTGATTCGCTTCACCCAGCGGATTCGCCAGTCTATCCTCGATGGCTGTTTTGCTCAGGAATTTGCGGCTTGGCTCAAACCGGCTCCTTAATCCATGGGTTGGGCCGGCACTTAACTTAAATTAACATTTTGGGTCAATTCAACGCCTTATGTTAATATTTGTTTGAATTATGAGAAAACTCGAGCGATAAAAGGATTTTAACCCAATGGACGCAGCTCTGTTCTTAGCTAAACTTCCGGAAGCCTATCAAATCTTCAACCCCTTAGTGGATGTTCTGCCTTTGATTCCGCTGTTTTTCTTGTTATTGGCGTTCGTCTGGCAAGCCGCTGTGGGTTTCCGTTAAGTCCCCTGGGAACCAAAACCGGCTCGCTGTTGATTTGGCCTGTGTCGCTGACATGGGCTTTTTTAGGGGCAAGAGGCAAGAGGCAAGAGGCAAGAGGCAAGGGGCAAGAGGCAAGAGGCAAGAGGCAAGAGGCAAGAGGCAAGAGGCAAGAGGCAAGAGGCAAGAGGCAAGAGGCGGGAGGGGGAAGACGGGAATTGGGAACTGGGAGGGTTGCAATTGGCCCGGAAGTCCCTAAAATTTTCTCAATCACTCTTGCAAGACATCGGTATTGGCGATGCGGGGAGACCTGTGAAACTGACGTTAGACTTTAAACCCTTGAAACGGCTGGGTTGGCCCTACCGGCTTTTGGGGATTGCCCTCATGACTCTGTGTTTGCTGGTGGGCCTCAATGGGCGATCGCCCCAGGCAATGGCCCTGAATGTGGAGGCGGGAAGCTGGACTGGGGCTTCGTTTCCGGTAGAGAATTTTCAGGCCTATACCTCCCCCTTTGGCTTCCGTACCTCACCGACGGGGGGGCGTGGCTATGAGTTCCATTCTGGCTTGGATATTGCAGCCCCAGAGGGGAGTTATATCCGCAGTTGGTGGGGGGGATCTGTCGTTGAAGTTATTAATGACCAGGGCTGTGGTGTGGGACTGGTGATTGAGTCCGGGGATTGGGAGCATATCTACTGCCACTTGAGTGGACAGGTTCAGACGATTCAGGGCCGCCCAACTCTGATCGATCGCCAAGGAGGGCTCCAAGTCTCTGAAGGGCAAACGATTCCCTCGGCGGCTCGTATTGGGCGCGTGGGGATGAGTGGGCGCACGACGGGACCTCATTTACATTGGGGCCTGCGCTATGGCGATCGCTGGGTTGATCCAGCCCTGGTGTTGCGGGCCATGCACCGCGATCGCTAACGAGAGGGTTGAGGGCCGTCCCCGGTGGCGACCCCCATCTGACTCGGGATATTAAATCGAGGCTACTGTCTCGACGGTGTTGGCCAATTTCGTTTCTGGGACTTTGGCATGTTCGGCAACAATGCGTCGGAAGTTCTCCCCGTCGATTTCTTCTTTTTCAATCAAGATTTCTACGAGCACATCCATGAGGGCGCGATTTTCTTGGAGAATCTGACAGGCTTCTTCATAGCAGCGTTGCGCCAGCGATCGCACATGACGGTCAATTTGTGTGGCCATCTCCTCAGAATGCTCTGAGCTGGGCATCAACTCTCGTCCTAGAAATACTTCATGATTAGGACTTTCCAAGGCCACCGGTCCTAGCTCCGACATCCCATAAAGGGTCACCATATTGCGAGCCAGGGTGGATACCACTTTCAGATCGCTGGCTGCACCAACGGTCACCTCAGCATCGCCAAATACTACCTGTTCAGCGGCCCGTCCTCCTAAAGCAAGGACAATCCGGTCAATCATCCGAGCACGGGTCTCTAAACCACTATCCAACATATCTTCACTATAGATTTGTTGGGCAAAGCCGCCCACCCCCCCAGACCGTGGCACAATGGTCACTTTATTCAAGGGATCGGAGTTCTTCAACAGGGTCATCAACAGGGCATGACCCACCTCATGATAGGCAATGATGCGCTTTTTCTTACTATCGAGTAGGGGTTGTAACTTCAGACCGACGGTGATTCGATCAATGGCATCCTCAATTTCTGATTCCCCAATGGCCGGCTTGCGACGACGGGCCGTGAGAATCGCTGCCTCGTTGAGCAAGTTGGCCAAATCCGCCCCGGAAAATCCTGGGGTGCGACGGGCGATTTTCTCTAAGGAAATGTCATCCCCAAGCTTCTTGTTGCGGGCGTGAACCTCCAAAATCCCCAGTCGTCCGTTATAGGTGGGTAGGCTCACACTGACCTGACGGTCAAAGCGTCCGGGCCGCAAGAGGGCAGCATCGAGGACATCAGGGCGGTTGGTGGCGGCGATGACGATGACGCCACTATTGCCCTCAAAGCCATCCATCTCCGTCAGGAGTTGGTTGAGGGTTTGCTCCCGTTCATCATTACCGCCGCCAATCCCGGTTCCCCGTTGTCGGCCCACGGCGTCGATTTCATCGATGAAGATGAGACAGGGGGCATTTTCTTTGGCTTTGCGAAAGAGATCTCGCACCCGCGATGCCCCTACCCCGACAAACATCTCGACAAACTCAGACCCGGAAATACTGAAGAAGGGGACTCCGGCTTCTCCGGAAATGGCTCGGGCTAGAAGCGTTTTACCGGTTCCGGGAGCGCCCACCAGTAATAAGCCTCGGGGAATGCGGGCACCAATGGCGGTGAATTTTTCCGGCTGTTTGAGGAAGGTGACCACTTCTTGAAGTTCTTCTTTGGCTTCCTCAATCCCGGCAACGTCATCAAAGACAACCCCCGTTTTGGACTCCATGTGAAAGCGAGCGCGGGATTTGCCAAAACTGAGGGCGTTATTGCCGGACTGGCTGGAGCGACGAATAATCAGCATTAAGCCGCCGATGAGCAAGAAGATAATCATCAACTGGCCCAACATCCCTACGGCAAAACTGTTATCGGGGGTCGGGTTGATTTCGACTTCAACATCGGGGTTGTTGCGCAGCAAACTCATTAAGTCCGGGTTCTCTTCAAAAATCCGAACCTCTTGCAGGTCGTCGGCCCCTTCTAGGCGCACCTGGGCGGTTTGGCGGGCGGGATCGAGTTCGATTCGTTCGACTTGACCGCTACGCACCCGTTCGAGCAACTCACTGTAGGACAAGCCGTTATTTTGATGTTGGGCTAGGACGGGACTCGCCATCAGAGCTTGTAGGATGGCCCAGGTCGCCGCGATCGCCTTCACCCGGGCTAGGGGTCGTTTAGAGGAGGAATCAGACCGTGGGCTACGGCTGAAGCGGGGACGAAGCCGAGGGAATGTCCGTTGACGAGTCATAGTTGGCGAGTCTCGGTGAGTAAAATGCTACGTTTAGTTTAGCTCATTTGATTTATGGTGGGGGGTCGGGAGGGGGCGATCGCCCCGGTTCTCAGACCAAGCAACCCCAAGACTCAGGTAATAGTTAGCCTCGGGGTTCTTGGGGGGTCTTGGGGAGGGCTGTCTCGGGGGTTATTTGAGTTTAGCCAATTTTTTCTCCCGTTGCTTTTGTTTCTGTTTCTCCCGTTTCGCTTTCTTTTTGCGCTCCTCTTCCAGGCGCTTGGCTTCTAAATCAGCTTTGCGATGAGCCTCTTCTTTTTTCTCTAGGTAGTAGTCATAGTTCCCGTTGTACAGTAATAGTTCGCCATTGTGGACTTCGACAATTTTGTTGGCGACTTGGGAGATGAAATAACGGTCGTGGGAAACGATGAGAACTGTGCCGTCATAGTCAATTAGGGCATTCTCTAGCATTTCTTTGGCGGGAATATCCAAGTGATTGGTCGGCTCATCTAAGACCATCAAGTTCACGGGCCGCAGCAACATTTTAGCAAGTGCTAGCCGTGCTTTTTCGCCACCACTGAGGGCGAATACGGGTTTAAAGACGGTTTCTCCACTAAAGAGAAATTGACCGAGAAGGGTGCGGACTTCTTCGTTTTTCCAGGTGGGAACCTCATCGTGAATAATGTCAATCACTTTACGATTGAGGTCGAGGGCTTCGGCTTGGTTTTGTTCAAAGTAGCCGGGAATAACATTGTGTTTTCCCAGACTGACTCGACCATCGATGGGCTGTTCAATGCCCATGATGAGACGCAATAGGGTTGATTTACCGCAGCCGTTGGGTCCAAGGAAGGCAATGCGATCGCCCCGTTCAATCTCTAAATTCGCACCGAGGAAGAGTAACTCCTCACCGTCATAGCTATAACTCAAGTCCTCAATGGTCACCACATCTCGACCACTGCGAGGGGCTTCGGGAAACTGAAATTTCAGGGTTTTGACCCGGCCCACAGGAGCATCGATTCGCTCAACTTTGTCCAGTTGTTTTTCCCGGCTTTTGGCTTGGGTACTGCGAGTGGCGCTGGCCCGGAACCGTTCGATATAGGCCTGCTGTTTTTCGATTTCCTTTTGTTGCCGCTCGTAGGTGGATTGTAGGGTGTTGAGGTTTTCGGCTTTCTGTTGTAGGTAGGCGCTGTAGTTGCCTAGGTAGGTGGTGGAAATGCCCCGTTCGGTTTCGACGATTTGGGTGCAGAGGCGATCGAGGAATTGGCGATCGTGGGAGACGATCACCATGGGGGTGTTAATGCCTTTGAGATAGGTCTCTAGCCATTCGATGGTTTCGAGATCGAGGTGGTTGGTGGGTTCGTCGAGGAGGAGGAGATCGGGGTCTTGCAGGAGGATTTTCCCTAAACTCATCCGCATCTGCCAACCGCCGCTAAAATCGCTGACGAGGCGATCGCCGTCGCTGGGATCGAAGCCGACTTCTGGGAGGATTTTCTCGATTTGGGCTTCTAGGCTGTAGCCGTCGAGGGCTTCAAATTGTCGTTGTAGGCCATCGAGGTCATGGATGAGTTGTTCGAGTTCGTCGGGATCGGCTGTTCCCATGGCCTCGGTGACCTCATGCAGTTGATGTTGAAGCGCATTGGCTTCTTCAAATACCGTCCAAAACTCGGCCCGGACGGTTCGGGTGGGTTCAACTTCAAATTCTTGGGTGAGGTAGGCAATTTTCAGGCTGGCGGGCCGCACGACTTCACCGGCAGTGGGTTCCATTTCCCCGGCGACAATCCGCAGTTGGGTCGATTTCCCGGCACCATTGGCCCCGACGAGTCCAATCCGATCGCCGGGTTTGACTTCCCAGGTGACATTCTTGAGAACTTCAATTCCACCGGGATAAATTTTCTTGATGTTTTCGAGTCGGAGCATAAAAACCTTAATCTACGATCGCAGGAGGACGAGTCAGACGCAGTGACGCGATTTGTCTGACGTTGACTGAACGTTGCCTTAACTGTAACAAACTGTTACCAACATCCCCAAGGGACTTAGGGGGGACTTTGATGCTGACCGATGGCGTGTTCGGCCCAGCGGCGATCGCTGGTAATGATGACCTCTAGGGCGAAGGCGTCATGGAAGGTCTTGTAGAGGTGGTCGTACATCAGTTGACGAATGCGATCGTGAGCCAACACGTGGCGGGTCAGTTCGTTCTGGGGCGAGACAATGAGATAGAGCTGAATATAGGTGATGCGTCCGAAGCGGCCAACTCGCAGCACCTCGCTGTCATGGGGAATTAGACGGATGGGGCGATCGAGGAGTTTGCGGATTCGCTGTTGGAGGCGGCGATCGCCTGAGCGTTCCAACATCTCGAACCAACCCTGTCGCGCCAACCCCCAGGGACTGCGAACTGAGAGCCAAACCACTCCTAAGACTAAGATAGGGTCTACGTAATGCAACAGGCCTGGGTCGCGATCGCCGGCCAGATAGACGATAGCAAACACCAGGGCAATCACTAAGCCCATCGCTCCTTCAACAAACCAATGGCGGGCATCCACTGCCCCTAGGGAGAGGGAAGACGAGGGAGGTTCCGCTTCTCCCTGAACTTGTTTCCCTTGATAGTTGGCGAGAATCATCCCCCCCAAGGCCGCCACGACACCGTAGAGAACCGCTAAAGCGGCCCGCACGGCCCGACCGCCACTGCCTAAAGCGGCGATCGCCACCAATCCGGCAAAGCCATACACAACCAGGGACACTGCCCCACGCAACACCTGTAACAGAGGCTCCAGGGCCGCGTCGCCAAAGGGAAGCCGGTCTGACTGGGATTCAGCCAGGCGACGGTTGACTTGGCGAGCCATCAGGGCAATTAAGCTGTTTAATCCCGATAACACGCCGTCGAGAAGAATCACGTGCGATCGCGTCACCAGGCCAAACAGCACCCCCAACCCGGCCAACGCCACATTGCCCCAAATGGCCACCCAAAAAATTCGTTCAGGGGCAGAATGAGCCGAATCAGGGGCAGAAAAAGACATGGCCGTCGCTGGAGATTGGGGTCAACCCCAAAGGGGTCTAACTCCCATTATCTTGAATTTTCACAGGAGCCTCAAACTTATAGCCCACCCCCCGTACCGTCTGAATCATCGAGGGTTGATTAGAATCCCCCTCAATTTTGCGGCGGATTTGCCCAATATGAACATCCACGACCCGCTGATCTCCCACATAGTCATAATCCCAGACCTCTTGCAGCAATTCCGAGCGTCGCCAGACCCGGCCCGGATTACGGGCTAGGAAATGTAGCAAATCAAACTCCAGAGCCGTCAAAAGGATGGGATCATTCCCCAAGGTCACCTCACGGCTACCGGGGTCGATCAGCAAATCACCGAAAACAATGCCATTTTGGGGCGTTGGTGCCAGGCTACGCTGGCGTTTTAACACCGCTCCTACTCGGGCCCCCAACTCAACTAAGCTGAAGGGTTTGGTGAGATAATCATCTGCCCCTTTCTCAAATCCACGGACAACATCGTCTTCGTCACTGCGACTCGTCAGCATCATAATATAAACCCCCGTGCGCCTTTGCATGTCCTGACAGAGCTGATAGCCTGTCGTGTCGGGCAAATTCACATCGAGAATGACTAAGTTCGGGTTCAGTCGCTCAAAGAGGGCAAGGGCAGTTTTGCCATCCTCAGCGGCTTCCACGACATAGTCTTCCTGCTTACTTAAGAAGCGGTGGATTAAATTCCGAACTGCGATATCGTCATCAACGACCAGAATTTTGGCGGGAGCCATGACCACATTTGCTTGTCTTAAACCTGAATCAAACTAATTGTACGAGAGTTCGGGCGAGTCATGGAGAATCTCGGCCACGACTGCACCGCGAAAACGGTACGACAACCTGATCAACTCCATTATCGGACGAATTGAGGCAAACGCACAACCAAAGACCCTATAAGGGGAAATTTTTTTGCCATAAAGCCGGCTGAGTTGACAAAGCGTTCCTTTATAGCGACTACGCAAACTTCCCCATAGATGACTAACATGATATAGCACATTTAAGCCGAATCAAGGGATGTCCAATTCTCAACTCAATCTCAACTTCAGTGAGGGATCTGTCTCCCTGAGCTTTTCCGGGGGCGCTGCCAAAGAGCTACAAGAGGCACTGCAAGGGTTGCTCGGGCAACTCAAAGCCGTCGCCTCCAACCCAGCCGGGGGGTCAAAACGTCCGACACCTCAAAAGCCGATGGAGTACCAGCACCGAGGTGAGGTCTTTTTGGAGGTGTTCTGCAACCCCAACATTTGGCCAAGTCCTTTTGCGGCTAAAATTCTGCTCACCGTGCGGGATGAGCGGATTCGCCTCACGACGGAGGTGGAACTGACCCAAGTGCTCGAAGACCTAGAGCGGTATTTGCAACAGTTTGGAGACTAACCCCCTATTGACCTTAAGGGTCGAGGCAAGCTCGGAGACTCACTCGGGTCCATCATAACTAGGGGCAAGGGAAATGCCACGGATTCCGGAAGAGTCCCCTAGTTTTTTGTGCTGTTCTGAGCGAATTTAGGTATAATTGAGTCTCGTGCTGGTGTAGCTCAGTGGTAGAGCAGCTGATTTGTAATCAGCCGGTCGCAAGTTCAAATCTTGTCACCAGCTTTTTTGTCCTCAATCTGGTTCTCGACCTCTCCGGGATTGCCCCAGAGGACGGTCTCGTGCTTGTAGATGGCCATGCCCGGCTTGGCTCCTTTGGGTTTATAGACGTATTTGGGATCGGCATAGACGACTGGTGCGGCGTCACTGTCGCGGGCCCGGCTGTAGTAGGCGGCAATGTCGGCGGCAAATTGTAGGTCTTTGGCGTCGGGCTGGGTTCCGGGGGGGAGTCGTAGCAGGACGTGACTACCGGGGATTTCTTGGGTATGGAACCAGAGGTCGTATTCGCTGGCCATGCGGAAGGAGAGTTGGTCGTTTTGCCGGTTGTTGCGGCCGACGAGGAGGTCGAAGCCGCTGGGGGTCTGGAAGTGGTGGAAGGGGTCGGGATCGTTGCTGCGTTGAGGACGATAGTGGGGTGAGGCTAGATACTCTTGTTCGACCAGTTCGTCTCGGATATCTTCTAGGGCGCTGAGGTCTTCGGGCCGCTGATAAGGTCCGAGTTGGTCAAGGGCGGCTTCGACTTGTTGGAGATAGCTGATTTCTGCCTCTGTGGCACGTAAAAGAGGCTGAACGGCTTGTTTAGCCCGTCGTAGTTTTTGATGCCGTTTATAGAGCGCCTGGGCGTTGCTAACGGCATTTTTTTCGGGGTCAAGGGGAATGGTGATGGGGTCTCCGGTTTCAAAGTCGGCCAGGACGATGTCTGTCATGCCGGGGGTCCAGTCTTGGAGATGGGCCATGAGTAGGTCGGCCTGGTGTCGGTGTTGGTCGGCGTCGGCGGATTGGCTGAGTTTGTCTTGGAAGGTGTGTTGTTTGAGATGGAGTTTTTTGAGGGTTTGGCTGAGTTTTTGGCTCAGTTGATGCCGTAGTTGTTGGAATAGCTGTTGGTTGAGGCGATCGCTGTAGTAGCGGTCAATGAGGCTCTGAATGCTGTCGGCGGGGATCTGGGCATCCCAGCCGAGGACGGTGTAACCGCTGTCAGTCCAGCCGGGTTCGAAGGTCTGGCTATCTAGGGCGGCCAGCCATTGTTGCCAGCGGTCAAAGAGCCGTCGCCACTGGGTGTCGGAGAGTTGGTCAGTGGGGGTTTCGGGGTCGAGTTGGGCCCCGGCACAGAGCGATCGCACCAGGGCGGAACTGAGACCGCGATAGGGTTTGAGGAGGTTGCGCCGTAGGGAATCGGGGATTAGGCTGATGCGCTCCTGCCAACGCTCGAAGGATTCGTCCCGCCGGGGGGTGGCCCCGGTCATGGCTGGGGGCGGTTCGTAGGGTTGTCCGGTGAGAATTGGCCGCACTCGCGACTGTTGGGCGCTGACTTGATGGGCGGCGGTGATGATGAGATTCTCGGCGTTGGTGAGAATGACGTTGCTGTATTTGCCCATGATTTCCACGTAGAGATGACCTTGGAGGGGATCTCCGGGCCGACGGGCAAATTGAAAGTCGAGGACTCGTTCCCAGGGGGAGAGGGGGGTCACGTCGACGAGGGCTAAGCCTTTGAGTTGGTGGCGCAGTTGGTCGCTGAAGGTGAAGGTGTCGGGACCTTTGGGCGGGGGACTGCTGAGACAGAGATGGGCCGCTTGAGGATGCCAACACAGGCGTAGCCAGCCTCGGCGGTCGAGGGTGCGTAGGGCTAGGGCCAGTTGGGTGCGATCGCGTTGAATGACTTGTTCAAGACGAGCGGGAAGCCAAAATGTCCGGAAATCGGCATAAATGGCGCAAAGGGTGGTGAAATCGACGGGTTGCACAGGAACAGTGAGGGGCTGAAATCGGTATGGGAACTTGAATTGAGCTAATGGCGATCGCCCAGGGGGAGGGGGAGATGATTTTTTAGGGATTTGCGCCGCCTGAGCCAAAATTTTGGATTCTATCTACCATGAGAGTTAGATACTGTCGTTACTACCCCCCTCACACGAGATAGCCAAGGATTAATCATGGATATTCAGCTTATTAACATCGGCTTTGGCAATATCGTTTCGGCGAATCGCGTTGTTGCTATCGTTAGCCCTGAGTCAGCTCCCATTAAGCGTATCATCATCGATGCCAGAGAGCGGGGTCAGTTGGTGGATGCCACCTATGGTCGTCGCACTCGGGCGGTGATTGTGACGGATTCAAGTCATGTGATTCTCTCGGCGATTCAGCCGGAAACGGTTGCCAACCGTTTTGTTTTCAATAAAGATGGTAAGGAGGCTCATACGTGATGGCCCAGTGTGGCTTGGTTTTGACGGTGCGCCTGGGTAATTTGAGATGAACCATTCCTTGACGGATGGGCTGCCGCGAAATCATGACTGCTGGAAAATTAATTGTTTTGACCGGTCCGAGTGGAGTTGGTAAGGGGACGTTACTGCGATCGCTACGCCAACGCCACCCGGAACTTTGTCTGTCGATTTCGGCAACAACTCGCCAACCCCGTCAGGGTGAGGTGGATGGAGTGGATTATCATTTTTTGACGCGGCCGGCTTTTCAGGACAAGATTGCCCAGGATGCGTTTATTGAATGGGCCGAGTTTGCGGGTAATTACTATGGAACCCCGCGCCAATCCTTGGAAACACAGATGGCGCAGGGTCATTGGGTGATTTTAGAGATTGAAGTGGAGGGGGCCCGCCAGGTGCGCCGTAGTTTCCCCGAGGCGTTGTTGGTGTTTGTTCATCCTCCGTCCTTTGCGGAGTTGGAACGGCGTTTACGGGGGCGCGATCGCGACTCGGAAGAGGCGATTCAGCGGCGACTGGAACGGGCCAAAGAGGAACTTCAAGCGGCTGACGAGTTTGATGTACAGGTCACCAATGGGGTGATTGAAGACGCGCTTCAGGCGCTTGAAGTGGCCGTGTTTGGGGAGTCTAAAGCTTGAGGAACTGGGAGTCTAGGACTTAGGAGAAGGCGCTGATATCGCTTCCGCAGGTATCGACGAGGTAGCACAGGGCCCGGAAGCGTAACTCAACGAAGCGATCGTAGAGGGGGTTGAGTTTGCACATGGGGGGAATATGGAACAGGTGATGTCCCCCAACGGTGATGTCGCGCTCAAAGGGACATTGTGCGGGGATTAGACGCACAATCGCCGTAGCGAGTTGGGGACTGTTAATCTCTAGGGATGCCAGCCAGCCGTCGATGGGAGCGAGGAGCAGGTTCACAATACGAAGCATGGCGTTTCTTACCAAAGTTTCAAAGGGCGATATGGGGATAGGAGGCGATCGCCCTTGGGCAACTTGTCCTCCTATTTCCACCCTACGAGATTAGACCATAGATTCCGTAAAGAAACCATATTGAATTGGGGAATTTCTATAAAGCTTCTGTAAAGCTCAGAGAAATGTGGGTAGTTTGGTATCTTTAACTACCAAGTCTTGTTTGGGTCGGAGGACAAGATCCGTTCAGAGTTGCGGCGAACCCGAGTCTTAATCAAAAGACTCCTGTCTCATCCCCCGCCAACCTCACCGAGGGAGAATTGAACGGGGATAATCAACAGGAGTCATCTCAGGCTGGGGCCTGTAGCGTCGCCGAGTTACCACTTCAATAAGTTGAACTGTTCCATATCAATGGTGTCACGATTGCGGTAAATCGCCAGGACAATGGCTAAGCCCACCGCTGCTTCCGCCGCTGCGATCGTAATCACAAACACCGAAAAAACCTGTCCTTTGGCATCGGCATCCAGATAGTTGGAAAATGCCATGAGATTGAGGTTCACGGCATTTAATAACAGTTCAATGGACATTAAGACCCGTACAGCATTACGACTGTTAATGAGTCCATAAATGCCAATGCAGAAGAGGGCAGCGGCCAGGAGTAAAAAATATTCCAGTTGGAGTTCCATAAGGCTGATAAAGGGGTTGAATCAGAGTCTAGGCTTACCTAGTCTAGGGAGAACCCAAGGATAACGATGGGTTTTAAACGGTCTGACAGGTCATATTAAACCAAGTCAAGGACCTGTAATTCTCCTGACTTAACTGTCAGAATCATCGGGAGCCTCTCCAATCGCCCCAACCGGTTCACGGGGACGTTCCGGGAGCGTAAACACAAATTCTTGCTCGGAATCTAAATCAGGGATAAACTCGCGACGGGCCAAGATAATTGCTCCCACCATGGCGATGAGCAGGAGTACGGAGACTAACTCAAAAGGCAACAAGAAATCACTAAAGAAATGTTGCCCTAACCGCTCTGCTGTACTCGAAACCGGTTCAATGGTCTCTAACACAGCCCAGGAGGTTGACTGAACCATCGTCCCCAACAGCGCAAATAGCCCCACGCAGACTAACGCCGTTGCCCCTTTGCGGAACCAGGCATTTTTCATGGGTTGAAAGACCTCGGTTTTATTCACCAACATAATGGCGAAAATAATCAGCACGTTGACCGCACCGACATAGACCAGAATTTGGGCGGCGGCGACAAAATCAGCATTCAGCAGCAGATATAAGCCTGCCATACTGATAAACACGCCTCCGAGGAGAAAGGCAGAGTAGACAATATTTTCCAGTAAGACCACGCCCAACGCCGCAGCGAGGGTCGTCGCGACTAAAATTCCGAATGAGACGAGTTGAACGCCTTCAGCTAAATTCACAGCTTTTTCCTTAATTTCCTTACAGGCTTTGCAAACACGATTCCTCGAAGCGTCCTAGAGGGCGGGGGTTAACCCGCCCAATGGACAATCTGAGACTCGATGAGATCGGCTCAGTTTTTCTCAGAGTCAGCACTGGCTTTTTCCCGTTGTGCTTTCTCCTGTTCGAGGTCTTCGAGGATATCCTCAGGGTGACGACCGGCACGTTGAGATCCCTTGGGCAGATCGTGGGGTTCAGTGACACCCTTGGGTAAGTATGCCAGTTCTCGCATCGGTTGTACCATCGGATCCAGGGTGACTTTTTCAGGAAGTCGTCCTAGGGCCACGTTGTCGTAGTTGAGTTCATGGCGATCGTAGGCACTGAGTTCGTACTCTTCGGTCATGGATAAACAGTTGGTGGGGCAGTATTCCACGCAGTTCCCACAGAAGATACAAACGCCGAAGTCGATGCTGTAGTGGTTGAGTTTCTTTTTCTTCTGTTCTTTGTTAAACTCCCAATCCACCACGGGCAGGTTAATGGGGCAAACCCGCACGCAGACTTCGCAGGAGATGCACTTGTCGAATTCAAAGTGAATCCGGCCTCGATAGCGTTCTGAGGGAATGAGTTTTTCGTAGGGATATTGAACCGTGACGGGCCGTCGGCCCATGTGGTCAAAGGTGACGGATAATCCCTGGCCGATGTATTTGGCCGCTTGAAAGGAGTCTTTGGCGTAGTCGCCGACTTGTTTGAGAAACTTAAGCATGGTGTTCTCCCGTATCGTCAGTCATAGTAGAGTCCAGGTCGGGACAAGGTTAGCCGCCGAAGGCAACCGGGAAGGCAAGTTTGAGGGCGGCGGTGATGAGCAAGTTGGCTAAGGAGACGGGAAGTAAGAACTTCCAGCCTAGGTTCAAGAGTTGGTCGATACGAACCCGAGGTGTGGTCCAGCGCAGCAAAATGGCGAGAAACACGAACAGGTAGGTTTTCAACAAGACCATGGTGATCCCTAGGGAACCGGTGATCACTTGGACGGCGGGGGAAAATTCACTGACCCCAAACCATTGGGTTAGGGTTTCAACGGGAATTGGGAGCGTCCAACCACCGAGGTAGAAGACGGAGACAAAAAGGGCACTGAGAACCAGGTTAACGTAGGACCCCAGGTAGAACAGGGCAAATTTCATGCCGGTGTATTCGGTTTGATACCCAGCCACCAGTTCTTCTTCCGCTTCAGGAAGGTCGAAGGGGAGTCGTTCGGTTTCAGCTAAGGCGGCCACCCAGAAGATGACGAATCCCACGGGTTGTCGCCAGAGGTTCCAACTGAGAATGCCGTAGTCGGCTTGTTGGTTAACGATGTCGATGGTACTGAGGCTATTGGACATCAGGACGATCGCCAACACCGATAGGGCTAGAGGGATTTCGTAGCTGATGGATTGAGCGGCAGCCCGCAATCCCCCAATGAGGGCATATTTGTTGTTGGAGGAGTACCCCGACATCAGCAGGCCGATGGGAGTGATGCTAGACAGGGCAATCCAGAGGAAGGCCCCGATACTCAGGTCAGTAATGACGAGGTTCTGTCCAAAGGGCACGATGAGATAGGACAGAAAAACGGGGATGACAACGATCGCCGGACCAAGGGTAAAGAGCCAGGGATCGGCCCGTCGGGGGATGATGTCTTCTTTGAACAGTAGTTTCAAGCCATCGGCGACGGGTTGCAATGTCCCCAACGGCCCGGCAAACTCGGGGCCAACCCGCTGTTGAGCGGCGGCGGAGATTTTCCGCTCTAGCCATACGGAGACTAAGACTCCGACGGTGGCGGCTACCAACATCAGCAGCATGGGGACGGGCATCCAGATGACTTTGGCGAATCCAGGCGGGATCCCAAAGCCCCCGAGGATCTCGATGACACTACCTTGGAGGTCGATTCCTGATTCCATATCAACGGATAAAATATGAAGATTTCTTACCAATACTGTTCCTATAGTACCGTCAACGGGGAATGGGGAACAGGGGGGAGAAGGCAAGAGGCATAACCCACCCCTAACCCCTCCCAGGAGGGGAAGGCAATAGGCAGTAGGGGGAATCCATCTCGGCTTTTTCCTCTGTGTCCTCTGTGACTCCGTGGTTCTCTCTTGCCTCTTGCCTCCCCCCTCTTGCCTCCCTCAATTGGGATACCAAAACATCCCCTTGATTCCTTCGGGATCGGCGAGAAAGCCTAAACCACCGTAAAATTTGACCACATGGGGATCGGCGAAGAGGGTGATGTTGCTGATGTCCTCTCGCCGCAGTTTGCTAATCAGGTAACTCATGAGGGCCTTGCCGAGACCTTTACCCTGGAATTCTGGACGGATGGCGACATCCCAAACCGTGGCGTTGAAAGCACAGTCTGATGTGGCCCGGGCAAAGCCAATCAGACGCTTACGGCTCCCTCGCACTTCCCACATGGAAACGACCATGTAACTATGTTGGAGGGCCTTGCGAACTTTGCGGAGGGGACGACGGGCCCAGCCAACGGAGTCACAAAGTTCTTCAAGTTCGTATAAATCGATACTGCGATCGGTACTAAAGTAAATCCGACTTTGCGTCCCCAGGCGATCGCTCATGCCGGGCGCTGAGTACTCCTCTAAGGAGATGGCGTTCGGCGATGGGGACGCCGAATCCGAACTGCTGAAAATGCTTTTCAAAAAACCCATGCAGGTAGTCGTAGCGTGCTGATTAGACGATCTCGGGCTTGAGGACGGCCCGGTATGGTTCATTATATCCGGCGAATGTCCGTTAGACCGGCCGATCGCCAAGAAATTCAACGGATCTAACTTTCCCCCCTCAGGCGATCGCCGATCGCCTAAAGTAGAGTAGCGTCTTCTCCTTAGGCGGAGGAGGAATGGCGATTAGATTGGGGATTCACCCGACCGGGTAGTACCAGCCGAGTGCGCGATCGCCCCCATGAGCGTCTACAAGCGTCCTGTCTCATGGGATAGATTTTACAAGTTCAGTTAACGGTGACCATGGCTGCGGGCTTAAAATCATCCACTCTCGACCTCCTTAAACGCTTCAATCGGGCTTTCCCCCAGTTTTACGAGCAGTTTGTCAGCAGCGAGATTCAACTGCAAAACCTCAAATTGGCGTATCACCTCTACAAAACCCGACAAGCGGTTATCGAACTGCGTCAGGAAGGCTCTAAAAGTGCCCTGCACTTCGCCTATCGTAATCAGTCATTTTTGCTCAGTGACATTTTTGGGGTCCTCGCCGCCTATGGCTTAACGATTCACAGTCTCAGTCTCTATGGCCAAATCGCTCCCCCGATGTTGGTGTTCGTCAAGCTGATTGTCTCTCGTGGGGGCCAGGCTTTGACGGAAAAAACGGCAGACAATGTGGCCCGGGCGGTTCGAGAAGCCCTCGCGGGACATTTTGAGGTGGAAGAAATGTTAGCGGTGGAGTTTAACCTCGATGCAGGTTTGGAAGATGTCGAAACGGAGTTTTATGTGGACCCCGTCTTCCACCTGCCGGCCCTGTTAATCGAAGCAGATAATCAACCGGGGTTATTTTATAAGGTCATGTATGCCATCTGGCAGGAGGACTTACTGGTGGTGAATGCTAACCTCCTAGTCTGGCGAGGACGCACTCGCCTAATTCTCTATCTCCTAGGGCCCAATGAATGCGCGATCCCAGACTACTTAGGCAACCAAATTGCCGAAAGTGTGCGCCAACGACTGTTAGGAGGCGGATAAGCTCTCCCTTGCGGCAGAATTGAAGGATATGAATTTCTGGAGTACAGATGAGTATGACGCGCTTTTCCCACAGACTGCTTGCTCTCCCGGCAATGGTAATACTCGCCTCGGGAGGAATGACCCTCCTCGCCCAACCCCCTGTTATGGCTCAAGAACAATCCCAACGAACTCTGACGGTTCAAGGCCAAGGTTCCGTCTTGATCCCGGCTACCATTGCTCAGGTCAATTTGGGGGTAGAAGTGGAGGCGCAGACGGCTGAGGCGGCGCAACAACAGGCCGCTCGTCAATCCTCGGCGGTCGTTGAACTATTGCGATCGCGCAATGATGTGGAAAAACTCCAAACCACTGGCGTTCGGCTCAACCCCGTCTATAGCCGTCGCGATAACCAACAGGTGATTACCGGCTATCGCGCCAGCAATACCGTCAGCTTCCAAATTCCCACGGATAGCGCCGGAGAACTGCTGGATACCGCTGTCTCCCGTGGTGCGACTCGCATTATGGGGATTAACTTTATCGGAAGCGATGAGGCCATCACCCAGGCCCGCGATCGCGCTCTACAAGAAGCCACCCTTGATGCTCGCTCCCAAGCCGATGTTGTCCTGGCAACCCTCAATCTCCAACGCCGAGATATTGTCGGCATCAATGTCAATCACACCAGTCATACGGCTCCACCGGTTCCCTATCAACGGATGGAAGCCATGGCGATGGATGCGTCCACACCCATTGAAGGGGGGGAACAGGAAATTACTGCTTCGGTCAGCCTGGAAGTTCGCTACTAATCTCCTTAGACTAGGAGAAACCAACAAGGGAGATGGCATTGTGAAGGGTAAAACCGTCTTACTCACAGGAGGAACTGGAGGATTGGGACTGGGCGTTACGCCGAAACTGGTGGCCCAGGGGGCAAGTCTCACAATCCCTTACCGCAATACCGCCGACGTTGATCGCCTCAAACAGCATCTGTCCGCAGAAGACTTCTCGAAAATTCAGTTTGTCCTCCTGGATTTACTCGATGAAGCTGCGGTTCGCCAACTGATTGAGGATATGGGGCGAGTTGATGTCTTGATTCATCTGGTGGGCGGGTTTTCTATGGGGGCAACCCATGAGTATGACTATGAGGATTGGCGTCAAGACCTAGACCTCAACCTCAACACCACCTTTTTGGCCTGTAAGTATAGTCTGGCTAAGATGCGACAACAGGGGTACGGACGAATTGTGACCGTTGGTTCCCGGGGGGCTGTTGAACCGGGGCCCCAGTTGGCGGCGTATTGTGCCGCGAAAGCCGCTGTCGTGGCCCTCACCCAATCGATTGCCGCCGAAACTCGCCATACCGGGATTACGGCTAACTGCGTCCTTCCCAGTGTGATTGACACCCCCAGCAATCGCCAGGCCATGGGGGAGGAGGAGGCTGGCACTTGGGTTAAACCCAGTTCCTTGGCAGACGTGATTTGTTTCCTGGCCTCCGAAGCCGCACAGGATATACGTGGGGCAGCAATTCCGGTGTACGGAGATATCTAGGTACGGTAAGTTCGTAGGTGCTGATTGTGAGCCATATCACCGCCACCTCTGTAATGGTGTCACCGGAAAGTTGGGGAATCCATCACCGTCAAAGCACGGCAGTATCACGGATACCCCGGACGCTTATCACTGCCGGGCTTGGGCGATCGCTGTCATACTGAGGTCATCGAGTTCAGTGATGTGCGGAACCTCAGTTCCTCAAGTTCCTTACAAGTTGCCTGGGTGCGATACCCCAACTCCGCATAAGGTGCTCGGTAAAATTTCCTCTGTGATGCGACAGTTCCTTTTGGCTCCTCCTGGTGATGCGGGAGGATTTTTTTTACCTATCCCCCACTGCCTTCTTCCCTCTACTGCCTACTGCCTACTGCCTATTGCCTTCTTCCCCTACTGCCCACTGCTTATCTTTCTGCTATAACAGACGAGAGCGGTCTTAAAAGTCGCCGTCCCCGGAGTTGCTGGCGTTTGAGGATTTCATGTCCGATTTAAACATCTCTGCCATTATCTGTACTCACAACCGAGATACCTATCTCGGGGCTGCCATTGACAGTCTCTTAGACCAATCAGACTGCCCGGATTATGAGGTGATCGTGGTTGACAATGGTTCCACAGATACGACAAAAGCCGTTGTTGAAGCGCGATCGCCCCATCCCCGTCTCCGTTATGTTTGGGAACCTACCCTGGGGTTATCTGTTGCCCGCAACACCGGGGCCAACGCCAGCGAAGCGCCCCTGCTTGCCTATCTCGATGACGATGCTGTGGCAACTCCCACCTGGCTGAGTTGTCTCTGTCGCGCCTTTGAGGACAATGATACATTGGCGATCGCCGGAGGCAAAGTTACCTTAATCTGGGCTGAGGGAATGTCTCAACCGCCCTGGCTCTCCGATGATATGGCCGGCTGTCTGGGGCGTTATGATTTAGGGGAGGAGGTTTGCTTGATTGAAAACCCCGGACTGACCCCCCGAGGGTTGAATTACTGTATCCGTCATGATTTCCTCAATCAAATTGGCGGCTTTGACCCCAATTTGGGACGAGTGGGTAAAAAACTACTCTCCAATGAAGAACTCTATATGACGGAAAAGGCCTTACATCTTGGCTGGCAAGTCGCCTATCTTCCCGATGCCTTAGTGGGTCATAATGTTGCCCCAGAACGGGTCAACCGTAGCTGGTTCTTACAACGAGGCTGGTGGCAAGGGGTGAGTGAGTGTTACCGGGAACAACTAGCGGGGAAGGCTGGGTCTAAACAGTTGTTACGAGGGGGGGAACGAATCGCCCGAGGACTCTATAAATCTCTCAAGTTTGTGCGAGACCCAGCACAACGCTTTGAGAATTTGGTGTATGCTTACGGTCAGATCGGCTATCTTGGGTCTGCCGTTGAGGGAATGCTCTTCCCGCCCAAAGACCTCCCCGGCGATCGCCCCAACACCACCTCTTAACTCAAGCCGTTCCCCTCATTTCGACTGCATCCCCATTTCTACTAAATTGCGTAGGTTAGCTTGTATGTCTTCGACTGATCATAAGATTCCCGTGTCCGTCCTCATTCCTGCCAAAAATGAGGAATCTAATCTCCCGGCTTGTCTTGAAAGTGTTTCCCGGGCCGCTGAAGTCTTCGTGGTGGATTCCCAAAGTAGCGATCGCTCCTGTGAGATTTCCGAACAGTACGGCGCCAAGGTGGTTCAATTCCACTTTAATGGGCGTTGGCCCAAAAAGAAAAACTGGTCTTTAGATAATTTACCCTTCAGCCATGACTGGGTGTTAATTGTTGATTGTGATGAACGCATCACCCCCGAACTTTGGGATGAAATTGCCCAAGTCATTGAGCAAAATGAAAAGGATGGCTATTACCTCAACCGGCGCGTCTTTTTCCTAGGTAAGTGGATTCGTCACGGGGGCAAATATCCCGATTGGAATTTACGCCTCTTCAAGCACAAACTCGGTCGTTATGAAAACCTCAGTACCGAGGCGGTTCCCAATACGGGGGACAATGAAGTTCACGAACACGTTGTTTTACCCACCCAAGCCGGCTATCTCAAAGAAGATATGCTGCATATCGACTTCCGAGATATCTATCACTGGCTCGCTCGCCACAATCGGTATTCCAACTGGGAAGCCCGAGTTTATTATAACCTCCTGTCGGGTCAAGCCGAAGATGGAACCATTGGTGCTAATTTATTCGGAGATTCCGTGCAACGGAAGCGTTTTCTCAAGAAAATCTGGGTGCGCCTCCCCTTCAAACCCCTATTGCGTTTTGTTCTCTTTTATGTTTTGCAATTGGGCTTTTTAGATGGTCGTGCCGGCTATATTTATGGTCGTTTGTTGAGTCAATATGAATATCAAATTGGCGTGAAACTCTACGAACTCCAAAAGTTTGGTGGACAACTCAATCAAAATACCAAAGAGTCAACGTCGGAAAAAACACCCCAGTCGGTGGGGTAGCAGACAGTGGGGGAACCACAGAGTCACAGAGGACACGGAGAGTTAGAGGAGGAGGCAGGAAAGAAAACCGTGACCCCTAGGTTTTTCTATCCCCTGTTCCCTGTTCCCTGTTCCCTTCTCTTCCCCTAAACCCCCAGAAACGAATTAATCCCCTGAAGATAGGTTGGGGCATCTTCTAGCATGGGAAAATGGGCTGTCTCGGGAATTTCGAGATACTGAACCATCCCCTTTTGGTTCTGTTCGACCGCTTTGCGGCCCATGGCGGCGGGGATGATAATATCTCGTTCTCCCGCGACTAGCAGGGTAGGAACCTTGATTTGGGCGAATTCACTCGGCATGGTTTCGGCGGCTTGCTTGCTAACGGACGTTAATACTGTACCTAAGGCCGCCTCGAAATCCGCCATTAAGAAATCGGCTAAAAAGGCTTGACTTTCTTCACTAGGTATGGCCCGATTTAGAAAGCGAGCCATAAACAGACGATCAACCCAGGGAACCGAGGCCAGCCACTGGGGGCGAAACTGGACCACCCAACGACTAATCTTGTGGAAGGTGGTAAAACTGCGTTCGTCGTAGTCGAAGATACCGCTACAGGTGAGAATGGCCCGCGTGACACGTTCAGGGTAACGGTTGATAAAGAGAGTGGCGATGGAGGCTCCCATGGAGTGGGCATTGAGGTAGACTTGGGAGGATTGGCGATCGCCCAGCAAGGCATCTAGCAACGCCGCCAAATCATCGGCATAGGTTTCCAGTTCATAATCTAGGGCCGCCTCCAGTTGGCGTTTATCCGGCAGGCGCGATCGCCCAAAGCCCCTCATGTCGTACAGTAAACAATCAAAGCGATCGCTCAAGGCCCGGGCCGTACTCCGCCAATAGCGTCCCGATCCCCCCCAGCCATGCAGAAACACCATCACCGGCTTCTCATCTCCCCCAGACTCCCCGGCAATCCATTCATAATAATGGTCAACACCCCGCACCTCTAAGTACGCCATCTCCAGCCACTAACCTCGACATTTAACACATTTCAACCTATCATATCCCCTCTCCCTCCTCTGCCTCCTCTGCCTCCTCTGCCTCCGTGTCCTCTGTGACTCTGTGGTTCCCCTCTTGCCTCTTGCCTCTTGCCTCTTGCCTCTTCCAAACCATGCCTCCTCGTAAACGATTCGCCCAACATTGGCTTCGCAGTGATGCCGTCCTTGATAAAATTGTCGCCGCTGCACAACTCTCCCCGGGCGATCGCGTCCTCGAAATTGGTCCTGGCCAAGGGGTTTTAACCCGCCAGTTATTTCCTTTAGTTGAATCCTTAGTCGCTGTCGAACTTGACCGAGATTTATGTAAAAAACTGGTCAAGAAATTTGCAGATATAGATAATTTTTTATTGCTGCAAGGAGATTTCTTATCCTTAAATCTAGCCGAAGTTTTAACTCAGTCTCCCGATATCTTTAAGCAGCAAAATAAAGTCGTCGCCAACATTCCCTACAATATCACCGCACCCATCTTAGAAAAACTCCTTGGCGATGTGGATGCCCCCAATCCTAATCCCTATGAGTCGATTGTCTTACTTTTACAGAAAGAAGTGGGCGATCGCCTCTGTGCCAAACCCGGTTCTAAAACCTTCGGGGCCTTATCGGTACGAGTTCAATACTTAGCCGATTGTGAATCGATTTGTCATGTTCCCCCCAAAGCCTTCTACCCACCCCCAAAAGTGGATTCTGTTGTCGTTCGTCTCACCCCTCGTTCAATTCCAGTTCCCGCTGAAAATCCTAAGAAAATGGCAACGTTGATTAAGTTAGGATTTTCCAGTCGCCGCAAAATGCTACGCAACAACCTCAAAGGACAGGTTGAGGCTGATACCTTACACGCTATCTTAGAACAACGAAATCTTCCCCCGGAAAGTCGCGCTGAACGCCTAGCTGTAGAAGACTGGGTGGCTTTGGCTAATTCCCTGACTCCTTGATGCCCCTTTTTGCCTTTTTTCCCACTTTTCTCACTCTAAAATAAAATTGCGCAGCTTAGATGTTTGAGATTGCGTCCGTGACAACCCCTCTCTGACTCTATTCTAACTCCCCTTTCGCCCCACGTCAATCCCTGGACTCAGAAAATCTAGCGGCGTTGAGGAAGTGACAATCTCAGGGAAGCCTTCAGCCATTCCAGCATCAATTCTCGACGGCCATAATCAGGAAAACTCGCCGTCGCGGCGATCGCCACATCCACATTATCCGCCGATTGGCGCAAAATTGCCGAAAAATCCTGACGTAGCGGCTGATGGAGTTGAAACTTCTCTCGCTGATACTCCCGTTGAAAGCAAAACTTATAGCGACGTACCCCTTCATGTAGGCCACTGGAATGAGATAAGGGATTTTTGTGACGTTGCAGGATATAGTCGGGGAGTTCATCCCTAAACGCTTCCCGCAAACACCATTTTTCCATTCCATCGCGAAACTTCCAACTCGCCGGTGTGGCTAAGGCTAAATCAACGACGGGTTTAGCCAGAAAGGGAACTCTGGCCTCCACAGTAAAGGCCATACTACAGCGATCGAGCCGTTGTAACTCCGTTCGGTGGAGATTCATTAATTTATAGGCGAACAGACGCTGTTGTTCCTGGGGTGAGAGTTCGAGTTGATACATTTGATAGCCACCAAAGAGTTCATCACTCCCATCCCCTCCCAATACCACCTTGATTCCACAATCGCGGATTCTCTCAAACAACTTGAGGGTAATCGCCGCATTGATGATATCCCCATATTCCGTCAATTCCGAAGTGGCGATCGCCTCGCGAACCGACTGACGAGTAAATTGTTGCGGTTTCAGAGATACCACCACCTGAGGAATCCCCTTGTCTTGACAAAATCTCTGAGAGATCTGGAAATCCTCACTTCCCTCACAGCCAATCGTAACGGCCGTCACCTGAGGATGGACTTGAATCGCTTGACTCAGCACAATGGAACTATCCAGGCCACCACTATAAATCACTCCCAAGGGGAGATCCGTTTGACAGCGGCGATGAATCGCCGAGACAATTGTGCTTTTGAGGATTTCTAAATGGGAGTTGAGGGAAGACGGCTGGGGTTGGGGTTGGGGTTGGAAATAGGAAACCTCAGGTTCATCATTCCACTGAAAACACCCCGGAGAGAGACATTGAATCGGCTGTTCGAGAAATGTTAAGGCTTTGATGGTAGAGGCGAAGTAGAGACAATCCTTAAATTTCAGCCAATAGAGGGGAATGATTCCCAGAGGATCTCGTGCCGCAAACAGACGCTGTTGCGCTAAGTCTATAATAAGGAAGGCGAATTGTCCCTCAAATTGATGGACACAGTCCTCCCCATATTCCTCAAACGCAGATAAGAGGGTTTCCGTGTCTCCCTCTGTGGTGAAGGCGTATTTGGATTCTAGCTGCGATCGCAACTCCCGGAAATTAAAGATTTCCCCATTGAACACCACCAACTTATCACCCTTGGCATTAAAGATGGGTTGTTTCGACCCTTGGCGATCGACAATTTTCAAGCGTCGGGTTCCCGTCACCACCTGGGGATGCTGAAATCGTTCCGTCACCTCCCCCCGAGAGGTTAATCTCTCCAACATTTGGCTTAACTCCCCTTCCCGAGAAGCCGCCGACTCACCAAAAATGACAGCAATTCCACACATCTTGTTATTCCTTAACCGCGATTGACTCTCTCAAGCCTCGTTGAAACCCCAGTCACCACCATAGTTTCCACGCCAAGCCGGATTGAGACAAATATGCCAAACTCGGATCTCCTGGATGACATTCAAAATCCCTTGCTGTTGGTAGTCGTCTAATACCTTATTAATGACGTCGAACAGTCGAGGCCGATTCTTGAGATACCAGTCTCGTTCCAAATCCGCCGCATATCCCGTCCCATGAGTCGTGTTCAGGGGGGCCCAGTAGCCTAAACTGGCCAGATGTTGTTGATGATCCAGGGTACGGATGAGACTGTTGACTTGCAGGGAAACCCGATTTCCGTAGCGGGAACTGCTGCGATCGCAAATCTCATTTAGCAATCTCACCATTTCCGGCCGACAGCGGGTGACTTTCATCCCCACCGTTCCCCCCGCTGGATGATTACGCCAAACCCGCAGTTGTCGTCGTACCCGACTTAGCCAACGCTGACTTCCCCTCTCCCGCAACACCGTAAACTGAAATTTCAGGGGAATTGAGATTTCTTGTAAGCAAGTCAGTTGAGGATCGCCGGCTACTTCTTCCTCATGGCGATAGCGAGGAAAGCCTCGGTACCAACTTTGTTCAATTTGCTGTCGCAGGAGAATTTCGAGTAAGGTTTTTAGCCGTTGTGGATCTTGAGAGTTGGCCGGAAACCGCCGGCCGAGTTCCTCAACATCCCGGCTTAGCTGTTCAGGGTTGAGGGGAATTGGCCATCGCTGGCCCTGAACTTGCAGAAAATTCAACGCACTCCTCAAGAGAGTTTCCTGTGAACGTTCCCCTGAATGGCGATCGCACCAAAGGCTAACGGCCTGACGATAGGCTGCACAAGTCTGGGAAGTCCATTCACCGCAACAATCCTCTACGGGCAAAATCTTCACCGTTATTAAGCTGCTGATTCTGAGGGTTTGCTCATTTTATCACCGCAATTGCTCCAGAAAGCAAAAAATTTCGAGAAAAGTTGAGTCAAAATTCAAAAAAGTATGCTACAATAAAATCAAGCGCCCCAGAACTAGGCGCAAATGAGGGCTGAAGCCTTGTCCAGGACGCAAGGTTAAACATCTGGGCTGCGACAAAATAATTTTGCAACAAAAATAAACATAAAAAGACTTGACAAAATCCAAAGTCATGCCATCGGAAAAAGACCAGTAAACAGAATTGTCCCATTGCCTCTTGCCTAGGGCGCGCCACTTGCGGTACGCCCCTACGTCTTTTCTGTTGCCTGTTGCCTGTTGCCTGTTGCCTGTTGCCTGTTCCCTTCTTCCCCCTCTTGCCTTTTGCCTTCTCCCCAGCGATACGGCATAATGGGGAAGTTTTCCAGATTTGAAGTAGCACGTTACTCCTTACCCCTGCCACCATGCGAACCCACTATTGCGGCACTGTCCGAAAAGAAGATATCGGTAAACCCGTCACCCTCTGCGGCTGGGTGGATCGTCGTCGGGATCACGGTGGCGTGATTTTCGTGGATTTGCGCGATCGCAGCGGAGTCGTGCAAATTGTCGGCGATCCCGAACGAACCCCAGAAGCCTTCCAAGACGCGGACGCACTCCGTAACGAATATGTCGTGCGCGTCAGTGGAACCGTCTATCAACGGCCCGACGACTCCCTGAATCCGAAACTCCCCACCGGCGAAATCGAAGTCTACGCCGATCGCATTGAAGTTCTCAACGAAGTTCACAAACAACTCCCCTTCCAAGTGGGAACCTCGGAAGTCGAAGCTGTGCGGGAAGAATTGCGGCTAAAATATCGCTACCTGGACTTACGGCGCGATCGCATGGCCCAAAACCTGAAACTGCGCCATGACACCATCAAAGCCATCCGTCGCTTCCTCGAAGATCAGCAAAACTTCGTCGAAGTCGAAACCCCCGTCCTCACCCGTTCCACCCCCGAAGGCGCACGGGATTACCTCGTTCCCAGTCGTGTCAACCCCGGCGAATGGTTCGCCCTTCCCCAATCCCCGCAACTGTTCAAACAGTTATTAATGGTGTCGGGGATGGATCGCTACTATCAAATCGCCCGTTGTTTCCGCGACGAAGACTTACGGGCCGATCGCCAACCCGAATTTACCCAACTGGACATGGAAATGAGTTTCATGTCCTTCGACGAAATCATCGACCTCAACGAGGCCCTCGTCGCCCATATCTTCAAAACCGTCAAAGGAATCGATCTTCCCCGGCCCTTCCCCCGACTCACCTATCACGAGTCCATGGAACGCTACGGCTGCGATCGCCCCGACACCCGCTATGGCCTAGAACTCGTCGACGTCTCCGACTTAATGAAAGACTCCGGTTTCAAAGTCTTCTCCGGGGCCATCAAAGCCGGAGGAATCGTGAAAGTCCTCCCCATCCCCAACGGAAACGCCGCCATCTCCAACGTTCGCATCAAACCCGGCGGCGACCTCTTCAAAGAAGCCAGCGAAGCCGGGGCCAAAGGACTTGCGTACATTCGCGTCAAAGACAACGGCGAGATTGACACCATCGGGGCCATCAAAGACAACCTCAGCGACGACCAAAAAGCCGAACTCCTCAGCCGAACCCAAGCCGAACCCGGACATCTGTTGCTATTCGGGGCCGGAGACAGTGAAACCGTCAACAAAACCCTCGATCGCCTGCGTCAAGTCATCGCCCGCCAGATGGATCTCATCGACGAGAGTCAACTCAACCTCCTCTGGATTACCGACTTCCCCATGTTCGAGTGGAACGCCGACGAGAAACGCCTCGAAGCCCTCCACCACCCCTTTACCGCCCCCAATCCCGAAGACTTAGCCGACCTCAAAACCGCCAGGGCCTTAGCCTACGACCTCGTTTTAAACGGCAACGAAATCGGCGGCGGTAGCCTACGGATTTACCAACGGGAGATTCAAGAACAAGTCTTCGAGGCCATTGGCTTATCCGACGAAGAAGCCAACGAGAAATTCGGCTTTCTCCTCAACGCCTTCGACTACGGAACCCCACCCCATGGGGGAATTGCCTACGGCTTAGACCGTTTAGTCATGTTATTAGCCCAAGAAGACTCAATCCGGGATGTCATCGCCTTCCCCAAAACCCAACAAGCCCGCTGTCTCCTCACCGACGCCCCCGCCAATGTGGACAAGAAACAGTTAAAAGAACTCTATGTTTCGTCCACCTTTAAACCGAAAACAAAAGAATAGGGAGGAAGAGGCAAAAGGCATAACCCACCCCTGCCCCTCCCAGGAGGGGATGGCAAGAGGCAAAAGGGGGTAGGGTGCGTTCCGGCATCACCGAATTTTGGGCTTTGACCACTCGGTTAAAACTTGCCGGAACGCACCGGTTCTGCAAGAGGCATAACCCCTAATTTTCCCTATCTTCCCTGAATTTGGAGTTCTCCGCCTCCATGCGTCCTCGCCAGGCGATGGGATGACTGGGGGGCATTTCCACCTCCCGATTTCCCTTGCTATAACGACGACCTTCTGCATCCAAAATATTGACCACGTTCTGATAAATCTCATCGGCTTCCTGACGGGAATTACCAATACTGGTTAACCCCAACTTGCCAAATTGAGATAAACAGCCCATGAGATGAAAAATCGTCCCGGTTTCCGTGCTGCTATCAAAATGAAGTTGGTGATAGGCGATAATTTCCATCAAGTCATTGGGCAATAAACCGTGATACCCTGAATTTTGTAAATTATCACTGGCGCGATAGAACTTTGCCCGTCCTTGTTGACTATAAAATAAGCCACTGTCAAGGTCATACCGCCCTTTAGTTAATAGTTTTAACTCCATAAATGGGTGAGTTGTTCCCCCTTTTCTCAGGTTAATTTCAATGGCGTGTAACTGCCAATCTCCGTCTTGGTGAACGGCGATAAAATCAACCCCAAAGCGTTCTAAACAGCCTTTCTCAGCTAAAGCCGCCCCCACTCGTAAGCCTAACTCTTGCAGACGAACGCGATAATCCGTATCGGCGGGGAAGACGCAACCGAGATAGACTTGGCTATCGGGGCCTCCCAGGAGTTGGTCGTGGGTTGAGAGGACTTCGACACGTCCCTCGGGGGTGATGCGACATTGGACACTGGGCGATCGCTTTTCCTCGCCTTCAATATAGAGTTCCACGATCGCCCCGAGTTCCGGGATGCGGCTGGCGAAACTGGGCCATTGTTCGCCGTCGGCTTGGAAGCGCATTTGGGAGAAGCGATCGCGCAATGGGCCCAGCCGTTGTTGGGGGGGAATGTCCGGGAGTCCTGTCACATCCAAAAGGGCGTTTCCTTCTCCGGAAAAGCCTTCATTGAGTTTGACGACGAATCGCTGGGCCTGGGGTTGGCGATCGCACAACTGGGAGGCCGCCGCTGTCAAGTCGTCCACAGAATGGACTAACTCACTTCCGGGGGGATGGGGAATCCCGCAATCGCTAAAAATCTGGCGTGAACCGGCTTTGGTTCCCCAATAGAGGAGGTCGGGATCGAGGGCTAACAGAGGAATCCCGAGGCGTACCGATAACTCCCGTTCCAAGGGGGTGGCGTTAAAACAGACCATATAAGACTGTTGGGGTCGTAGGGCCCGCCAGATGCGTTCGATTAAGCGGGGGCGATCGAGGATTTTCCGGGTGAGGGGTTGGGGGGAGGAGTCGTAGGTGGAGAATAAGAGGAGGCGATCGCGGGCGTGGGAGAAGGGAATCCCCGGTAGGAGTTGCAGATAGTAGTCAATGGTACTGGGGTGGAGGGGTTGGGAGGTGACGTAAACGAGGCGAGTGCGGGGGTTGCGTAGGCGAATCAGGGAATAGAGGTTGCGTTCCTCGTAATGGTGAACTCCGGCGATTTTTCTCAGTTCCCGTTGATCCAGGGTAATGGAGGGGATGACGAGGATATCATTATCATCTTGGTCGAACTGGTCAATGGTTTGCCAGCGATCGCGCAGTTCTTTCTGAAGGGACTTAAATCGCTCCCGGAGTTCGGACTCGGGGATGGATGCACTAAACATAAGGGGTTTTGTAGTAATTCTTCATAAGGGTGGGGTGAGTCGCACCTTGTCATTTTAAGGCAAATTCCGGCAAATTCCGGAGTTGGCAAGGGGGTTGAGGGGTGATGAGGGGAAATGGGGCGATCGTTCCCTCCAGTCGTTCTCACCCTGGACTGGGATTCTCATTCACGGCGACTGAGTTATCATTCATAATAGGGTTTTTAATATCGTCCTTAATCATCAATAACTTACATCTAAGAGATTTGGAACTAACCCATATTGCCCATGAGGTGATGTCAGGACGGCGCAAGATTGCGGTCAAGGTGGTAGATAGTTTTGCTAATGACACGATGACCATGATGGAGGTAATGGCATGAGCCAAGATGTTAGCATCCCGCAGCGGGACGAAGTGCTGGCGACGTTGCGGTCATTTTTGCGCGATCGTGGTGAGACCTACAGGTTAGAAGCGTTAGGCTGTTTCGGTTCCGTGGCGCGATCGCAGGCCACAGCCAAAAGTGACGTAGATGTAGTGTATCGCCCCCAGCCAAGGGCAAAGCTGACACTGTTTGACTTGGCTTTGATGCACGAAGAACTGGTAGCACGGCTAGGACGGCCTGTGGACTTGATTGCACTCCACCCGAGTACACCGCTGCGCCTGAAGGAGCGCATAGAACAGGAAGTTGTCTATGTCTGACTCAGCTTGGTTACGGGAACGCCTGGAGGCAATTCTGGAGGCGCTTGAAGGAGGTGCCAGATGAATGAAACACAACGCCTGTCACAACAGGCAAAAGAGGTCTTGAAGCGTGCAGTTGTCAAGGCGCTGGAGAAAAAACAACGACTTGGTCAATACGCCGTTATCTACCAAAATGGGCGGGTGATGCACCTCGAACCCGATGAAATCGCAGAGAAAGGTAGAGGTTGACTATGGAATTGCCCCCTAACTTCCCCGTTTCCCCGTATAGGGGCCTCACCTATCCTACGGATTTGTTTGCGGAAGCTTCACAATTAGATGAAATTTTCTCTCTATTTAATTAGAAGCTTTATAAGCTTGAGATAACTTATTTTCCAATTCTTCAATTTCTTGTTCCAGACAAAGTCTTCTTTCTATTAGTCCTGCTATTTTTTTATTTAACTCAAATCTCGATAAAGCATCAGCACCTATTGTCTCTTCGATTTCAAGTTGATTTATTTTTTGATTTAATAAATTTAACTGATTTGCTACTTGTTTCTTTTGTTTTTGAAGATTTGTGACTAAATGAGAACGACTACCTTGGGTTTTAGGAGGAACCGCTACTGACTCCTGTGTTGGGGAAGAAGTGATATTCGTTTCTATTCCTTCCAACAAACTTGTAGATTTTTGAAGTAGGGATTTCAAATCCACATCCGGAAAAACAAATAAGCCCTCTAATTTATATCTATTTATGATAGAACCACTAATGTCTTTAGTGTCAATTCTAAATTTAGATATAATTAGAATTTTAGCGGTATTTGGATGGTGAAAGCTTATATAATCACAAAGCAGAAAACCCTCGTGGACTTGAGGGCTTCCTGAATACTCCAAATTATCAGCAGTGATGACTAAATCAAAATATTGCTCATTCAAAAATGATATAGCATTCTCAAGTCCTGAAATTGACTTGATTTCTAAGTCAGTGTTTAATGAGTTGAAACCAATATCAAAAGCCCTACTAATCGCCCGTGATAAGCTACTGTTGCTAGTGACAATCAAAACTCGCTTTATGTTTTTTGGCTCGGACGTTTCCTCTAAAATCTCAGGCGTTTCCCCTAAAATCTCATCTGATTCAACTAAATTCTGGAATACCATATAATTAAACTTGTTGCTATTTACTACTATAGAGGCACCACTTAATTCAACAAATAGATTTTTGGAGTAAGGCAAAATGGATTGAAGTTGTTCAGACAGGTTTTGCGCATCTAGATCGACTATCGCCGTTCCCAAAGAAGTTTCCCAACGAACTGATAGATGTAGTATTTTTTCCAAAAATTCATAATCTACAACATTTCTTTCAATTCTATAAAATTTGAGCCAGTGAAAAAAATCAATGTATTTTCCAGTCTGTGAAAATTGTTCTAACTTAGATACAAGTTTATCCGCAGCCTGATGAAAATCTGTTAATCCCGACTTGCACCAAGAAAACTTTTCAGGATCTCCAACAAATTCTAAAAGTCGATCATTCTTTTGTGAATTTAGGTATTGAGTCGCAAAATCATTGAGATCTTCCAGTTTTTTACGGTGAGCTTCATTATCATGGTTCCAGTAATCTCGACAAAGCATCATACGGACTGCCGGATCCATTTCATATAAATCTCCTCCTAGATGTTGACAAAGTGGAGATAGCAAAATATCTGAGATAGCAATCCAAGGAGCCGTCGGTACAAAGTTTTCTCGTAAACAATATACAAGATCAGATGTCAAATGGAGAAATGGGTATGCCGCATGAGCAGCTAAGTCACGATAGGAGTTATGACTACCATAGTTTTTGTAGAAGCGGTCAATTTGACGCTCAGCTCGTTGAGATTCCGATTCAGATATTTCAAGTTTCATAATATTACTTAGTGGTATAGAGTGGCGATCGCAGAATCTATGCCATCCTGACTGAGTGGAAACATATTACCCCCAATAGCCTGAAGATAGTCTTGCACGTCTTCAGCAGTGGTATCTTGCCAACGGTCTTCAGGAACTGGATTGAGCCAGAAGAGCCAACGAACCCGGTCAGTCAGTTGATTGAGAAAGGCTTGAGTTCTCTCAACCCGGCTGCTTTCATAGGTTGCTTGAGCTGCACCTGTATCACTGATCACAACTGCAACCGTCCATTGTCGGGAGAGAGACTGTAAAACCTGATCTAAATCCCGAGCTGGTCCGGCACGACCTTGACTTCTGAGATAACCATAGGGCACATTCTGGTAATAGTATGGCTCAACATGAGCAAAATACTCAGGTTCGATCGTCTGAACCAAGAGATCGCAGGCTCTATGAAAGGGAATCATCGAACCATTAAAGTCGATGAACAGTGCCAGTTCAGTGAGGTTGACCCTTTGTGGCTGCCAGGGAATCGACCACAAGATCCCATCTCGCTCAATGGCGGCGATCGCTTTGGGGATATCCACCTCAACTGATCGCCGCTGAGTATTGGATTGTACTGGAATCCGAGTTGTCTGTCGTAAGCGTCGCCAACAACGACGAGTCAAGTCAAATTGGAAAGGGAAATCTCTCGGTTCAACAATGTATGGTTTGCTGTCTGGTTTGCTGTCTATTCTCCATGATGGAGGTGTATCAGCCTGAACGACCGGTTTCAGGACAACAGAGGAGACATTGGACACTCCCAAGAAGGATGAGTTAGCTGATGACCTAGAGATTGAGGCATCTGTTAACTCAACTTCTCCCTTGTATGCCGCATCCCCTTGGCGACTTTCTGGAGTGTCCTCTTGATAGTCAGCAAAAATTGCGTTAAATTGTTCTAACTGAGTCGGTTCGTGAGATTTTAGCCAGATTAGGGAACAGAGAAACTTCAAGTCTTCAAGACTTTCACAGCCAAACCCATGTTCGAGTCCTTTTAACACTAGCTCATAATCATCAACACGTAGCCCTAGGGGTTGACGGAGTTTTTGAAAGAGATTATAGAGCGGCAAGGTAAACATGACTGAGACTAAGGAAATGGGTAAGGATAGGATATGAACCAGTTAACTCAATGGTATCCGACCATCTTAAATCCTATTCAAGACGCCTATCTTTACGACGCCTATTCAAAGTTTCAATATCTGACTGTGACTTGAGTAAAATGCCAATCTTAGTGGGGTCGTCAAGTTCTTTTTCAAGTAGTTCTTCAATTTGTCTGTCAGTCTTCTGGCTTGTAAGCTTCTCACTTGTAAGCAAAAAGCTTAACCAGTCAATGAGTTCACTGGTAGTCGGTGGCTTCTGCAGATATGCAGTATCACGAATCTCACGAAACTTTTTGATAGCAGCCTCGATAATATCCTCAGGAGTTTTAGATCCGAATTGCCGTTTAAATCGTTCCTCGACGATTTGCCTGAGGTTTGTTTTATCAGGAAACTTTAAATAAAAGAACAAACATCGCCTTAAGAAGGCTTCAGGTAAAGGACGATCCTGATTGCTTGTGATAATCACAATAGGTTTATGTGCCTTGCGATATCTTTTTTCTGGAATCTCAGTTTGAGTTTCCTTAACCTCAAAATACCATTGATCTAAGTCTCGCAGTAAATCATTGGGTAAATCGATGTCTGCCTTGTCGATTTCATCGATTAGCAAAATCGGACGAATATTGACATTGCAATCGATTTCCTTTAAATCAGGACGTATCTCCCAGACATTAAAGGCTTTACCAATTGGTCCCCATTGAATATAATTAGCAGGATTATTGAGGCGATTACGGAGTTTCTCCTCTTGTTCTGAGTCTATCTCATTTTTACCGGTAGCTAAAAACTGAGTATCCCTGAGCCGTCCCAAGGCATCAAATGTATAACGAGCTTCATCTGCCCTGGAACGAGAGGTAACGGCCCAGGCAAAAAATGGCCATTCTGTACCGTTAAGATACCTTTGCCCAAATTCATAAGCGATAGCAGATGCGAGCAAAGTTTTGCCACAACCCGGTTCTCCTTGAATGAGTAGAGGTTTTTCCAGGGCGATCGCAATGTTAACTGCTTTTTTAAGATCCTCTCCTGGAATATAGGGATATAGATCATCTAAATTTGAAGAATCGGGCTGAATATCTCCTTTATAACAGAGATTAGATTTTTGACCTTGCTGTTCTGTCATGATATTGACTCCAAATCAATGTTATTAATGTTATTTTTTTTCGAATTTTTTTCCTGTATGGTATCCCAGATATCTTGTTTCTCCAGCTCGCCAAAGAAACCTGTCCAACTTTGGTAACCATTCGCAGCTTTGTACCGTGCTTCATTACTCATACTATCAATAACTCTCCAAATCATAGTAGGGTTCACTTGAAGAATGTTTGCTAAACTGCTCCTCCGACCTTCATCATATCCCCAAGTACGAAAATCATAAATCCCTCTATTTGAGACTCCATTAACTATTGACTGACTAGGTTCACCAAATTTTGAAATATAAAATTTGTCAGAATTGGCTGCTATTGCTGCTTTCATATTTTCAAATGCAGTTTTTACATTATTATTTTTTATGGAACCCGGAGGGTACGTTTTGCCCAGAAAGCAAAGCATAAAGGGAACACCGGGATGAAATTGGTGAAGTAAAACTAATTTCTCAACTATTTTTTCCCAGTCTAAGTTGGGAGGACAACTACGATTCTCGACTGGAATTAGAATTGGTGTTAGTGCGCTTGTCCACTCCAGATATATATCTTCATAACTAGCCGATTCAATTTCCTTGCCACAAAGTACTCGTAGAAAAGTTTTAGTATTTTCTGATTCTTCAACTTTTGGATTTGGATGTTTGTAATAATAACTGGAAATTTCTTTTACTAAGCAAGAAAAATGCCAAGTTATTTCTTCCTTGCTAGAAGATTCAAGATAAAATATACCCATTTTGGGCGATTTACGGTCTTTATCAAGCCAATCTATAAGCTGATTACGGGAGGTATGATAGTCCAGTTTTTGTAGATCTATCAACACTGCTTCAATAGACTTATTTGACATAGATCCTTGTTTGGCTGAACTCAAGATTTGTATTGTGCTAAAGGAACTACAGTTAGGGGTTTGTCCATTACTAGCTTCTGTGTCCTTTCTAAGTAAATCAAACTTGGTCTTCAAACAAGTTTGAACCTCAGAAAAATAAAGATCTTTATCTGAATTTTGATGATGCTCACAGAATATTTCTTTTAAGGCTCTTGTAAAATAAGTTGAAGAGTTCGTTCTGTTTGTATTTTGAATATAAGACTTTTCTTGAGACCGACAAGCCACAGCTATCGCAAAATTTTGGGTCCTTAATTGATTGAAATCAAGGCAATCCCAAATTTTTCCTGCGTAGCAGCAATCTAATAAAACGGTTAGGCTTCTAAGTCCACGGAATAAAACTTTTTCAAACAGTTTCGCTAAATCTTCAAATGAGATAGATTTTTGACTGCTTTGAGGATCGCTATCACTCGCCGCTAAGCGTACAGAATAATGGTCATTATCCTTTGGCACAGCTTCTCCAAACACAAAGCCATGAGCAATAATATAGAGCAATACATCATCATCTTTGCCTGTTTCATCTTTAAAAAATGTCTTTAGTTTTTTCGCCAAAGAGTCATAGGGTATAATATATTCTGGATCTCTTGAATACTTAAAAAATTGCCTTTCTTGGTTAAACACTCCTGGGTAAAGAGTGACCTGCCAGTTTCCTCTTTGCCATAAAATAGTGCCAATATCCCGAGCATCTTGCCAGCAGCCATCTGGCAAACTCGGAAAACTCTTGGAATTCTTATAATTTTTTATAAAAATAATTAGGGCTTTCTTGGGCATTGACGTAGTTGCATTAAGTAAGCTAAATATGGTAATGTACAGATTGTAGCAGATCTGTCTCTAGCTGGCAAGTGATATGAGTACTGAAAATGGTATTGAAAAGTTAGTGTATCAAGATAAAGATGGAAAAGAATATGAAATTTATGTAGAAGTTAATGATCCGAAAATTTATTCAGGAGAAGATCACGAAAACGACGATCCTAACGATGATGGTCGCGAGAGCCTATCAAATCGCAGATCTCTAACTCAGGAAATCCGGAAAGAAGCAATTAAAGATATGAAAAAAGCTTCAGAAATGATGCAGGGATATGCAAAATTTGCTGTAGAGTCATTTCAGAAATTTGGTGCTGCTGAGGTTTCTGAGATTATGGTTGAGTTTGGCCTTAAGTTAGGCGGACAAGTTGGAGCCGTGATTACTCGCGCATCCACCGATAGCACCTTAAAAGTACAAGTCAAGTTCAAATTCCCCGAATCGAGATCGCCAGAACCTGAACAGGATCAATAGGTTTGCAAGCTACTATACCCATTATGAGTTTGAAACCGACATGAGTCCATTTTCTTGATAGAGAAGGCTTTTCACCGTCTCTTGAAATTTGTTTATATCAAACTTCCCATTGTCAGGAACCTTGAGGACAAAGGAATCGGCTTCTTGACGCTGTTCTTTAAGTTTACTAGGATAGGCAGTGGACAGGATTATTCTCGTCTCTGGAGTTTTATCTTTCATAGTTCGCAATAAGACAAGTCCATCAAGATTTTGATTTTGTTCGTCCACCAATCGTAAGTCAAGAATGGCGAGGTCAAAAGTTTCTTTCTCTAAAAGTTGTGATGCTGACTCAAGACTGTCAGAATCAAAGATAGTGATCGGTAGACCCATCCTGTCTAAAAGAATCTTAAAGATAGTACGCCAGCGTAGTTGATCGTCGACGATTAGAACTGTTTTAGGTGATGACATAATTAGCTCATTGTTCACGTTTGATCGGATACTTTTGCAGCAGGAAGAGTTACAGAGACTTGGGTTTGAACACCCAACTCAGACTCAAAACTAATTTTACCTCCCATGTTTTCAAACACTGTTTTAGCACGCCAGAGTCCATACCCTATCCCCATAGGTTTGACCGTAAAGAAAGGCGTAAATACTCTTGACTGTAACTCTTTCGGTAATCCCACCCCCGTATCTTGGATTGTAACTTTTACGGTATCTGTATTCAAGTTTTGAGCTTGAACTCGCAAGATTCCTTGCCCTTTTTCTAAAATAGCTTCAATACCATTTTTAAGGATTACCTCAAAAGAGTTGGCAATTAGAGATGCAGATCCTCGGATAAACTTCAAGCTTTCAGGGAAGTCACGTTCCAACATCACTATTCCCTGTGTTAAATCCTGGTGATGTAAAATCTCTATTTCAGTTAGTAGAGAACTTAACAGTGTATTTAGGTTAATAACTTGTTCGGGTTCTGGATCTTTCAGTTGGTTGACTTGAATTAGAAGATTTTGAAATTCATCCTGGCAGGATTGAATACAACTCTGACACTTTGAGATATTCAGTGACTCTGCAACTTGTAGCTCCATTTCCAAGAGTTGCAGCCAAATTGGAATCGTCCCAGCAATACTGTTAAGACGGTGAATGAAGTCCTGAGCAACCAATGAACGAGTGAGTACATTTTGCTGTTTAGCAACTTTTTCGGCGATTTGACTATTGTGCATGGTGATGGCTGCCCAGCGCGCTAGATTTTCCAAGATACGTTGCTCATTTTCTGTATAAGTTTTGTCTTTATCTCTGGTACTAAATGTTGCAATCACTCCTAAACACTTTGCTTCCTTCTCTTTTGTGAGCAAAATTGGAACTCCAAGCCAGGGACAAGCGTTATATTTTTTAGTATAATCGTGACCCTCTGTAGAATACCAGTCGAGTGACTCCTTAGAAGTATGACGAATTGTCATCTTTGTCCTAATAATTTCTTCTGTCTTGCCACGTCCCTCACTTAGCTTCCTGGATGAATATTCTTTAGATAAATAGGGTTCGATTTCTTTTCCTTTGACATAGACCATAATGAATTCTACTAAGTCTGTTGTCTCATCATAGGTGGCGAAGTACATATTGTCAGTATCCATTAAATTAGAAGCTTCTCCATGAATATAAGCTGCAATCGCTTCTGTATTTTGGGGACTATCCGAGGTAACGAATCTGATCAGCTCTTCAAGCAAATCCTGGTAAAATTTATTTTGTTCTTCTTCTGACTCCGATGTTTCAATTGCTACAGCAGCTGAGTCAGCTAAAGTTTTAGCAAGTTTCTGCTCATGCTCGGAAAAGCCATTCTCTTCTCTGCTTTCAAGATTTAGAACCCCAAGCACTTCACTCCGAAAGATCAGTGGCACGACTAACTCAGATCGAGTTTCAGGACTAACCTCAATATAGTGAGGATCTTTCCCTTGTGTCACATCAGGAGCATAGTACATATGCTTCGATTGAAATACATACCCAGCAATACCTTTGCGAGGATTAGATGGGGCCAAACTAATCGCATCATTTTTATAATCTAAATTAACTCGACCACCACATTGAGATTCCAGTTTTATTTTATTATCTTTTTTATGATACAGCCAGACATCGGCATAATCTGCCCCGGTAAATTCTTTAGCAGTCTCTAGAATTTTACTCATGACCGACTCCAAAGAGCTTTGTCTAACCTCTTCATAGATATCTCCTAACTTCTCAAGGTTGCTAATACGCTGGTTGAAGTTTTGGCGATCGCGCTCTGCAAGCTTAACATTTTCTAATGCCAGAGCCACAGAATCGGACAATTCATCTAGCAATCTGGCATCATCTTCGTGATAAACCCCTTCACGTTTCATGTGATAGGTCGCAAAGACCCCAATCACTTGATTTCCGGCTCGCATTGGCACTCCAAGCCAACTTTTGGGAATATCTCGGTCAGCATCCTCCACTAAAAAGTATTGTTGGACCTCCTGCCTAGTTTTCAGAATTAAAGCGTTCTGGTTGTCCAACACTGTTCGTAACACTGGCTCTGGACTATTCGACCAAACCTCTTGAGCAATGACCGATTCTGATATATTCAATTCTTCACCTTGACGATAAGCTAAGGCAATATCGAATCCTTCTTGGTCTGCATCATATAGAAAGACAGATAAATTATAGACATCAACAAGATCTGAACCACGCTCTTTTAAAATACCGAAAACTTTATCCTGACTTAAATCAGTTTGATTTGAAAGTTCATTCTCGATTTCAGCTAAGACTTTTGAAGACTGCTGGGAGCGGAAGCGATAGATAGCGTTTGCCGCTTGGTCTGATAGAATATCTAAAAACTCTGCATCATTCTTGTTATAAACAGCTTCAGGGGTTGCTCGATCTGGATCTTCAACGATAAATACGCCAATCGCTCGTCCCTGAATTCGCATGGGAACAGCCATCCATGAGGCAGATTCATTGTCGGGAATATCATCAATCGACAATTTTTTGAACTCATTATTTATTCGCAGCCGAGGGGTTTTATCTTCAATAATTTTAACCAGTACATCTTGATTGAGGGTGGAGAGCAGTTGTTTCTGTTCAATGGAGTTCTCAAGATCCTGTACTTTGCCTCGGCTAATGACAATCTGAAAGGCATTATTTATTTTGAGCTTGTTATATAAAATTATTGATAAATTTTTAATATCAATATCACCAATTTCGGCAAGTTTCTTATAGATTTTTCCGAGGAGTTCTGCTTCACTATCGGCTTGAAGTTGAGTCAACTCTTGTTCCACCTCTCCGATAATAGTGACGCGATCATGGAGTCGGTCATAATCGATCGCACTCGCAGCAACATCCCCAATCACGTCAAGAATATCGACCAACTCCTCACGGTAGGCATTCGCTTGTTCTAAATCCTGTACGATTAACACTCCGAGAGTATGGTCAACTGTCGTCATCGGAACCCCTAGCCAAGACTGTCCCCGAGAACATAATCTCAGATTTTGTCCTTGACTCTCTTCATAGTCTCGTATCGCTTCAGGATCACGCAGATAGAGTGATTGTTGGTCTTGAATCACCTTTTGAATCAGGGTTGTGCCAATTTGCTGGATAATTTCTTGTGCCTCATCGTCTTGAGGTTTAATCTCTTGACCATTTTCCCAAAATGCACCCAGTTCAAGTTTATCTTGTAAACGATGCTTAAGCACACAATAGATGTTAGGAGACTGTGTTAAGTCATAGACGTGAGATAATACATATTGCAAAATTCCACTCTGATTAGGATGCCGCTTCAGGTTCTTATTTAAACTGGCAATAATTCTAAAAGCTCGTGTCTGCAAGCTTTCTTCTGATTGAGGTTGCGGTGAATTAGAAGCTGTCATAGGTTTACAATAACTTACGTTTTCAATCGGTTCATCTAGTTTATTTAGCGTAACTGAGATTTCCAGATTTGCAGTGCTTCTTTATACTTCTTGCGATTGAAGGACATGTTCGCCTTCCAAAGATGTAGTTCTATGAGGGACTGTGGTAATCCCCAATTTTTCTCAATATCGATAAGTTTTGCCTCCAACGACGTCTCATCATCCAATCCCTCAACCCAATTGCCAATAAACCGCCTCAGCTTGTCATTGCCCCGTTCAACAGTTTTATGAAACCGCACAGACTCGGCCTCAATATACCTCAACAACGTCTCAACCTGAGTCTGTGGCAACCTCATCGGAGCCTCCCCAGAACCTCGATGTTTCCGCCACTGTTGACCCAGATGCCCGAGGAACACAGGTAAAAAGGCGGTTGGCTCAATCTCTAAGACCATTAAACGCGCGATCGCCCGCCGAATCAATAACTTCACAATCCGTTCCCGTCCATTCTTTCCCGGAGGCGGTGCGCCGTCCCCCACCAGCACCCAGAGGGCCTTGAGATGGTCAGCAATAATTCGTTCACTTTCCTCAGCCATCCCCTCCGGTAACCCTTGCGCCTGGCGATGCTGACGAATCAACTCAATCAGAGGACGATAGTCAGCCGTCTCAAACACCGACGAGACTCCCTGTAAAATCACCGCCACCCGCTCAGTGCCAATCACCGTCTCTGTAAACGGATTGTCCAAGGGGATAATCTGATGATGGTCTTCCTCTAGTTCCGAATCAATAAATAGGGAATTGGAAAACTCCAGGAACCGCCCACAGCGACATTGCGGCCCACAGGTGGCATCACAATCAGGACGCGCTCCCAAATCGTAAAACAACTCCGTATTGGGGCCACATTTGCGAGGATGGTCACCGGTAAACCCTAACCCCCGACTTTGTTGCCAGTAATTATCCTCAATCCCTAACCCCACCAATCGCTCCGGGGCCAGTCCCAACTCACGCCAAGCCTGATACGTCTCCTCATCAGTAGCCAACCCATTGCCTTCCAGGTTTCCCCCCGCAAAATAGGACACCCATAACCGTTCTGGGTTAATCCCTAACTCCTGCGTCGCCAACGTCCACATACGGCGAATCGTAGCGGCTTTAGCGTTGGGACCAAAAACAAAGGCCCCCGGCATCTCAAACAGGCTCAGATGACTCTCATCCCGACCAATACTGTCTAAATCAAAATGGCGAAAACAGTCTTGGACCAGCACAAACCGCTGACCCTGATAATCGGGAAACCGTGACAGAGACAGTTCCACTTGCACCAATCCGGCACTCATGACGAATGACATGGGAATCGATGGGTGTAACATCGGCGCTCGGGGGAGCGTTTGGAATCCCCGGTCTTGATAATGGTGAACAAAGCGATCGCGGATGCTTTGCGTTGAACCATCAATCTTCTCCCGTTGGGATAGAGACGTCGCGGAACTCGGGGTTAACGAGGACGATGAATTTAACAAGGTTTTCGGAGCCAATGCGTCAATACCAGTCAACGGTAAACGTAACCCCTTGTTCAATCAACATGAGGCACAACGGACGTTGACAAATTGCATATAATATGCATAGCCAAGCTTGGGTAACTCCAACCAAGACAAGCGAGACCGCGACAATCCGAGACCTCCCTGGGGCACTCATCTAAGGCCAAAACTATCCAGCAAACAAGGGTCTTAAAAGTACAAGACTTTTAAGCCTTAACATCTAAATTTTTAAAGCGACTATCCAACCGACAGGCGGCTAGCACCTGCAATCTCTCTGGGTCTGAGAGCTAACTGTCCTACTATTCTAAATTTTCTCAGCGATTTGGCCAAGGGGACAATCATAAAGGTTTATAACATTTACCCTGATTTAGCGTTCAATGCCCGCTACTGGGAGCATTGAACGCCAATCCCTCCCCTAATTCATCACATCTGGAGCCACGATCGCCTCCCGGAAAAACCCCGCCAACCCCGCCTCACGCTGCGCCGGAGACTCCTCCGACCAATCCCAGAGACTCTGATAGAAGAAAAACGACATTCCCGCAAACCCCTGATTACGAATCGTCCGCACCTTCTCCTCAATTAGTGGCATTTCCGTCGGACGATTGCGTAACCCCGCCAAAACCGCGATCGCCACCGGAATTTCACGACGGGCCGCCAACACCTCAGGACGGTTCAACTCACCAATAAACACCTCAATATCACTGCGATACACCTGTAACACCAACTCCTCCATATACCCCAACTCCTGCCACCGCTGCCAATCCTGTAAATACCGTGCATAGGCAAAATGCTGAGGATTCGGCGATACCGAGACCACCGCCTGGGGGTTAACCGCCTTCACCGCCTCAAACGTCCGCCCCATAAACTCAGTGATTTTGTCCGCCCGCCAACGCACCCAATCCGGGTCATTAAAATCCTCCGGCGGGTCTTCCCCATCATGCTCGCGGCGATATAACTCTACTGTATAGTCATCATAACCAAACTCCACCGGCAAGCCAAAATGGTCATCAAACTGAATCCCATCCACATCATAATTCTCGACAATTTCTAACACCAAATCGAGAATAAACTCCTGAACCTCCGGGTGAAAGGGATTCAACCAAACCCGCTCATGTTCCCCTTCCATAATCGTCTGAGTTCCGTCGGCCCGTTGGGTTAACCACTCTGGATTTCGTCGCGCCAACTCAGAATAAGACGGGGCCTGAAACCCAAACTCAAACCAGGGAATCACCCGTAACCCCAACTCCTGACCATACTCCACTGCCTCAGCCAACATATCACGCTCCTGCAAGCCCGGTTCCGGGTCCACAGCGCGACCAATGACCGGTTCAGCCACCTCACTGGGATAGAGGGTATAGCCCCAATTCCAAACCACCGGATACACCGTATTAAAATTGAGACGATGGAGCCGTTCAAAGCTCTCCTGTAGAGCCTGAGAGGAAAATAAGACCTCACTGTCCACATTCGTCAGCCAAACCCCCCGCAATTCCGGAACCTCAATCGGGGCCACAAACTCCCCAGGAACTAAGGCCATAAACTCAGGCTGATCCAACGCCAGCACTTGACAGAGACTCGCCACCACATCGGCCCGGCTGGCTAAACGATAGGGATACAGCCAATCGGCCCCCGAAGGATTCACCACTAACCCCCGTTCCGCCGCCGCTGCGATCGCCTCTAACGCCGTATCATCCTGAACCAGAATGCCATCTCGATAATAACGCCGCAGGGTCTCCCGAGGGGGGTTAGCCGCCTGATAACCAAACTCCTCCGTCAAAGTCTCCCAAAGTTGCCAGCGGGAGACGTGGCGATGGGGGTCGACGGTGTAGAACTCCGTCCCCTGGTGTTCCGTAAATCGAGGTAAATTCTCCCCAAGAGGGGTACTGGAGGTCTTAATTTGGTGGAGGAGCTGGCTTAACTCTCCCCGGGTGACGGGCTGATTCAGTCCACCACCGGGAACAGCTAGGGAATACTGCTGTCGCAGTTCTTGCAAACAGGGTTCGACCCAAGCAGGACTCTCCTGGGCCATCACCCCACTGGGGAGAATCAGGCTCACCAGTCCCATCAGCCATCCCCAAGACGAGGACAGAGAACGACCCATTTCTTGATGAGTACAAACAACAGAATTCGTCATGGCAGTGCAGGCAGGCGATCAAGCAGTAAATATGTGGTCATCTTACCCTTTCCTTTGACATCAATCACCCCTCGCCGCTCAAATTCAAAAGAATCCTTTAAGCGTTCATAGGTGGCTTCTGTCACCTGTATGGTGTTGGCAATACCATGGGACTCCATACGGCTGGCCGTATTGACCGTGTCCCCCCAGAGGTCATAAATAAACTTATTGGTTCCAATCACCCCCGCCACCACCGGCCCCGTATTGATGCCAATGCGGATACTAAACGGTTCATGGTCACCGCGATTAAACTGAGCCATACGGTGCTGCATATCCAAGGCCATCTGGGCGATCGCCTCAGCATGATCCTCCCGAGGAATCGGTAACCCCCCCACCACCATATAGGCATCTCCAATGGTTTTTATTTTTTCTAGCCCATTTTTTTCGGCTAATTTATCGAACCCTGAAAAAATTTCATTGAGTAACTCCACTAACTCCGTCGGAGAAATTCGTGACCATAACTTGGTAAAGCCAACAATATCCGCAAACAAAACCGTCACATCATTAAAACTATCCGCTATCGTTCTGGGATTTTGCTTTAATCGTTCTGCAATCGGTTTGGGTAAAATACTTAACAAAAGTCGTTCCGATTTTCCTTGCTCAATTGTTAGTTTTTCTAGGTATGCCTTTTCTTGGTCTCTTAGACGCTTTTTTTCCAGACAGGCTCCTAACCGCGCTTTGAGCAAAATGGGATTAAAGGGCTTTGGTAAATAGTCTTCTGCCCCCAATTCAATACATTTAACAACACTTTCAATATCATCCAAGGCTGAAATCACCAAAACCGGAATATCACGAAGGTCGGCGTCTGCCTTCATTTTTTCCAAAACTTGATAGCCGTTCATCCCCGGCATCATAATATCGAGTAACACCAAATCAAACGAATGTTCCGCCATCAACTCCAGAGCGCGAAAGCCATCTTCAGCAACCATGGCCTCATAGCCTTGGCGTTTTAACCGTCGTCTGAGTAGATCTCGATTAGCTTCATTATCATCAACAACTAAGACTCTAGCAGTTTCTGGCGATGTCATGAACGAACTCCTCTGGTCAGCAAAAAATTCGGCGGGAGACAGAGCAAACCGCTCAGGCCACGAGGCGATCGCCCATCCTGAGCTGTCGTCTCAGTGTACCCTATTGTCAAAGCCTCAAGGGAGAGAGACTCAGGACTTGACAGCGATTTCCAAGCGATTCACCATCAGGGGCAACTCCACCGTAAAGGTCGACCCGCACCCTAACTCACTCTCCACTGTAATCTCCCCGCCCATGATTTGGCAGTAGCGACGGCTAATCGTTAACCCCAGGCCCGTTCCCCCGTATTGGCGCGTAGTGGACGCATCCGCCTGAGTGAAGGGTTCAAACAACTGACTCACCTGTGCCTCACTCATGCCAATTCCCGTATCCACCACTCGGAAATAAATCCTCTCCGTCTCTCGGTGAACCTCCAGGGTAATCTGCCCCTCCTCGGTAAACTTAGCCGCATTGCTCAGCAAATTTAACAGGACTTGTCGAACTTTAGTTAAATCCGCCTGCATTTGCCCCAATTCATCATCCGCCTTAATGGTTAAGGCATTATGATGTTTCCCTATCAAGGGTTCAACCGTGATGCAGACCTCCTCAATTAAGGCTGCGATATCAAACGATTCCAGATAAAGCTCCATCTTCCCAGCTTCAATCTTAGAAATATCCAAGATATCGTTAATCAGAGCCAAGAGATAATTTCCCGCCGTGCGAATCTTTTGCACATCTTGCACGGCATCCTCATTGCCCTCCTCGGCGGCCTCTTCCTGCAAAATTTCGCTATAGCCAATAATGGCATTGAGGGGAGTTCGTAGTTCATGACTCATATTCGCCAAAAACGCACTTTTTGACCGATTCGCCGCTTCCGCCGCATCCTTAGCCCGATACAGTTCTGCCTCCGCCTGTTTAGCTAGGGTCACATCTTTCACCGCCCCCAGTAACCGCAGGGACTGACCCTCCTCCCAGTCTCCATCTGGACGTGCATAGTCCCGCAGCCAGCGCGTCTGACCCTGTTTAGTGATAATGCGATATTCCCGCATCCCATGCCAATCTTGGACTTCATCTGCGCCAAAGCGACGGGCTTTCCCTTGGTCTTCAGGATGAATCACCCCAGACCATCCTCCCAAGTCCTGAATTTCGTCCATGCTATAGCCGGTAATCTGTTCAAAAGACTGGGTGGCCCATTGCACAGATAAACGGCCATCCTCACCCACCTCAGCGGCATAAATATAGTCCGACGCCAGTTCTGAAATAGCTCGATAGCGGGCTTCACTCTGGCGTAGGGCCAGTTCTGTGGCTTTACGTTCACTAATATCCCGTACCGCCGTCACCCGAACTTTATTGCCATAGTAGGGTAGGGAACGGCCTTGAATTTCCACCGGGAACAGACTCCCATCTCGCCGTAATCCCGTTAATTCACAGGTTCTTTCCGACCCAGAGCGCAGGGGATCTCGGGCAGCAACTCGACAGTCGGGGGCAAACAGTTCTAAAGGGTTCATGGCCAGCAGTTCTGTATCGGAATAGCCAAATAGGCTTCCTAGGGCCTGATTGGTATCGAGAATGGCATCATCAGCATGAATGATAATGCCCTCAAAAGTAGCTTCCGAAAGCCAACGGAACCGTTCTTCACTTTCCCAGCGGGCCACCTCCGCTGACGTGCGATCGCCCGTTTGTAGAGCTAACGCCACAAAGTCACCAATGGAAGCTACAAAGGTTCGTTCTTCCACGCTCCAACGTCGCGGCAATTGGGCCTGTTCACAACAAACGACCCCCACCATTTTGCGACCCAGACGCACCGGGGCGCAGAGAACGGCCACAATTTCGTGTGGGGTAAAGTAGGCTTGTGCCAGGGCCAGCGTTCGTGAGTCCGCTCGCACATCGGAGATGGCCAAACAGCGATCGCTCTCCAGCGCCAGGGTATACTTAGGCAGATCACGAGTCGCAAGGCTCGTACCTTTACCATGGCTATTGTTATAGCGTCGATAAACCTCTAAACAGACCAGGCGATCGCCATCAAACTGCCAAATGCTCACCCGAGCCACATTAACAATCTGAGCAGCCGTTTGAGCAATCCCTTTCAACGTTGCCGAAACACTGCCCGTTTCAAATTGTTGATTGCGAGCCAAATCAACCAGGGCCCGGCTTTGATTTTTCAGCGTTTGCCGTTGCTGCTGTTGTTCCAAATCCCGCCGCGCAATTTGTTGGCCAAAACGATGCGCAACTAACCCACTGAGAATCGGAATCGTATCAATCAGCCACAACACCGGGTTTTCCAGATGACGTTGCAGCAGCCAGAAACCCTCTGGCAAAGGGTTAGCCCACAGATCCAAAAGCCAGGCGAGCGCGACAAACCCGCAGCCCCCCAGGACTCCGAGTCGTGTTAGCTGCGTCAAGCGTTGGACATTGGCATCATCAATCATAGGACACTGCGCCTTAGGATAAGAAGGTTTGAATTTTTGCCAGTAGGCGGGGAAATTCGACTGGCTTTGTATCATAATCATCACAGCCGGCGGCCAGACATTTCTCGCGATCGCCCGCGATGGCGTGAGCCGTCAGCGCGATAATCGGAATTTGTTGAGTTTTTGACTCCCCTTTAATCCTACGGGTGGCCTCCCAGCCATCCATCACCGGTAGCCCCATATCCATGAGAATTAAGTCCGGGGTTTCGCTGACTGACAGATCAACCCCTTCAGCACCATTAGTGGCCACCAACACCTCATAGCCCTTACGCCTCAGACGACGGGAGAGCATATCTCGGTTCATTTCGTTATCTTCAACCAGTAGAATTTTAGCCATCCTTAGCCAATCTCCCCTGGTCGTGTCCTCCTCCGAGCCAGGACAGCTCAAGACGTAGGTGACGTGGATCTAGCACAGTTCGAGATCTCCTGATACAGCTTACCCATTCTCCCATTTTCCTGAAGATTCTGTAGGCGATCGCTTAAGACTGGCAAATAACCGTTCTCGGACTTCATAGAGCAATTCTTCTCGGGTTGCCGTCCCTTTTTCCAGAATATGGGTAACACAGCCATCGAGACGCTGGCGATCGCCAGCCGTCAACTCCATGGCCGTCACCACCACCACAGGGATAGAGCGCCATTGAGGATTTTCGCGGAACTCAGTCAAGAAGCCAAACCCATCCATTTCCGGCATCATCAAATCCAGCAACACCAAGTCAGGGGCCTCGGCCGCCACTGCATCCAACGCGGCTCGTCCATTGTTGGCTTCCACCACATTACAACCGAACTTCTCCAACGTTCGGCGCAGCATTTCTCGGTTCATATCGTCATCTTCAACCACTAAGATACGACGGCGGCGGGATGAAGCCCGGCCATCCAATTTTCCTTGATATTTTGCCAACAGTCGTGTCAATTGCTGGTTGTCAACAGGTTTAACAAGATAGTCAGAAGCCCCTAACGTAAAACCAATATTGCGGTCATCAAGAATCGTGGCTACAATCGTGGGAATATCGACCAATGTTGGATCTGCCTTGAGTTCCGATAACACATTCCAGCCACTCATCCCTTCCATAAGAATGTCCAAAATGATGGCATCAGGATGTAACTCACGGGCTTTGCTCAAGCCAATTTCACCATTTGTGGCGGTTTCCACACAAAAGCCGTCTTTGATCAAGCGTCGTGAAATTAAATCGAGAGTATCTGGATCATCATCAATCACCAGGATAACCCCAGTCGCTTCAGATTGGGTCTCCTGACTCATCCCATGCTCAAAAGACTCCTCCAGAATATCAATCGGCTCAGCAGGAAGGCGAACTGCAAAACGTGAGCCCACCTCCGGCTCACTGGTCGCTTGTAAATCGCCCCCCATCATCTGACAGAAATGGCGGGCGATCGCCAAGCCTAACCCTGTTCCCCCATACTTACGAGTGGTCGACGCATCCGCCTGACTAAAAGCCGTAAAGATATTCGCCAACTGTTCAGCCGTCATCCCAATTCCCGTATCGCTCACCTCAAAGATAATCCAGGAACGCTCATCTTGCACCTCTCGGCGGATCTCAAACGTAATCTCTCCCTGCTGGGTAAACTTAGCCGCATTACTAATTAAGTTGAAGAGAACTTGACGAACTTTAGTTAAATCTGCATACATATTTCCCAAAGTCGGGTCGCCCTTGAGGATTAAAGTATTGGCTTTTTCCTCAATCAACGGCGTAGCGGTAGCCTCAATTTCCAACATCAAGGCATTGAGATCAAACGCCTCAATATACAGATCCATGCGCCCAGCTTCAATCTTGGAAATATCCAAAATATCGTTAATTAACGAGAGCAAATGTTTGCCCGCTCCGCGAATTTTCTCTAAATCCGAAGCAATTTCTTCATAGCCATCATCCTGAGCCTCTTCACTGAGCATTTCACTGTAACCGATAATCGCATTGAGGGGGGTGCGCAGCTCATGACTCATATTGGCCAAAAACGTACTTTTGGAGCGATTCGCCGCTTCAGCCGCCTCCTTAGACTCATAGAGTTCATCCTGAACTATCTTGGTATGCGTAATATTGCCCATCCACAGCAGAACCCCCCCAACCTCATCAGCCCCTGTTTTCCAGGGTCGCATTTCCCAGCGATACCACTCTAACCCCCCCTGACCCTGACGGACTGGCTCATCATCCCCCGTTTCGACATTACCCGCCAAACAGGATTGTTGTCGACGTTGCCAACGGCTGAGGGCCTCGGGATCTTGATGGAAGAGAGGAAAGACCTGATAGTGCGATCGCCCCTCAATATCAGGCATCTGAACCTGAAACTCACTCAACCAGCGTCGGGTGACCCGCAAATAGTTCATCTGGCGATCGAACATAGCAATAGCCACAGGCGCATCATCCACAAATCTCGCCAGCAGCAGCCGTTCATCATTAGACCCAAAATTCGCCCCCAATGGCCGACAAATCAGCACAGACGCCACCTCTCCCTCCAACAGCTCAAGCTCACAGGGAAACACCGTACCATCAGCCCGCCGTCCCTGTTGGGGCAAGCGATCCTGACCCCAATCGGGAAATAACCGGCTCAGGGGTTGACCCCGCAACGCCTTGTTCTTATACCCGAACAGCATCTGAGCCTCGCTATTGAGACTATCAATCTCGTCTCGGCTTCCATAAAACGTCAAAATGCTGTTCATGATTACAGGGGTTCAACAGAGATCACACAAGACACCAAGCTCGGCCAGTTCTTGAGATTTTTAACAATTCAGGGCAGAGGGTCGTCGCCAGAGTTAGAGAGCGCCTATGATGGGGAATTAGTGACAGTTCATTAACCTAACCACAGACCAGGAGCAAGATTCCGGGAACTCTTAGCATTAGTCCAACGTCTTCCCAAAAATAGGTAGATTCCTGATCGCCCTGAGATGCCCATGACACATTCTATTTCATTATCCTGGTCTGCGGTTGAGGCGACCATTCCCCAAACACCCGTGGTTCCTCCGGCTCAACTTTCTAATTTAGAGTTAGTTCGTCGTTGCCAACTTGGCGCACGCCCAGATCGGGCCGCTTTCGCCGAGTTACTGCGCCGCCATCAGTCCTACGTAGACAAGGTTTTGTACCATCTGGCCCCCGACTGGCAAGATCGCTCAGACTTGGCGCAAGAGGTCTGGATTCGTGTCTATCGTAATGTGCGGCGACTCCAAGATCCAGTTAAATTTAAAGGCTGGCTCAGTCGCATCACCACAAACCTGTTTTACGACGAACTGCGTAAACGCAAGCGAGTCCGACCCCCTCTCTCCCTCGATGCTACCTTCAAAACTGATGATGGCGAACGAGAATGGGAAATTGCCACCGATGACCCCGGCCCGGATGATGCACTGGCCACCGATGAGTTCTATCATAAACTCAGGTTAGCGATCGCCGACCTGCCCGAAGCCTTCCGTACCACAATCGTTTTACGCGAGATTGAGGGAATGGCCTACGAAGAAATTGCCGAAATCACCGGCGTCTCCCTAGGAACCGTGAAATCCCGAATTGCTCGGGCCCGTCATCGCCTACAAGCCGAATTACAAACCTACATCGATACTTAGCCTAGATCAGGAACCTTAAACCCATCATTGCACGTCAAGCCAGGTAGTACCGTATTCGTACTGGATTAACGCCGGAGCGTACTGACGTCATCCCTGAAACTTTATCAACTCAACCATCGTCAGTAAAATTACGGAAGTGGCGGATTGTAACTAGAATACGTCGCTGTTACTCTTGAACAGCTAGGTGGTGAATTGCATCATGACTCTCAACGATTTCGATGACCAACTTAGGAACCGACCCTCATCCTACGATGCAGAATGGGAGGAAGACCTATTCGTACTAATGAGCTGCTACCTTGATGGGGAAGTGACGCCACAGGAGCGTAAACAGGCTGAATACTTGTTGGCCTGCGATCTTCAAGCTCAGAAGATTTACGAACAGTTATCCCATATCAGTTCCGGGGTACAACTGATGCCGGTTCCCGAGAGTCCTGTGTCTAGCGAAGAAACCACCGCCAAAGTCTTCGCTCGGATGCGCCAGCAACGACAAAAACGTCTCGCTTGGGGAGGAAGTGCGATCGCGGCCCTCTTCGTCGCCGCCGTCGCCGGCCTTCAACCCCCACTCAGCTTCAGTAATCGTCAGCTAGCCCGAACCCCCGCCCCAGTCAGCGACGAGTTTGGCGCTCCAACCCCCTCAGAACCCGTCCCAACCTCCGATCAGCAACTCAGTCGAGATGACATCACCTCGCGGGCATTATTTGTTGAGTAATCAACATTAATTCAGGGCGAATGTCACCAGTAACGGTGACAAGTAATTGGAATAATAACGATAACCCGGGCCAGCCCTAAAAGCTGTGCCCTTTTTCATCTTCTTTCCCCCCTATTGCTTTCCCCTCCTGGGAGGGGTTAGGGGTGGGTTATGCCTGTTCCCTATTCCCTGTTCCCTATTCCCTATTGCCGAATCATATTAATCACCGCTGACACCGCTTCATAGCCGAAAATAATAATCGACAGAGTTAGGATTAGTCCCATCACACAAATGACTAATCCTCCTAAGGTAATCACCCCATCATCTCCAAACAAGCCAAACCCCGTCACAAAGACACCAATCGCTGGCAATGTATTGGTTAGAGGAATCGGCGTCATCATCGATATCCCCATCAACGCCAGGGCAACCCCAATAACGACCCGTCCTTCTAAACGAGTACAAATAAAACTCCAACGGGGGCGAGAAAGCACTTCAATGCGTCGCAGCCAAGGCAGTCCTTTGCGCAAAATCCCCTGAACCGTCTTGAGTGGAACATCTTTAGACAGCCATCTTTTCAGAAGATAGGGGCGTTTCCGCCCTAAAACTAATTGACCTGAAAGCCAAAAAATCAGAACCCCAAAGGGAATCGAATAACCTGGTGCAGGAATCGGTAATGCCGAAGGAATTGAGAGCAAAACAAAGAGGAACCCAAACGCTCGTTCCCCAGCAATGACCACCACATCAGATAAGCTAACGCGATCGCCGCGCTCTTCCGAAAAAAAATAGCCCTGAAGCTCAACAGATAGTTTTTTAGACACGGGAGTAAGGGAACAGGGAATAGGGTGAAGAAGGCAATAGGGGGGGAAGGCAATAGGCAACAGGGTTACCACAGAGGCACAGAGGACACAGAGAAAAGGAGGAGACATAACCCACCCCTTGCCGCTCCCAGGACGGGAAGGCAAGAGGCATTAGAAAAGATGTTCTCTCCCCCCTACTGCCTACTGCCTACTACCTTCTCACCCCTGTTCCCTGTTCCCTGTTCCCTGTTCCCTGTTCCCTAGCCGTTAAGTTCCTGATTGCCAGGAGTTGATGTACTCGTGCTGTTCAGGGGTGAGACTATCAAGGTCAATTCCCATCGCGACAAGTTTGAGGCGGGCAATTTCCCGGTCAATCTCTTCAGGGATAGAATGCAGACCCGGCTCCAGTTTACCCTTGTTTTTCACCAAGTATTCACACGCAAGGGCCTGGTTGGCAAAACTCATATCCATAACGGCGCTAGGATGCCCCTCAGCCGCCGCCAAATTGACTAGACGACCTTCCCCTAAGACCACCACCGACTTACCGCTATTGAGGCGATATTCCTCGGTAAAGGGGCGAACCACCTTAACCTCGCCGGACATCTCCTTGAGGGATTTTAGGTCAATTTCAATATCGAAGTGACCGGAGTTGGCGACAATTGCTCCATCGCGCATCACCTCAAAATGCTCGCGGCGGATGACGTGCTTATTACCCGTAACCGTAATAAACAGATCGCCTAGGGGAGCGGCTTGCGCCATCGGCATCACCCGGAAGCCATCCATGACGGCTTCAATGGCGCGAACTGGATCGATTTCCGTGACAATCACATTCGCACCCATGCCCCGTCCACGTAGGGCCACACCTTTACCACACCAGCCATAGCCAGCTACGACCAGGGTTTTACCCGCCAGTAGGATATTGGTCGCCCGAATGACGCCATCCAGGGTCGATTGGCCAGTTCCATAGCGGTTGTCGAAGAAATGCTTGGTATCCGCATCGTTGACGTTCATGGCAGGGAACGTCAGCACCCCGTCCTTGAACATGGCCCGCAGACGGACAATCCCCGTGGTGGTTTCCTCGTTGGTGCCGATGAGTTCCGAGAGCTGATCTTGCCGCTCTTGGACCATCGTGGCAACTACGTCAGAGCCATCATCGATAATGATATTGGGATGATGGTCGAGGGCGATTTGGACGTGACGCTCGTAGGTTTCCGCGTCTTCCCCTTTGATGGCATAGACGGGAATCCCATGGTCAACCACCAGACTCGCCGCCACGTCATCTTGAGTGGAGAGGGGGTTACTGGCGATTAACAGGGCATCAGCACCACCGGCCTTGAGGGCGATCGCCAAATGGGCTGTTTCCGTGGTCACATGGCAGCAGGCCACGAGTTTAATGCCCGCTAGGGGTTTTTCAGCCTCGAAGCGATCGCGGATTTGAGCCAAAACGGGCATTTCTCGCCCAGCCCAGTCAATCCGTTGCTTGCCGAGGCTGGCAAGAGACGGATCTTTGATTTCATGCTTGATTTGTACGGATGTTGCGGTCATAAACTCTGTTGGCTGTGCTTAGTTTTCGATGGTCACGGACTTGATTTTGTCGCCCTGGCGGATGGCATTGACGACGTCCATGTCCTGGGTTTGTCCGAAGACAGTATGAACCCCATCTAGGTGGGGTTGCGGTTCATGGCAGATGAAGAACTGGCTGCCACCAGTGTCGCGGCCCGCATGAGCCATGGATAGGGTTCCAGCAACGTGCTTATTTTTGTTAATCTCGCACTTGATGGTGTAGCCAGGGCCACCGGTTCCGGTTCCATTGGGACATCCCCCTTGAATCATGAAATTGGGGATGACACGGTGGAAGTTGAGTCCGTCGTAAAACCCTTTCTCAGAGAGTTCAACGAAGTTTTTAACCGTGTTGGGGGCATCCTCATCGAAAAAATCGATGTTGATGGTGCCTTTATCGGTTTCTAGGATAGCTCGGGTCATGAGATTATTGTTCCGCGATGCAAACTCAACTATGGTAACTTAAGCTGGCTTTGGCTTCTTAAGGAAACAGACGTGGAACGGTATTTTGCAACGGTAGCACCGGGGTTAGAGGCGATCGCCGCCGAGGAATTGACCGAGTTGGGGGCGCAATCAGTCCAGAGGAAATTTTCTGGGGTCGCCTTCGAGGGCGATCGCCGCTTACTCTATCGAGTAAATCTCTGGGGACGTACCCTCTTCCGAGTGCTTGTGCCTCTGACTGAGTTCCCTTGTACATCGGCCAAACAACTGTATCAGGAAGTGCGATCGCTTCCCTGGGAGGCCTATCTCTCCCCCGAGGACAGCCTAGCCGTAGACTGTACCGGCAAGAATCGCGCCCTCAATCATAGCCATTTCAGCGCCCTCCAGGTCAAAAATGCCATTGTCGACCAACAGCGACAGCAGTTCGGCTGTCGTTCCAACGTTGACCTCGACAATCCCGACCTGCGAATTAACCTACATATCCACCGCGATCGCGCCAGCCTCAGCCTAGACAGTTCCGGCAGCAGTCTCCATCGTCGAGGCTACCGGGCCGCCGTCGGAACCGCCCCCCTCAAAGAAACCCTCGCCGCCGCCCTTTTAAAACTAGCCCGCTATTCCCCAGAACTGCCCTTTCTCGATCCCCTCTGTGGATCAGGAACCCTCCCCCTAGAAGCCGCCTTACAAGCCGCCAACATCGCCCCAGGACTGTTCCGAGACCGATTTGGCTTTGAAAATTGGCCCGACTTCGACCCTGCCCTCTGGCAAGAGGTCAAAGCCGAGGCCCAAGCCGCCCGTCGAGGCACCTGTCCGGCATATATTGGCGGCAGTGATATCGACCCAGGCATCCTCGACCAAGCCCAGCACAACGCCACCGCCGCCGGAGTCAGCCAACAGATTGAATTTCACTGTCAGGACATCCGGGACATCGAAGCCCCGAGCGATCGCGGCCTACTCATCTGCAATCCCCCCTACGGAGAACGACTAGGAGAGGTCCAAGAACTGCGCGGGTTCTACCGTCTCCTAGGGGATATTTTCAAACAACGATTCAAAGGTTGGACCGCCTACGTCTTCACCGGCAATCGGGAACTCGCCAAAGAAGTAGGACTCCGTCCCGCCCGTCGGATTCCCCTCTCTAGTGGGGGTTTAGATTGTCGATTATTGGAGTTTGAATTGTATTAGGGGGGAGGCAAGAGGCAAGAGGCAAGAGGGTTACCACAGAGGCACAGAGAGCACGGAGGAAGAGGAGGGGGGGAAGAGGCAAGAGGCAAGAGGGTTACCACAGAGGCACAGAGAGCACGGAGGAAGAGGAGGGGGGGAAGAGGCAAGAGGCATACGTGATTCTCCTCCTCCCCCTCAAAGAGGCTTAAAGTAGGACGAACTGCGGTCAATCCGGCCCTGATTATCCGTCCAGACCAAATCCGCCTCCGTCACCGTCTCTCCCTCTAGGGTAATCAGAGTAAAATTGCGACGCATCTCGTCCCCCTTGCCCACAATCCGGGGAACCGATGCCACATTCAAATATACCGTTCCCCACTCATCCTGAGCGAAGGCTTGGCGGAGTCGCCGTTTCGTATGTCGTAGGCCGTGGTGCATATGGCCAAAGACCACCAACACTGGCGGCTGTCCCGCCTCCTGACTGGCCCGAATCGCGGCGGTTAAATCCGGGTCTCCATAATCACTGCCAATGGGGTTCCAATCGCGACCACAGGGAGATTCCGGAGCGTCCCCCAAGCCAAACGGTCCATTGTGGGCCAACACCACCCGAAGAGGTTGCGTCGCCGCCGTCATAGCCGCCGTAATGCGATCGCCCGACTCCTGCAAACTCCCCACCCCGAACTGGGATTGATAAAAGTCCTGAAGATTCCAGGTACTCCCGCCCCAACTACAAGGACGACCCCCCACCACCGAGACCTCTAACTCCGGATAATCCCGCACCCCATAGCCCACGCGATCGCCCCCCAGCATCTGCAACTGTCGTTGAAAGCGATCGTCCTGGCGACGGTCATAGGGACATTTCTTGCGTCCCCAAGGGGTCGCCGTATACCAAGCATCATGATTCCCCAAAACCACCGCCTTTGGCAACGACAAACGGGACACACAATCCACCACCGTCAACGACTCATTACCAAAATCCCCAACAAAGAGAACTAAATCGAGGTTCCAGCCCTGCAAAATCGCATTATCCCGTTCATCCCATTGGTCATGAACATCCCCAACCGCCGCAATTCTCAACCGTCTCATCCTATCTCCGTGTCCTCCGTGACTCCGTGGTTTGCCCCGGGCGTGCCACTTGCGGTACGCCCGGGCGACCACAAGGGTACGCCCCTACGTGGTAACCCTCTTGCCTCTTGCCTCTTGCCTCTTGCCTCTTGCCTCAAAACCGCATCTGAAACTCTACCGCCCCACGATTATCATCATCAAAATTCGTCGAACCTCGGATGAGCCAATTATCATCAATCCGATAGCGGATACTAAACCGAGTCGAGTCACCGCGATCGAGAATCGTCAAGACCGACGCCGAGAAATCATCCGTGATATTCACCCCAACTTCCGCCCCCAACCCTAACACCGACGTGCGAGGGTCTACTGCCGGAAATAAGCGAAAATCCCGATAACCCAGGGCACGACCCACAATTGATTGTACCTGAGTTAACAGCGCCGAACTTGCCACCACCAACGACGGGTCCTGGCGGCCGAGAGTCCCTAAGGCCCCGCCCCCAATCAGCGAGAGAATTTCCGTCTGCGATCGCGCCGGAGAACTGCTCAACTCCAGAGGTGTTTGTACAACCCCCTCCCCATTGGGAAAGCCCTCAAACAGACGACTGGCCCGTCCCTGGGCCCGGGCCTCAATCCGCACCGTTTCCACCCCACCCCGTTCAATGGAGGGATCAACAATCTCCGTCCCCGTTCCCAGGCGATCGAATCCCACCGGTGAAACAATCCGGGGGCGAGTTGTCTCCTGAACCGCTGCCCGTAAGCTGACATCTAGAACTGGGTCCAGACCGAACTCAGGGTCAAAGGTTGCCGTATTCTCCCGTCCCGCCAGGGTAAAGGTAGTCGTAAACAGATTCACCTGTCCATTCCGTAAAAAGATCGTCCCGCTAGGTTCCGGGCTTTCAAAGGGGCCATTCACCAATAGCTTGCCATCAGCCACAAAATTGAGAACCGGGAAACTAACAATCTGAACCCCTCGCCCCAACTCCAACAGTAAGTTGTTGTAGCTAATAATCGGTGGCGTCTCTAAATCCACCATCTCTCCCCCCGTTCCCGGGTTTTCCTCATCAGCAATAAACACCTGGCCCCGCGTCAGCAGCACTTGACCCCCTAAATCGGGAAATAAGGCTGAGTTTGTTACCCGTATCACCCCATCAATGCGACCTTTATAGAGGCCTTCGAGGTCTAACTCCACTCGGTCAAACGTCACCTCCAAGGGGCTTTCCACCGGCAGGGGTGAGAACACCGGCAATTCCCCAGCGGCCTGAACCGACCCCTGGCGGAACTGGCCCACCAACTCAGGAATCACCACCGTGTCATCGAGAAATTCCAGAACTCCATTGACCTGAGTTAACGGTTCCGGAAGTTGGGGAGAATTAAACTCTGCATCCCGGAACTCCGCCCGTCCCCGAGTCGCCAACGGCACATAGTTCAACCCCGTACCCACTTGCTCCCCAGCAATAGTGAGTTCCAAAGACCCTTCACCGCCCAACCATTCCAGAGTGCCGTCTGTGAGGGCTGTCAACACCTCTAATCCTTCATTTTGGGCATTAATGCCAATTTCAAACTCATTGCTCTCTGGGCGTACTGTAGCGCCAGGGAAGAGAATCGGCAGAGTTGCCCGAAGACGAATCGGCTCCGCCTCCTCTCGTAACACCACTCCTGCACCAAAATTAAGGCGACCATCGGTAACCCCAAACCCGCCTTGAGCTGTTTGTACAGACTGTTGATTGATTTGGGCATCATTCCAGCGAAGTTCTCCCCGAGCGGCTGGATTCTCCAGACTCCCTGACAGGGTCGCACTCGCATTCAAATTGCCGGCAAGGCGGACCCCTTCAGGAAATTCGATAAACTCTGAGACGACGGACATCGGTAACCCCGTCAGCACAAACTGACCCGACTGTTCCGGGGCCCCCAAAATGCCGTTAAAGTTCAGGCGAGTCAGTTGGGGGTCGTCGAGATTGGCCTGGACATTAAGGGTTTGAATATCCCAAACCCCCTGTTCGACTGCCCCTTGAGTCGCAATGTCATGAATTTTGTAGCGGTCCCATTGCCAATTTTCTCCCGCGAGGTCAAAGTTAAAATCAATCCCGTCACTCAGAGACCCCGCAAGATTTACCTCACCAGAAAACTGCCCCTGTAACTTAGCTAATTCCGGTAACGGTGAGGCCTCGTCTCGGGCTTGTTGTTGCTGTTGCAGTAGGACATCGATTTCCACTAATCGTTGCAATTGCCGGATGAGGGTAGCGTCGGGGTCTCCCACGCCGACAACGGTTAGGGCATCAACGCCAGCGTAGGTAGCCGGCTCTAAACCCCGCTGTACATCATCAAGGTTAAACCAACGCAGGGCCTCTAAAATTTGTTGAATTTCCCCCCGATAAATTTTGAAGGCTCCGGCAAATGTGGGATCGTCATGGGTCGCAATAGTGCCATCAAATCCATAGCGACTGTCTCCCTGTTGCAATTCCACCGAGTTGAGTTGTAGGACTTCGTCAGCCCAAACAAATTGCCCTTGCACACTATCAGCTTGGGTTAAACCTAAACGGGGGTCTCGGATATCTAAGGTCCCGGAGACGAAAGACCCGGTGGGGGCGGCTCTCACTTCAGTGGTGAGGTCGCCGGCGAGGATGCCCCGGTCTTCCATCGGCTGTAGATTGAGCATGGCTAGGGGGAAGTTCCTCAGGTCGAGGTTCCAGAGTTTATTGTCCAGTACACCTTCGGCAGTGGTTTCCCCCAATTGCAGGGTGAAGGACAGAGGGGAGAAGTCCGGGGTTAGACGTAGGGAAAGGCTATCCTGAGGCTGACCGAGGAAAGGTTCGGTTTGTCCGGCCAGTTCCACCAGGACTCCCTTTTGGTCAGCGGTGATGGGACCCCCAATCACTCGGTCATAGCGACGATCGCCCACTTGGAAATCACGCACTTGCAGGTTTCCTTCCTGAATGGCGATATTGATGGGGGTGAACTCCTGCCACCCCCCCGTGAGGGCGATCGCCCCATCTAAGCGTCCCGCCACATCGAGGGCCGCTGTTTGTGTCGGCAATGGGGGAAGTCCAGGGACTAATTCCCTTAATTGAGCATTTTCCAGTCGTGCTGAAACTTGCCAGCCCCCATCCTCTAGGGTAATATCCATCAACACTCCACCCAGGTCCTCAGTCGGCTCCTGGGCCAGCGTTGTGGTTCCCACGATAAAGCCGACTTCTAACTGTCCGGAGATAGCTTGGGGCCGTAAATCTCTCACGGACCCTGTTAACCGGGCATCACCGTCAACCCGCTTCCCCAAAGGAGACAGAGCAACCGGAGCGTCGACAAAGGGAGTCAGGGGAATTTGCAATTGCTCAGCATCAATCAGCCAATTTCCCTCGGCCAGTTCAAAACGTCCCCCAAGTCTTCCCTCGCCTAAGATGACTCCCAGTTGACCTTCAGCCATCAAGGTTTCTGGGGAGAGATTATCTAAGGGAACCCGAAACTGACCCTGGCCACTGAGACGGGAGGGGGTCAGTTCCGCCGTGGGAACAAAGGGGGTGATATTGACATTTTGGGCGCTCGCCTCCCCTTGCAGTTGTCCCTGGGTAATTCGGCTGGCAATCTCCACTCGACCCTGATTAACCGTGAGTTCCCCTTGAATCGCCGCTTCCAGGGTTTGAGGACTTAAGGTTTCCAACAGAGCCACATCGCCCCCAAATCCAGCCCGGCCCGCAAAGGTTCCCAGGGTCAGTTCTGGGGGAACCTCAATGAAGGGAGCCAGGGGTAATCCTTCCGTCACCAGTTGAGCTTGCCAGAGTCCATCACCCAGGGACCCATCCAGACGCAGGGGACTCTCAGCAATGGTGGTGGTGAAGGAGGTTTGTCCGCTGAGGTTCGCCAAATTGAAGTCTTCTAAATCCGCCACTGTTCCCGCCACCTGTAAATTCCCAGAAATGGCTCCTAAGGGGAGTTGAGCCAATTCTTGGGGTAAAAGATGGGAGGGAGGTGTTAGATTTTCGGCGGTGAGGATTGTTTCCCAAGTGCCATTCTGTAGGGCCGCTTGTAGGGGAACCGCCGTCCCCAGCAACTGGAGATTTCCTTGGGCTAAGGCTTCAAGTTGCTCTAATTCGGTCACGCCAATCTCTCCAGCGAGAATCAGTTGACCCGTAAAGCCGCCGACACCATAGGTTTGACCGATATCTTGAGGAATGACACTGGCTAACGAGACCGATTCTGTGGCCAGTTCCAGCCGCCAGGTTTCCTCTTGGAGTAAGACCCCGCCTTGGCCCCGACCTCCAGCAATTTCAATAATGGGGAGGCTAATGAGGGTTTCGTCACCCGCCGTTTGCAACATCCCTCGGGCACTAACGGGGCCAATTGTCCCTGTGGTGGGTATGTCATAACGACGGGCGATCGCATCGGCGGAGGCGTTACGGACAATAAACTCCGCTTCCACCACGGGGGCCTCATCTTCCTGTTCCGGCAACTCAACCCGTACCGCTGCTTGCACCTCTCCCCCGCCTTCTGCGGGAGTGGCATTGAGTTGTTCAATGAGGAATTCTGAGGTTTCTGTGGAGAGGCCAAAGCGGGCTTGAAGCTCACTAAAGGGAAGGCGATCGACAATGATCACATCGGTATTGCGCACTTCCCCGATGAGTAAGGGATTTTCAATATCCCCCACTACTTGTAAAACCCCTTCCAACTCTCCAGTAATCTCTACGGGAAACTCTAAATCGAGGGTTTCGGCGATGGTTTGCCAATCTGTGGGAGGGACTACAATAGGGATTTCATAGCCCCGTTCCAGGTGCATTAAGCCCTGGGGAATGGTCATGGGGATATCGTCCCCATAACTGGCGGAAATCTCCTCAAAGGCAATGAGATCTCCTTGAAAACGCATTCGTCCTGACCCATCAAGAATCGGTTGGGGAACCCCAGCTAAGTCTAAATCCAGGTCATTAAAGCGGAGATTTCCCTGTAGGTTAAGGGGGGCTTCGCGGCCATCAGTGGTGAGCCGCATGGAAAGGTTGCCGAAGATTTCCCCTCCCTCCAACCTCAGGGGAGCGGGAATCCAGGGAGAGACCACCTCTCCTTGCAGGAATTGGGCTGAGAGGTTTAAGTTGACGGCTTGGTCTGGGTTGCTAAACTCACCCTGGGCGTTGAGGCGGCCGGTAATGTTGTGATAGCCGGTGGCGTTAAAGCTGATGCGATCGCCCTCGGCACTAAATTCGGCATCCCCACTAAAGCGTCGTAGGGTAATGGGTTCAGGAGGAGCAATCTCAGAGTTGTCCGCCAGGGGAATCAGGGAGTTCACCTCAGCCACTTCTCCCGAAGGCTGCCAATTCATGAGGTTAACCGTCGTCTCTTGCTCAGGAGCGTCGGAGTCTGGCGGGGATTCAGATCCATTGAACTCCGGTTTCGGCTGGGGAATCACCGTGAGACTTCCCCCATCAACGCGAATCCGGTTGAGTTGAATTTGAATGAACCCCGGTTCTCCCGGTTCCCGGAGATCCGTGGTGGCCCAATTCCCATCCTCAAGCTGGGGAATCGTCACATCCACCTCTTCTAGTCGGACATCTAAGGGGAGAGTACGATTCCAGACTAGGGACAGGAGATTAAATCCTACATGGACGGCTTCGATATTGGCTTGACTGGGTTGATCCTCACTGGGGAGAACCTGAGATTCACCAAAGCGAACATGGCCGAGAGACACCCCTTCCAACTCACCCATCTCAATGGGCCGTTCCAGGAGTTGTCCTAATTCCTCAGACAAGAGTGGGGCCAGTTGGTACTGAACAAACCGCCAGCCCCAAAGACTTCCCCCAGCGAGGACTGTTAAGACAAGAATGGAGATCGCCCACAGGGCCCGCCGGCGGCGGGGAGGTTGGGGTTCCCGTTGGGGTTCCTGTTGAGGATCTGTGGGAGGGGTCGGGTCAGAGAACTCGCTCATCTGTAAGCAGGGGGGAACAGGTAAAGGATATCCTAGCGGGAAACTTTCCCGGACAACAGGGACGGGTGACAGATTAGGGGGCGATCGCTTTCACGGTACATTAAAAACAACGACGGCTGGAATTTCGATGCGGAGGGTTTGTCATGAAAGTCTATGTCTTGTTATTCAATGCCCGTCAGGAGAATGAGGGCATTCACACGATTCGTTTAGGAACCCCCCAGGGGGGAGAACGAAACATTGTCATGATGTTTGAGTCTCAGGATGATGCGGAACGCTATGCCATGTTGTTGGAGGCCCAAGATTTCCATGTCCCCACGGCGGAGGCCTTCGATTCCGAAGAGATTGAGGAATTTTGCAACAGTTGCCACTATGAAGCCAAGTTAATCCCCGAGGGCTTTGTCCCCAAGTCTCCGGAGGAGCGGATTTTCCTCTCACCGCCGGAAACCAATTTAGAGGATACTGATTGGGAACGAGAACAGCAACAGCAGGGACGTCCTTCTCAGGAAGAGGATGTGCCCACGGCCCAGTTAGATGATATTCGTCGCCGTTTAGAAGGGTTGTTGTAAGGGAGTTAGAACCATTGGAGAGTCGCGGACATTTGTTAACGGAACAGAGTAATCCCAATTCTCAGGAGTTGGATCGCTTCAGTTCCCTGGAATTGGTCGATTTGTTTGTTGAGGAGGATGGCCGGGTGTTGCAGGCCATCACGGCCGCTCGCGAGGCGATCGCCCAAGCCATTGATTGCACAGCGCAGGCCCTAGCTGGAGGGGGTCGCTTATTGTACATTGGCGCCGGCACGAGCGGGCGTTTAGGGGTGCTTGACGCGGCAGAATGTCCCCCCACCTTCTGCACCCCTCCCGAGCTGGTACAGGGCATTTTAGCGGGGGGTGAAGCCGCTCTGGTTCGCAGTTCAGAGGCCTTAGAGGATCGGTTTGAGGATGGGGCCTTGGCCCTAGTTGAGCGAGGGGTGACGGCCCAGGATGTGGTGGTGGGGATTTCCGCTGGAGGAACAACTCCCTATGTGCAAGGGGCGATCGCAGAGGCCCGTCAACGAGGGGCCACCACGATTTTTATCGCCTGTGTCCCCATCGAACAAGTCCCCAGTCAGGCCGATTTAGAGATTCGCCTTTTGGTGGGGCCAGAAGTGTTAGCCGGTTCAACGCGCTTAAAGGCGGGAACGGTGACCAAGTTAGTGCTAAACATCCTCTCCACCAGTGTCATGGTGAAACTGGGGAAAGTCTATGGCAATCGCATGGTGGATGTGTCTGTCACCAATCAAAAATTACGCGATCGCGCCATCCGCACCCTAGTGGATTTAACAGACTTATCCCGAAGTGAGGCAGAGTCCTTATTAGACCGCTGTCAGCAACGGGTCAAACTGGCGTTATTTGTCCATTGGTCTGGGTTGGAGGTTGAGGAAGGGCGATCGCGCTTAGAGGCGGCTGGAGGACATTTACGTAAGGCGTTGGAGGGGGAATAGGGGGAGAAGAAGGGAACAGGGAACAGAAGGCAATAGGCAATAGGCATAACCCACCCCTAACCCCTCCCAGGAGGGGAAGGCAATAGGCAATAGGGGAGAAGAAGGGAACAGGCAGTTATGCCGGGAGAGGGCGCGAACAGCCGTTCGCCCCTACGTCTCTGTGTCCTCTGTGACTCTGTGGTTCCCCCTCCTCCTCCTCTACCGATTCTGTGCTTCCAACTCCCGCACGGAATCAATGAGCGATCGCACCTCTTGGGTTCCCTCGGACTTCTCAAAGCTGAGGGGGAACTTGCCGCAGACTAACATCCGTAAGCCTAGAGGCGCTAAACTTAATATCCCGCGTAAATCCCGGAAGTAATTTCCCACCACTTGCACCCCAAATTTGCGCTCATCCACCCAACCGCCATCACGGACTAATTCCACCAGGGTTTTGCGGTGACGGACGGCCCGACTGGCACTGGTATCACGGCGGGAGAGAATGGCTTGCTTCACCTCCCCAATGCGATCGAGGGGGGCGACTTCCATGGGACAGACGGAATTACAGTAATAACAACGAGTACAGCCCCAAACCCCATCGGTTCCCTGTTCATATTGATTGATACGGGTTTCGGTGCGATCGTCCCGGTTATCATCCACCATCCGCTGGGCTTTGGCGAGGGCGTGGGGACCGACAAAATTGGGGTTCACCTCAACGGCGTTACATTCTGAGTAACAGGCCCCGCAGAGGATGCAGTTGCCACTGTGACTGAGTTTTTCCCGTTCTTGCGGGGATTGGGAAAACTCCCGTTCGGGAATCTGACGGGCCTGGGTGCTGACATAGGGATCGACGGCATCCAGGTTATCCCAGAATTTGCGCATATCCACGACTAAATCCTTAATGACCGGCATATTGCCCATGGGGGCGATCGTCATGGCTGGAATTTCCTCGTCCGATAGGCCGTGAATCTGCCGCAGCCGGGCGATTTCTGCCCCGACATTCTCTTTACAGGCTAAGGTTGAACGGCCATTAATGCGCATCGAACAACTGCCGCAGATGGTGTTACGGCAGTTTTTACGGTAGCCTAGACTGCCATCCTGTTCCCATTTGATGCGATCGAGACAGGTGAGAATGGTCTCACTGGGGTCAACGTCGAGTTGATAGGTTTGCGAACGGGGGGCGTTGTCGCGAGTTTGGCGCAGAATATTAAAGGTAACGTGCATGGTGAGGTCGGTGTCGGCAATGATCCTCACTTTATTGTAGGGACTTTGTGAACCTCAGTCCGGTTGCAACGGCAACAAATCCCCTGGGTGATAACTGTGGATAACTCGGCCCGCACCCCGCAAGATCCGGCGATAGTTACGACTAACTTGACTCCCATCGTTGGCGAGGCGGTCAATGGCAATGCCATTATGACCCAACTCTCGACCGGAACTATGGATATAGCGATCGCCTCCCAGATATAATCCCACGTGGGTGGCTTTGAGGGGGGGTCCGAAAAATACTAAATCTCCTGGCTGCATGGCTTCGGTGGAAACGGCTAGGGTGAAAGCTTCTTGTAAATAGGCATCTCGGGGTAACCAGACTCCCACTGAAGCGAAGGCCGCTTGCATCAGTCCCGAACAGTCATAATTGGGGCCGAGGGTTCCTCCCCAGAGATAGTGGTTGGGTTGGGCCATGGCTTGTTTCGTAAACTCAATCACCTCGGGGATAATGTCGCGAATTTCCATCTCCGAAAACTCAACAGCCACATAGGGAGAGGAGGAAGGGACGGGTTCAAGCTGGACCACCGCTTCTGGGGCCAGCCAACCGGGATAGTCGTCTTCACACAGTCGCACCCGCAGGGATGACTCGTCACCATGGGGCAGTGATAAAATTCGCAGGTATCGTCCCGTTGCGGCCTGGGTTGCCAAGCTATCCCGTTGGGGAGAATCATAGAGATTGAGAGGGGCTAAATTACGATATTCTCCAGATTCGTGCAACTCGATCGCTCCTGTAGCCATTATCTAGACTCCACCATGACGTTTTTCAGAAAAGACGAATCACTCGAAGCTGTCGGCGATCGCATTCTTGAGGCGGTTTGGGCCACCTTTCCCCAACTTGCTAAAAACCAACTGGCCCTAACCTGGATTCCTTATGATCCTCCCATTGCCGTAAATACGGGTGGGGCCCTCAGTTCCGATGAGTTCTGGAAGTATCAACCTCGGGGCTTCCACTATCGGGGGGTGGAACGGATTTATCCGGCGAGTGTCGTCAAGTTATTCTACCTGGTGGCCGTGTCGGAGTGGCTGGAGACGGGCATGATTGAACCTTCGGCGGAACTGGACCGGGCGGTGCGCGATAGTATTGTGGATTCGAGTAATGATGCGACCAGCTTGATTGTGGATGTTCTCACGGGAACCACCAGCGGTCCAGAATTGCCCCCCGGCCCCTTTGAAACCTGGAAAATGCAGCGCAACATTGTCAATCGCTATTTCCAATCGTTGGGATGGGAGGAGTTAGAGACGATTAATGTCAATCATAAGACCTGGTGTGATGGGGCCTATGGTCGGGAACGGGCCTTTCTGGGGACGATGATGGACAACCGCAATATGCTGACCACGAATGCGACGGCTCGTTTGGTGCATAGTATTGTGGGTGGGGTGGCTGTGTCGTCGGAGCGATCGCAGCAGATGATGGCCCTGATGAAACGCAATCTCGATCCGGCAGCATTAGCTGCTGACCCAGAAAATCAGGTAACGGGCTTTTTAGGTCAGGGGTTACCCTTGGATACGGGGGTTTGGTCGAAGGCGGGATTAACCAGTCAAGTCCGCCATGATGCGGCTTATATTGAACTGTCTGATGCCAATCCTTATCTCTTGGTGGTCTTCAGCGAGGGGCCGGCCCAGAGTCAGTCAGAGACCTTGCTGCCGTTTATTTCAGGCCAGGTGGCGGAGGCAATGCGAGGCTTGAGTCAAGGCTGAGAAAAAAGTTTGGGGATGGCCTTGCAATGTCAAACGGATATGCTATGATGTTTTTCTGTGACACCTGGAGAGGTGGCTGAGTGGTCGAAAGCGGCAGATTGCTAATCTGTTGTACGGTGAACTCCGTACCGAGGGTTCGAATCCCTCCCTCTCCGTTCCTAAGGGACTTGGTCTTGAGTCCCTGAATTCCCCAGATAGACTCTCTCAGACGCGCTGTTATGGCGCGTCTTTGTTGGTTTGGGGGGGAGAGGGTTACCACAGAGGCACAGAGGACAGGTCGGAAGAGGAGGGGGGGGAGAGGCAAGAGAGAACCACGGAGTCACAGAGGACACAGAGGACAAACCCGAGATGGATTCCCCCCTTTTGCCTTTTGCCTCTTGCCTCTTGCCTCTTTTGCCTTTTGCCTTCTCTAAAAACGATTAGATTCAGGGGCTTTATTGGTGACACCGCTCCCGGGTTGTCTGAGGAAGTTGTTGTCTTGGGCTTGGTTTTGATAGATACATTGGACTGTGGGATTATCATTGATATCTCCCATAAAGCCAAAGGTATTGAGGCGGTTGCGACAGTTACGGACTTCGTCGGAGGAAACGACATTCATCCGTTCGAGAATTGACCAGTTGGTGTTGCGGACGACACAGCCGGGGTGCATCCTGGGTTGGGAGACGTAAACGTTGAAGGGGTTGAGGGTGATATAGGAATAACTTTCCACCACCATGGCACTGGCGCCATATTTCACGCAAAATTCAGGGTTGGCAACGCTGCGATCAAGGACTTCTCGGGAGGCGACGTTTTGGGCGTTGACGGTGGTGGTGGAACTGAAGGCGATTCCAATCCCTATTCCGAGGATGAAGACGCCGCCAATCAGGGCTAGGAGGGTATAGTTGAATGCGGATTTGGCTTTACTGGTGGCTCGACTACGCTTCATGATAGGGAGTAAAGGGTCTTGATAAACAAGAGTGGTGAGGTTATTGAAATCATAGCTGACCGTTGGGAACTTTGTTTGGGTTGTGATCGGTCAACTGTCTCTAGTTTAATCACTGATGCAGAAACTGGGGCGATCGCCCCTCAGGACTTTTAGGATTCGTCAGGGCGATCGCCAATTCTCCCGAAGTTTGCGCTAAAGTCTTGAAGGACGAAGACAGATTATCCACTGTACCTGACCCCAAACTATCTCACGAAAGGATTGCTTAAGGCTATGAAGTTCCCCCCTGTTGCACTGATCGCATTGGCTGCCGCTATTCCGAGTGCGGAGGCGGTCATGGCCGCGTCGGTGGGGATTCAACTTCCCGACAATTGCAATGTCGTTGCATTGAGTCCTGCTGAAAGTGGACGAGCGGGTGGAATGCTCGTTTGTGCCCCGGAATCCCCAGATGGACCCCCTCCCATTTTAGGGAATAATATTGACCTCCCTGACCTCCCCGAGACGGTGGAGTTTGCGGATTTGAGCGATCGCTACGAACGTCCCTTTATTGAAGCGTTGGCCCGTCAGGGGATTATTCCAGCGGCGGAGGATGGGAAGTTTAATCCCGATGACCCCCTCACGGAAGCGGAATTACGAGCCTGGTTAGATAAAAGCCTGGAAATCCGTGAAACCATGAACCCTTCCCTCAAGGAGTCCTCAGAAGAGGTGTCAGACGCATCCAGTCTGGAGGACGAGGCTCAGGCAGCTAAGGTTACCGGTAAGGACGTCCATCTCCAACATTTTGGTAAACGGCTCACCGGTAAGTCGGTTGAGAACGAGGTGGAACCAGTGGTATCTCGCCTAGAGGCCCTGGTGGCCCTGGCGACTCATTTTGATTTGGAGTTAACGGAGGAGTTGGAGGCCAACACGGTTTTAAGTTTTACGGATCTCGATCGCGTCCCGGAGTCGGCTCATAATGCCCTCAAAGCGATTGTGGGCCATGAGATTATTATCTTGCATTCGGAAGAAGAGGAACAGGAGGAAGAGCTAGAGGAGATGGCTCTCTATCCTCACTTCTCGGCGACTCGGGCCGATGTGGCAGTATTGCTGTACAAGTCCATGGTGAAAAGCGGTGGTTTTGCCCCCATCGCCATGAGTTCTCAAGGCTCTCTCGGCGAGATGAATATCCGCTTCGATGGCTCGGGTGAGGCAATTTCCTCGCCTCTCGTTCGCCCGGGTTTGATGCAACAACTCTTTGCAGATTCCTATTCCCCAGGAACCATCGCCATCGGCTTGGCGGAAGGAACCCGCACGGTGGATGGGGGTAAAAGTAGCGGCTACTGGGGCCACCGCGATCCGGGGAATGGTAAGCACAATATGGGAACGTTCAGTTATCAGCATGGGGCTAGAACCCCGGAAGAGGCGGATTTACTGCAACTGCGACGGATTTATCAATATAGTGCGGCCCTTGAGGAGTATGCGGCAGCCCACGGTATGGAGTTGTCGGTGTTAGAGTTTGTGGCGGGTTTGGATTTAGCTAACCAAGCACCTCTAGCGGCTCAGCATTACCTGGCTAATTTACAAGAGGCTAAGGCCCGAGGAGCAACGGGAGTTGAGGCTATCCTGGAGGCCCGGGCTTATAGTTACTTCAACCCGGCTACCGGACGCTTAGAGGCGAGCGGCTTCCGCAATAACTGGGAGTGGTTACGCTATGACCAGTTACGTCGGATTCATGCTATCCATCAAACTCTCAGCTACCACGGAATCGAGTAATTGTCAAGAGGAGATTCGGTCAGTGATGTCAAATATCAACGACCGAATCTCCCGTTCAGCGGGGTTAAAAGTTTTCTAAAATCCGTTGAACAATGTTCATTCCGGTGACCGCTTGCCAAGCGAACAGGCCGACGACGGCGATGTTAAGACTAATGTGGCTATAGCGGGCCCAGTCTTTACCTCGTTGCATGAGGGGAGCGAGGGAGGCGGAGAGGGCCACAAGTCCCATCATGCTCAGTCCCACTAATAGGTGGGGGCCAACGAAGAGTTTACCGTTGTTGATGTAGGTGACGGACATCCCGCCGATGGTGCCGAGGACGACGCCAACTAGGAGTAAGGAGCCAATTTTGAAGTGTTTGCTGCGAAAGTCTCCTTGAACGAGTTCTTTTTTCTCTTCGCCGCTAGCAGAACGCAGTTTACGGACTTTGAGACCGGTGTAGAGGGCATAAATGGCGATCGCCAACATTCCCCACATCAGTAAGGGGTGAATGAAGTTCAGCCAGGGTTTGATTGACTCAGGAATGAAATCCATGGGGGTTCTCCTCGGTGTTTGACTATGACGTGTTCTCTCGTGACGGCGGGGGACTCCTTCAGGGAAATGGCCCCTTAACCGTCACAAAACTTAGCATAGCAAGTTTCCGGACGAGAATCGGGTTGTCAATTTAATCCTGTAGCGATGGCTAGGAGTCTTGTGAAGGGGTGCTAGAGGGGTGAGGAGGGACGGGATCATAACCGCCGGGATGGAAGGGGTGACAGCGTAAAATCCGGCGTAGGGCTAAGAGTCCCCCTCGCCAGGGACCAAAGCGTTCGATCGCCTCGACGGCGTAAGTGGAACAGGTGGGTTGGAAACGACAGGAGGGTAAGGTCCAGGGAGAGATGAAGAGACGATAGACTCGAATGAGGGTTAAAGCGGTCTGTTTGGCGATCGCACTCAGCATAGGGTCAACTCCAATCGATTAAACGGGAATAGTAGCAACAGGGGGGATGGCGAGGGGTTCAGGTCTAGGGGGCGATCGACAATTCTTGATAGGATAAGGGGAATTTCTAGGTTTTGTGCCATCCTGTCCTCCCCACTGCTTATCTCAGATGCCATGTTAGAGTCCGGCCTTGTCCCCACCACCACCCCGCTATGGTTCTCCAGTGGCGTAGTGGTGGTCTGGTTAGGAGTGGTTCTCAGCAGCGCCGAAGCTCTCTATCGCTATCGTCATCTTAACCCGGAGTTTAGCCGCAAAATTGTCCATATTGGTACGGGGAACGTCATCCTCATCGCCTGGGGATTGGGAGTCCCCGCTTGGATTGGCATTGCAGCGGCGATCGTGGCGGGGTTTGCGGCCTTACTCTCCTACTGGCTTCCTCTGCTTCCAGGGGTTAACAGTATTGGTCGCCAGAGTCTGGGAACCTTCTTTTACGCTGTCAGTATTGGGGTTCTGATTGCGGCGTTCTGGGAGTCCGCCCCCTACTATACCGCCTTGGGGATTCTGATTATGACCTGGGGTGATGGTTGTGCGGCGTTGGTGGGAATGCGGTTTGGGAAACACCCCTATCAGGTTTTGGGGATGACGAAAAGCCTGGAGGGAACGGCGGCCATGTTTAGCATTAGTTACCTCATTAGCCAGTTCGTATTACTGGCCTCTGGTGCTCCCTGGAGTGAGCTAATTTTAGTATCGTTGTTAGTAGCGACGACGGCGACGCTCCTGGAATCGTTTTCAAGCCTCGGCTTAGATAATTTAACGGTTCCAGTGGGGAGTGCTACGTTAGCATTTTATGTGCAGTCCTTTTTGTTTTCTTAATCTCATGTTTTTCGGGAGACTTAGTCTTAAAAATGGTTGGGGTTAAGTCTCACGGTTTGAGTCCTGTTGAGTTGAGCCTACCTCTATGTCTATGTCATCTGTTTTACCCTCTTCGAGTCAAGAGTCAGCGAAAATTGTGGTGTTGGTTCACGGCATTTTTCGCCAATCTAAAGTTTTCTCGAAAATGAAGCAACGCTTACAAGCTGAGGGTTATACGGTCTATAGCCCGGATTTGTTTCATCGTTGGGGTGCGCTGGGACTGGCTGACCTGGCGCAACAATTGGCGAGCTTCATTGAACAGCACCTTCCCGCAGACGCTGAGTTTGATTTGGTGGGATTGAGTATGGGAGGAATTGTCAGTCGCTATTACCTACAACGGCTCAATGGCGCGTCACGGGTGCGGCATTTTATTACCATTGCGTCGCCTCATTTGGGAACTTGGCTAGCCTATACTTTTCCTCGACGAACGGGATTAGAAATGCGTCCAGGGAGTCGGTTGCTGAAGGATTTGGATCAAGACTTAGACCGTCTCGATGTGGAGATTACCAGTATTTGGACTCTTTGGGATTTCATTATTGTTCCCTCGCAACATTGCTGTTTACCCGTTGGTGAGGTGATTCAGGTTCCGGTGCTGTTACATGGGATGATGGCTTGGAGCGATCGCACCATTGAGGTGGTTCAGAAACGCTTGCAAGAGCCGATTTCCTCGGATATAACCACTCAGGTCAGTTGAGAAAGTTAGGGGTTAGAAGATGGAGATACCTGAGCGCGATCGCCCCAACCGTTGAGAGTTTGTTCACCAATTCCTCGGACTTGTAACACCTCCTCTAGGTTCTTAAATGGACGCGCCTCGATAATCCGTTGTCCTAAGACATCGCCAATTCGCGGAAGGGTTTTCAACTCCTCTAAACTGGCGGTATTCAAATCAACTACCTCGGGAAGAGCACTACTGCGGTGAATCATCACTGGACAGTCTGCTTCTCGTTGGCGAATCCGTCGAGCAATATGGGAGGGAATCCCTAAGTCTGCGGTCTGATAAAGACGGTCAAATTCGCGGCGAAAATGGGCGGCTACGGTCTGATTTTGAATCATTAACACAGCTTCGTCATTGCTGACATTGGCCACATTTGACCAGTTGTGAGAGCCGGTAATGACGAGGGAATCATCGACGAGGGCGAACTTGTGATGTAAGACATCCCCTGGTGGAAGTTGAGCAACACCAACGCTAGAGATAGGCGGGTCCCAGGGTTGGTTATCTACCTCATATCGACATTGGTCATCGGCGAGGGCGACTCCTAACATATCCAGGCCTTCGGAGTAGTGACGAAAGGCGAAACCTCGGTCAATTAAGGCCCGAACTTCGACTCCCGCTTGGTGACGTTCGATGAGTTGATTGGTAATATCTTGAGCGGAGAAGACAAAGAGGGCTAAATTAACTTGATGTTGAGCGTTATTGAGAGCAGCGGCGATTTCTCCGTTGGTACTCTGTTCCCAAGGAAGGGTGCTTGAGGTGGGGGAAAATTTCACTGAGACGAGGGTATCGCCGATGGTGAGGTTGCGTAGGGGACGATGGGGTTTTCGTAAGCCAAAGCGACTTTGGAGAGTTCCTTCGGGGCCATCTCCCCACATGAATTCAAATTCTTCGCGAAACAGACTGACTAATTGGGGATTGTTGAGGCGTAGCAGATGATTGGGATTTCCTCGACTGGCGGGTTCTCCCATGTCGCCATGGATTCCTGAGAGGGTGAAGTTGGCTGAACCGGTGATGAGGATGTTGTTGTCGATGAGGACGAATTTATGGTGCATGAGGCCGCTGCCCCGGGAGCCGTCGGCGGTATCATCGATGGTGGGGACTTGGGCGTTGCGGAGGACAACGAGGGCGTCGTTTTCGGCGATTTCTTCGGGACTCATCACGCCGTCGTTGTTGCGATCAATCAAGCGTTTGGCTTCTTCGTAGCGGGAGCGTTGGCGATCGTCGAATTGGCGGATTTCTTCGGGGCTATAGTCGCTCCAGGGGCGATTATAGTCATGTTCTAGGATAAGACGGACGGATACTCCGGCTTGATGTTGGCGGGCGATCGCCCAAGCGAGTTTGGGGAGTCGGAGTTCCTGAATGGCGATATCGATGCGTTCTTGGGCGTTTTCGATGGTGTCGATGAGGAGTTGTTCGAGGTTATCGCCGTCGCGGGAAATTTGGCGATAGGGATCGGTGTAGTGGTGAGCGGGGTTTTGGTTGAAGTACGCTTCAATTTGTGGATGTTGGGGAAGTGGGGGGGGACGGTTGACGTCGCTTTGTTGTAATGTCCAGGGGGAACGACAGCCGAGGCTGAGGCTGAGGAGAAACCCTAGACTGGCTAAGAGTAGGAAGGAACGACGCACCACAACCATCAGAATTAGATTCTCAGATGAGGGGTTGAGAGTTGGGAAGGTTGGGGGTCATTGTAGCAGGCGATCGCGGCGATCGCCCCACAGCTTAACAATCTGGAATCATTACGCTGGATCAGAGGATGGTTTGGAAATATGAGGCAATTTGTGGCCTTAACTATTCAAGGGAGATTGTGCCAAAATTTGCACAAATGGGGGCGCGATCGCGATAATGAAGAAACGTTAACATCCGCTTATCCCAGAACGCTCCCATGACCGTAACCCCCCTCGATCGCCCCAAAGCCAGACCCAAAACCAACGACTGGCGGCTGTTTCTGCGGCTGGTTCCCTACGCCAAACGCAATCAGAATCTCCTCTGGATTGTCCTGGCCCTCTTGGCCCCCCTCGCCTTAGCCGGTTCCATTCAACCGGTTCTCGTCGGACAAACCATCTCCTTCATTCGCGGGGAACCCACCTATTTCTTCCTGGAGGGACTGACGCTCTCCCAAGGAATCACCCTCCTAGTGGGGTTACTCTTCCTGACGATGGTGGTTCGAGCCACCCTGGATGGAATCCAAGGCTTTCTGGTGCAAAAAGTGGGTCAGCGGATGACGATGCAGATTCGCAATGACCTGTTTAAACGGGTGACGTCCCTCTCATCCAGTTTCTTCGATCGCACCCCCGTCGGCCGACTCATCACTCGCCTCACCAGTGATGTGGATGCGTTGGGGGATGTCTTCTCCACCGGGGCCATCGGGATTGTCAGTGACTTAGCCACGATTCTCGTTCTCATCCTGGTCATGTTCACCGTTCAGTGGGAACTGGCCCTGATGCTGCTGTTGATGCTTATCCCCACAGCGGCGATCGTTATTTACTTTCAACAACAGTTCCGCAAAGCCAACTATCGCGCTCGTGAGGAACTCTCCCGGCTCAATTCCAATTTTCAGGAAAATATCGTCGGAATCAATATCGTGCAACTGTTTCGCCGGGAACGCTACAACGCCGAAGCCTTTCGCAGCATTAACCAAGACTATATCACCGCCGTCGATCGCACCATCTTCCATGATTCCGCTGTCTCAGCCACTCTTGAATGGGTATCTCTGGTGGCCATTGCTGGGGTTCTCTGGCTGGGGGGAGTGCGAGTGCTAGAGGGAGAGATGAACTTCGGACTTTTAGCCTCCTTTGTCCTGTTTGCACAACGTCTGTTTGACCCCTTACGCCAATTTGCAGAGAAGTTTACCTCCCTCCAATCGGGGTTTACCGCTGTCGAACGCATTAGCGACCTCCTCGATGAACCGATTGATATTCAAGACCCGGCGGGGATAGATACTCGTTCCATTGAACCGGGTCATAGTGGAGAAATTCGCTTCGAGACTGTCAGCTTTGGCTATAAACCCGATGAATATGTTTTGCATAATCTCAACTTCACCATTCATCGCGGCGAAAAAGTAGCCATTGTGGGACCGACGGGAGCGGGAAAAAGTTCGATGATTCGCCTCCTCTGTCGTCTCTATGAACCCCAACAGGGTCGCATTCTCATTGATGGAATTGATGTGCGAGACTTACGTCAGGCGGAACTACGTCAACATGTGGGGGTGATTCTTCAAGATGGTTTTGTCTTCGCCGGGGATGTGAAAAGTAATATCGCCTTGGGAGAAGAGTACGAGTTTGAGCGGATTAAAGCGGCGGCTGAACAAACCAATGTCTCCCAGTTTATTGAACAACTCCCCGATGGCTATAATACCCAACTCCGGGAGCGGGGAACCAACCTCTCGGGGGGGCAAAAGCAGTTACTAGCCTTTGCGCGGGTAGCGGTACGTGACCCGAAAATTATGGTTTTGGATGAAGCGACGGCGAATTTAGATGTCAAAACTGAAGCCTGGATTCAGGAAGCGTTGGATCGACTTCTGGAAAAACGGACCGCAATTATTATTGCACACCGTCTCTCGACGATTCGCAATGTTGATCGCATCTTGGTCTTGAAACGAGGGGAGTTGGTCGAGTCAGGGAGTCATGAGGAACTATTGCAGCAAAATGGACTCTATGCCAGTCTCTATAAGTTGCAATTATTGGAAAGTTGACGGGTCTTCTGGGTTTAGGGTGACCGGAGAATTTGTCGAACTCCAGGAACCCATCTGATGCCAAACATCACGCTGTATCTCCTAAATACCCAGGATGAAATGCAGCTATAAATCGCCCTAACTTGTCAATCTGTCCGCTATATCTTAAACCAAGTGGGACAGGTGGCGATGCCATAAAAAACCAAATTAAATAGATAGTTCTGAACAGTAATGGTATTCGTATATAGTAGAGATTGTACACCGTCTTGATAGACAAATTAACGGTTTAAAGTGTCAATCTACCAAAATTATCAAATACGGATACACTCATTATGGTAAACCTCGATGCTGTTGACCATGACTATTCAGACATCCTCTCAGATAGTTCGCTATAAACTGCTTGGGGAATGATGACCTGCCGGAACAATTCAGGTAGTAAGTCGATCTGCCCAATCAAAATCAGGTGGTTGATTGGGGAGGTATTGGAAACAATAATCATTCCGTAGCCAAAAGATTGCGAATCGCTTGGACATCCTGCTCTAAATCGTCTTCAGTATAGGGCAAATAAGCTTTCTCACGCTTAAGAAATTTGTAGGTTTCCCAACGAGAGGAAAAGTTAAGTATTTGTCGCACTTCGGCGGCTCCAATACGACCTTGACGATAGTGATCGGCAGCGATAAGTTCTAGAACTCGGCGGGAAACATTGACGGGTTGTAATTGATTGGCTATGTCGTCGGGAAGTTCAATCGTAATCTGCATGATAATTTTCTCCTTATGACCACTCATCAGTGCCTCAACCGCCCAAACTTCTCGATCGCGTGCGCCAAGCCATCCGCTTTAGGCATCTCAGTCGCAAAACCAAGAAGTTCCATACTCCACTATATCCGAGACTTCATCTTGTTTCAACAAAAACGCCACCCCAGAGAGATGGGAGTACCAGAACTCTGCGCCTCTTACTACCTCGCGGTCGATAAAAAAATGGCTGCCTCCACCCAAAACGTTGCCCTCAGTGCCTTGCTCGTTCTCTACCGCTAAGTTCTTGACCTTCCCTTGCCATACTCGGGATATTCCGGCAATTCTTAGTCATCTGAATCAAGTTCGCGAATGTTGGCAAGACAATTTACGAACTGCCGTGGTTTTGATTGTTCCTCCCTTTGTAATTCGCTATTTTATTTGGCGATGTCCAGATTTTTATGATTGGCGGGTGGGAACCTTTGTATTGCCGGAAGATGAAGATATTTATTAGAAATAATCAGACAACTAAATAATGAGTTTTGCTTTTATTGAACAAACGCCTCATGTTCCGAAGATTGCAGCCCCAGTTGTAGCGTATTAAGCACAGCCGCCAGATTATTTTGCAACAGTTGCGGCCGATTCAGCCATAATCCCGGAAAAACACGACTACGGAGAATCCCCGCCTCATCAGGAGTCAGAGACTGATAAACCCCCTCCTCCAGATAAAACCAATCCAGTTTTTCATCAAAGATTTGCCAAACCAGATATTCCTGAACCCCATTGCGTCGATAGACTCGTTTTTTGTCCCCCAAATCGATCGCCGCACGACTGGCCGCAATTTCAACCACCAATTCCGGGGAAACTTGAATAGTGTAGCTGGGGAACTACGCCCAGATGAGCGATGAAAAGCAGCAAGAATTCTTAGTAGAGCTGGGAAAAATCACAGTCGGGGTGAGGACATTACAAGCAATCAATGCGGGGACATCGCAAAGCGTGGAGCCGATGGGAGAGGAACTGGGAGACCGGATAAAGCAGCACAGCTATGGACAAGTGGATGAAACCCCATGGCTAGTCAATGGTGTAAAAGAGTGGATGTGGGTAGTGTGTGGGGTAGGATTTTGCTTATTCCACGCGGCTGAAACCCGTTCAAGGGAAGAATTAGTAAAACTATTAGGTGAGCGATTTGAAGGAGTGCTCGTCTCGGATGACTTCAGCCTGTACAACGGTTATGAGGTGAAGGCCCAACAGAAATGTCTGGCGCATCTGAGAAGACAGTTCAAAAAGGTGGGCAAGCTCAAGCCGGGGAACAATCCAGAGGTAGCGAAGGGATTCCTGGATTTGATTGATACGGCGTTTGAGCAGCACCGTCGATGGCGGGAAACCCAGGATGGGGGTGCGTACCCTGAATGGGCGCAAAGCTTTAGGAGTGAAGTGGAAGCAGCACTGGAACAGTGGCTGCCGAAGGTGGAGCATGATGCCGGCTTATTGTTGCGCTCTCTGCGCGACAAAGCAGCTAGTGGTATTTTCTGACTCATCCAGAAATTCCCCCGGATAATAATCGTGCGGAACGTTCGTTGCGGTTGACGGTGACGAAGCGGAAGGTTGGTGGTGGGTCGCGTTCGATGGCAGGTTTTGCCCAGACGGCTAGGTGGCTGAGCGTGATTCAGACCTGTCGTGCTCAGGGACGTTCAGTGATAACCTTCCTGAAGCAAGCTTTAATGGCAGCGGCGGCTCCTGAAAAGGTCTCCATGCCTTCTCTCGTCCCTGGCTGAATCCTTACGTGAGGAGTTCGGTAGCGAGAAGCCTTACTGAAATACCTAACTCCCTTGGTTTTCTAAATTTTTGTTGCTGAATGCACCATATTACTTTATCAATGCGGTATAATTAAAGGCAGAATATCGTGATTCTACATCCTCGCTTCCAATTTCTCTCTTAAGAGACTTTCAACCCATGCCGCTTGGAAAAACCGGGATAGAGTGGACTGTTGTATCTCTCCTTTAAGAGAAGCTCTTTAAGAAAAGATATGAATGCGAAGGGACTTAATTTGTTCAGTGAAGGTTTTACAAGGATTAAAACTATGTCTAAAATAAAAAAAGATGAACTTAAAACTGAGCTTTTTAGAAATGAGAACCTAGAGCCAGCGAAGCAAAAAAATGATTTTGAGATTGATGCTGGATGCTCGACTGATGATGCAATTAATGAAAAATATATTCGCGGTGATGTCAGAATTGTTACTGAGCAAGCAAGGTATCCTTTGGGAACAATCAAGGAATTAATCAATAGCGAAAAATACAAAATCGATCCTACCTTTCAAAGGAGACGGCGGTGGAATGTGGAAAGAAAGTCTAACTTGATTGAATCATTTATCATGAATATTCCCATTCCTCCTATTTTTTTATATGAAGAAGACTATGCTTCGTATGAGGTGATGGATGGACAGCAACGGCTTTCAGCAATTTATGAATTTTACGAAAATAAATATGCCCTTGAAGGCCTTCAAGAATGGAAAGAGCTAAATGGGAAAAAATACTCCGAGCTTCCAGATAGAATTAAAGCTGGTATTGATCGACGATATATTTCATCGATTATCTTATTACAAGAAACAGCTAAAACAAAAGAAGATGCCCAGCGATTAAAACAGTTAGTCTTTGATCGCATTAATAGTGGTGGCATACAACTGGAACCACAGGAATCTCGTAATGCAGTGTATGCTGGACCTTTAAATGATCTGTGTAAAGAGTTGTCTGAAAAATTGACATTAAAAAAATTATGGTTTTTCTTAGATCATGAAGAGTTAAAAGATTCAAATTCAGAAATTCTCGAAGGTAAAAACGAACAAGAATCATGGGATATTGTTTGCGAACAAAGTGAATACTATAGAAAAATGGATGATGTTGAACTGGTTTTACGTTTCTTTGCTTACCGACAACTAGACAAATTTCCGCGTAGCTTACCACTGCGAAATATCTTAGACCGTTTTTTACAGAAAGGAAATTCTTTTCCCTCCACTGTTCTTGATGAATACCGAAAATTATTCATCTCAACCATTGATCTAGTTTATGAAGTTTTGGGAAATAAAGCTTTTCAACTTTATCGTAAAGATGCAAGAGCAAGCACGGATAGCTATAAGTGGAGTCTTCAGCCACTTAAAGTTGTTTATGATCCTATTATGTACGCATTTAGCCAAAAAACAGACTATGCTGAACAACTAATTTCAGATGAGAATAAGAATGATTTTATGAAATCACTAGAGGAGCTATACAAAGAAAATGGATCTTTATTTAGTGGAAGAAAAACGACACCGACCGATACTCTCCGTCGGATGAATTTAATGTTAAACCATTTAACTGATTTTCTTTCATAAGACTCAAATTTTTTAAATCAATGTCAAAAAATAAGGCGAACCAACTCACAATTGAGGTTACTAAATTCACAACAAACTTAGGTTTGCTTGATGCGTTTATTAAAGCTAATGTTTTAAAAATGGATGACTTGTTAGGAGGTATGTCGGAGTCTAAGGACGAGAAAATTTATCGTAAAAAATTCAACTACAGTGCCATAGTCATTCTTTTATATGGGTATTTTGAGAATTTTATAGAACGTATTGCTGAGGAGTATGTTAAAGCAATAGCAGCAGTAGCTGAAAACTTTGAACAGCTACCTCGTGAGATCCAACAAAATCATTTTTCTAAGTCCATAGAACTTGCAAAAAAATCAAACTTAGATAAATATAAAAGCTTAACAAGAGATCAAATTATTGCTAATTTATTCTCTTGTCAAAATATTCAATCTAAAGAGTTTACCGTAAATGTGAAAGCGTATTCTGTGCACAATGCAAATTTTAGATGTAATACCATTGATGCAATTTTTGCTGATGTTGGAGTTAAAAGAATTAATGAAGAAATCATTAATGAGGATGATTTTTTTAGCTATTTAAAAAAAAGTGATGATACAGACTTCCAACTGGGTAAGTCGAAAGATTTTTTTCTGAAGGCTTCTAGGTTAAAACTTGAACAAACATTGGAAGAAATAGCTCAGAGGCGAAATGAAATTGCACATGGTGCAGAAGTCGATGATATTTTAAGCCCGGAGATCTTACAAACTAAATATATTGATTTTCTAAAGCAGTATGCACAATCTTTGGAACAAGTATTGCAAGCATCCTTTGAGAGGATTTTAATTGCATATGAACTCAAAAACTATATTCAGATAGGTCGACCGGTCAAGACTTGGCAAAAAGGCTATGTTGTGGGTTTTTCAGATGTTTCTATTGATATCAAATCAAGGATAGTAGTTGGAGATGAGGTAATGATTGAAACCTCAAAAAAACAATCCAAAGAGTATAAAAAGGTCAAAATATTAGA